>DHDF01000117.1:1874-6473 GCA_002399225.1 bacterium UBA4883
CTGGGCCTCGTGCACCGGCACGAGCTTTCCGGCGCCTTGCACGGGCTGATGCGCGTGCGCTGTTTTACCCAGGACGACGCGCATATTTTCGCAACACCGGAGCAGACGGAAAGCGAAATCCTCGGCGTGATGAACCTGATTGACAGTTTTTACAAGGTGTTTGGGTTTGACTACAGCCTGGAGCTGTCAACCCGGCCGGAAAATTCCATGGGGACCGACGAGCAGTGGGAGATGGCGACCAACTGGCTGATTCACGCCCTGAAAACAAGCGGCAAGCCCTACGTTGTAAACGAAGGTGACGGAGCGTTCTACGGCCCTAAGATCGACTTCCATCTGCGCGATTCGATCGGCCGGACCTGGCAGTGCGGCACGATTCAGCTCGATTTCCAGATGCCGGAACGCTTTGACCTGACTTACACCGGCGCCGATGGCGAAAAGCACCGCCCGGTTATGCTTCACCGCGTGATTTTCGGCAGCATTGAGCGCTTTATCGCCATCCTGACGGAGCATTATGCCGGTGCGTTCCCAATTTGGCTTGCCCCGGTGCAGGTCAAGGTGCTGCCGATTTCCGACAGCGCGCAGGACTATGCCCGCAAGGTTGCCGACGAACTGACGGCCGCAGGTTTGCGCATGGAGATTGACACAAGGAATGAAAAGATCGGCTATAAGATCCGCGAAGCGCAGCTTCAGAAGATCCCGTATATGCTCGTCATCGGCGAAAAAGAATCGCAGAACGGAGAAGTTTCCGTACGCAGCCGCAAAGACGGGGATCTCGGCTCCATGAATTTGTCGAAGTTTATTCAGAAAGCTTCGGGGGAAGTAGCCTCGAAAGTGAATGAATGAGTTTCCGGCTTTTCCCGGAACCGTAACGTGAACAAAGACTTTTTGATTTTCAAGAGCGCCGCGGAAAACTCCACCGGCGCTCTTTTTGCCCGAAACCCCGGCAAATAGAAAGGGAAAAGACCCGGACCGTTGTTTTTTCCCTGCAGAATGGGAAATGCTAAACGGCGGGGTGATTGCAGTTATGACAAAAATAGATCCGTCCATGCAGGAGAAATTCAACTCTCTTTCGGAAGATTTACAGGCGGAAATTATGAAGCAGGATGTGCAGATTCACAATTTGCAGGATTTTATCCGCTGCCTTGAGAAAATCGTCCGGGAAGGCTGACTCGGCAGAAAGGGAACCTGTGGCCGTTCCGGCTGTGGGCTCCCTCCATGGCTTTTACAGGGCGGAAAAAAGTTTTTTATTTTTGAATGAAAAAAAATCTTTGGAAAATAATAGGATTGTCAGGGGTTCCCTGGTTTCAGAATCTTTTGGTTCAAGAGGATGTTTATGGAAAAGTTTAAAAGGGTTCCGGCGCATATCGGCATTATTCCGGACGGAAACAGAAGATGGGCCCAGCAGAACGGGCTGAACAAGGAAGACGGATACGCACACGGCATTGAACCCGGCTTCCGCCTTTACGAACTGCTTCTGGAGTACGGGGTCGGGGAAGCCACTTTCTACGGATTTACAAAAGACAACAATAAGCGGGTGCAAAAGCAGCGCGATGCTTTTACAAAGGCCTGCGTGGAGGCCGTCGAACTGCTGAGCGGGAAGGATGCCAATCTGCTTGTCGTGGGGAATACCGAGTCCCCGGCGTTTCCGGAGCAACTGAAAAAATATGCAAACCGGCGCGTCTGTTTTGGCACAGGAAAGATCAACTTGAATTTCTTAGTCAATTATGACTGGGAATGGGATCTCAGAGGCTTGGCGGAAGATGGAAGGCTGAAGTCGGCCGATATCCCCAGAATGGATATGGTCATCCGGTGGGGCGGGCGCAGACGCCTGAGCGGTTTTTTGCCTGCACAGTCGGTCTATGCCGATTTTTACATCGTGGACGATTATTGGCCGGATTTTCAGCCTTCTCATTTTCTGGATGCACTTCGGTGGTACCAGAACTGCGATGTGACATTTGGTGGCTGAACTGCCCTGTTCATATTGAATTCATATTTTTACAGTATTATGTAAACAAAACGCGATAACAGGAGGTCTAAAATGAATTCGAATTCTAAGGTTGCCCTGCAAAGTAAGCTGAGGGTGTATTTGACTTACTACCATTTGGCGGAAAAGGAAAAGAATCAGGAGCGTAAGACCAAGTTGGAACCCTATATTGCGGACCTCCGGGAAGAACTTAAGAACTTGGAATAACAGGCGCAGAGCGGCAGACACAGCGCGAGAAGCACGGGAGGCGCGGGAAGACTTTTTAATGTCTTCCCGCGCCTCCCACTTTCAATCGCGCCGTTTTGCAAAGCTTTTTAGGCAATTCCCAGCTTCTCCATCTTTTCCCGCAGCTTAAGAAAGTCCTCGAACGCGCCGGGCTTGTTATGCGGATTTCTCAGCAGCGCCGCCGGATGAAGCGTCGCCGTCATCAGGACGCCGCTCTTTTCGGTGAAAAGGCCGTGTTCCTTCATGATTTTAAAATCGGGCCGGATCAGCTTTGCGGCGGCGATGCGCCCGAGGCAGACGATGATTTTCGGCCGCATCAAAGCAACCTGGTTGCGCAGCCAGCCGATGCACTGTTCCTGTTCTTCGGGCAGCGGATCGCGGTTTTTCGGCGGCCGGCATTTGACAATATTTCCAATGTAAATGTTTTCCTCGCGGCTTAAATCCACCGCATCCAGCATTTTATCCAAAAGCTGTCCGCTGCGCCCAACAAACGGTTTTCCCTGCAAATCCTCCTGTTCGCCCGGCCCTTCGCCGACAAACAGTACTTTTGCCCTTTGGTTTCCCGCGCCGAACACCACATGAGTACGCCCTTCGCACAGGCCGCATTTGCTGCAGTTCAGGCAGGCATGTTCCAATTCTTCCCACGTCTGATACAAAAAATCGCCGCCTTTTGTCATTTCCTGTTTTTATCTGTCTATCTATAACTATAATATAGTATAGCATAGACAGCGGCCGTGGAAAAGACGCTTCAGGCATCTGTGCCCGCTGTCTCCGGCTTTTGAAACGCCGGACGCATCCGGAGGGCAAGCCATATGCCGACCGCACCGAAAACGCAGACAGAGCCTTCCCCGGCCCAGGCGTTGTACCGGCTCAGCAGAGGGGAGAGAAAATCTGTCAGGGTATGTGCCGCGAACGCAAACAGCCAGAAACGGATCTTTCTTTCCCGCACGGCCCGGAAAACCAGCACGGTGGCGAAAACGTGAAACATCACCGTAAAGACGCGTTCCCAGACTGCCATGAAAACCGCGGCGGGTGTGAGGGTCTGGATTGCGCTGACGGAGGCCTTCAGGGATGGGATCATGCGGGAAGAGATAGCACCGCTGTTCAGCATCAGGCAGAACACCAGGTTGGAAATTTCCGTTAGACCGACCAGCAGCACGGCTTCGCAAAGCCCGTGGCCGAGGCCGAACGCGACAGCGTCGCGGAACGAATGCTGATTTTTCAGCAGACAGCGCGCACCGACGTATCGGGCACTCTCTTCAAACAGGCCGGCGGTCAGCGCCAGAATGAAACAGTAGAGAATCGTATTGTTCCGTGCAAATTCTTTGAACCAGCTCTGTTGGGAAACTGTTGCCAGAATCGGCAGGCGCAGACAGATCTGCGAAACAAAAAACGCCGCCGCGCCGATCCACATCGGCTTCTGTGAAATCTGATGTCTGAGGCACAAAATCAGAAGCAGAAGGACCGGCATGATTAACGTGCACACAGACGCGAAGGCAAGTGCAAAGACAACCGGGAAAGAGACCATACTTGAAAACTCCTTTTTGGATTCGAATCAGGGCCGGCCTGGAAGCCGACCCCTTTTTATTACCGGCGGCCTCGCACCCAAATCAGATAAAAATAGACCACCGGAATGACTGCCAGCAGGATAACAGCGGGAATTGAGAGCCACGTCAGGTTCGGAAAACCGGAAAACGCAATCAGAATTCCTCCGGCTACCCAGACGGGGCCTGCCATCCGATGCGTTTGTCGCCAGTTGTCTTCGCTGGCTAAAGTCCATGGCACCCGGATTCCCACCGTGTAGTTGAATTAAATTTCATAGCCTTTTATCTTCTTTCTGTCTAAAAAATTGCTGAAACCAGCGGAGAACTTCTTCAAAAACCGAAAGGTTCAGTTCATAATAAATGTATTTTCCCTTGTGCCAGCAGGAAATCAGGCCAGCTTCCCTTAAAACCGCAAGGTGATGCGATATCGTCGCGCCGGCTATGGAGAAATGGGAAGCAATTTCCCCGGCGGAGAGGGGGCCTTCCTTCAGAAGGGCTAAAATTTCCCGCCTCGTCGGGTCCGAAAGAGCTTTGAATGTCTGCGGAAGGGGCACGGTTTCATCTTCTATTCATTTAGAATTTCATCTAAATATTAAGAATATTTCAATCTCTTATAAATGTCAAGAGAAAATTTATTTTTTTATAAGCTTGCCGGAGTACAGGGGAAAAAGCGCGTTTTCAGACCTTCTTAAAATTTAAAAATAAGCGGCCTAAAAACGGGGGAAATACAGGTTGTCTTTTGAAAAGAAATAGGGTATAATAACAACCGTGATCTTTTTACACACGCAGAGAAGCAAGACAGAGAAGCGTGCGATGGGATATGCGGCCGGGCGGGCTCTGTGCGGC
>DHDF01000117.1:6636-9898 GCA_002399225.1 bacterium UBA4883
CGAGCAGCATTAAGCGGAGTTGCCCCGTGCGATGCAGCCGGTCTGTCCGTCCGCATATCCAATCGCATGAGCACCGTGGAAGCGCGGTCTGTCTTGCTTTCCGTTTTTGGGGGCGGTGAGTTGGCATGTATCAGGTCCTTTACAGAAAATGGAGGCCAAAGACTTTTTCCGAAGTAGTCGGCCAGCCGCAGGTCACACAGACGCTGAAAAATGAACTGATGTCCGGAAGAGTGGCGCATGCGTACCTGTTCACCGGTTCCCGCGGGACCGGTAAAACCACCTGCGCCAAAATCCTTGCCAAGGCGGTCAACTGCCTGCATCCAAAAGACGGAGATCCCTGCGGTGAATGTGAAATCTGCCGTGGGATCGACGACGGCTCGGTCATGGATATCGTCGAGATCGACGCCGCCTCCAACAACGGCGTTGACAGTATCCGCACCCTGCGGGAAGAGGCCAATTTTACGCCTGCCGCCGCAAAGTACCGGGTCTATATCATTGATGAAGTCCATATGCTTTCCGTCGGTGCTTTCAATGCGCTGCTCAAGATCTTGGAAGAGCCGCCGGCGCATGTGATTTTCATTTTGGCCACCACGGAGGTGCACAAGCTGCCGGCGACGATTCTTTCACGCTGCCAGCGTTTCGATTTCCACCGGATTCCGCCCAATGAGATCGCGGCGCGCCTTTCCTATGTTGCAGGCCGGGAAAACGCTTCCATTGACCCGCAGGCGGCACTTCTGATCGCCCGGCTGGCCGACGGCGCCCTGCGCGATGCGCTTTCAATTCTGGATCAGTGCTTTGGGCGTTCCAAACATGTAACGGAAGATGTCGTTGTGGAAACGGCCGGACTGGTCGGGCGGGAGCATCTGTTTCAGCTGACGGATGCGATTTGCCGCCAGGACAGCGGCGCTGCGCTCGAGGTCATTGACCGGCTGTATACCGCTTCCAAAGATATGGCGAGACTGTGCGAGGAACTGTCCTCTCATTTTCGCAGCCTGATGCTGATCAAAACGATGAAAAATCCCCGTTCTCTGCTTGCCGTGACGGATGCGGAGTTCGGCGAGCTGAAAGAACAGGCGGGAGCGGTTTCCATGACGATGGTTCTGCATGGGATGGATACCCTTCAGGAAACGCTGGAAAAAATGTTCCACGGGGGAGACCGCAGGATGGAATTTGAACTTGCCATGCTTCGCCTTTGCTCTCCGCAGCTGGATACTTCCCCCGAAGCGTTGCTGAGGCGTGTGGAAGCACTGGAGCGCGGCGGAGCGCGGCCGTCCGCTGCTACGGTTCCCCACCGGCCCGCGGCCATTTCTGCCACAGTTTCCCCTAAGTCGGGACCGGAACAGCCGGAACCTGACGCAAAAACAGCCGGCGGGGAAGATGCCAAGCCGGTTCGGCGGGAAAACGCTTTAGCCGGGCCGGAAAAAAATATCGAAAAGCTGCAGACCAAAGCGGAAAAGCTGACCGAATGGCCGGAGATTGTCCAGACGCTGAAAAATTATTCCCATACGATTGCGGCGGCTTTTAACGGCTCTACCGCCTATGTCAGCGGGGATTATGTCCTGATCGATGCCCCAAATGAAATCGCGTTCCGGCTGCTTCGAAAGCCGGAGCAGCGGGAAAACATGCGGCGGGCCATTCAGCAGGTGACCGGGAGAACCTATAACCTTGGGCCGTACCAAAAGCCGAAAGAAGACTGCAGGAAGGACGATCCCCTGGCCCGCCTTGCCCGGAAAGCGGAAGATGAGGGAATCCCGGTCGAAACAAAATAACAGGAGGAGATTTCATGAAAGCGAGACTGCCCCAGGGATACGGCGGCGGAGGCGCATCCAATTTGCAGCAGATTGCGCGCCAGGCTCAAAAGCTGCAGGAGCGGATGGCCCAGGTGACGCAGGAATTGGAAGAAAAGGACTATACGGCTTCTTCCGGCGGAGATGCGGTCCGTGCCACTGTAACCGGCAAAATGGAAGTAAAAGCGCTGGAGATCAAGCCGGAAGTTGTGGACCCCGAAGATGTGGAGATGCTTTCTGATCTGGTGATTGCCGCGGTCAATGAGGCTTTGCGCGCGGCGGCGAACGATAAGGAAGAAAGCATGGGAAAGATTTCCGGCAGCCTGAACGTGCCGGGCTTGCTGTAAACGATGGCGACCTACCATATTCCGTCTTTTTCGCGTCTGACGGATCAGTTTGAGCGGATGCCCGGCGTCGGCAGTAAAAGCGCGCAGCGCCTTGCCTATTATGTGCTTGGTCTGACCGACGATGGCGTGAAAGAGTTTTCCAATGCGATTTTGGAAGCGCATCAGAAGATCCATTACTGTAAAATCTGCTGTAATCTGACGGAGGAAGAGCTGTGCCCGATCTGCCGCGATCCCGCGCGGGATCATTCGGTTATCTGCGTGGTTGAAGATCCGCGCGACGTGGTCGCCCTGGAGCGCACGCACGAATTTAATGCGGTTTATCATGTCCTTCATGGGGTGATTTCCCCACTCAACGGAATCGGCCCCGGCCAGCTCTGCATTAAAGAACTGCTTGCCAGGATCGGGCAGAAAGATCCGAAAGTCAGGGAAGTCATCATGGCAACCAACCCGACCGTCGAAGGGGAGGCTACCGCCATGTACATTTCGCGCCTTTTAAAACCGCTTGGGGTCAAGGTCACGCGCCTTGCCTACGGAATCCCGGTCGGGGGCGATTTGGAATACGCGGATGAGTTTACCTTGGCCCGTGCGCTGGAAGGGCGAAGCGAGCTTTGAACGCCTTAAGTTTACATAAACCCTTGACAACCGGAACAAAATATGCTATTCTCTAATTCCCGAAAAGAAGGGGCTTTTATGCGGAAAGATTCTTTTAAAACGATTGCAAAAAACAAAAAAGCCTATCATGATTACTTTGTTGAGGAAAGCATGGAGGCCGGAATTGAACTTTGCGGGACGGAAGTAAAATCGATCCGCAAGGGTCAGGTAAACCTGAAAGATTCTTGGTGCGCAATCGACAATGGGGAATTGCAGATTCGGGGGATGCACATTAGCCCGTATGAACATGGGAATATCTTTAATCAAGATCCGATGCGCGTCCGCCGTCTGTTGATGCATAAAAAAGAGATCCTGCGGCTGTTCGGTATGGTGAAACAGCAGGGGTATGCCCTGATCCCGATTTCTGTTTATTTTAAGGGCTCTCTGGTTAAGGTACAGATTGGTCTCTGCAAGGGGAAAAAGCTGTATGACAAGCGCGCCGATATGGCGGCGAGGGCGGCAAAGCGCGACATGGAG
>DHDF01000120.1:0-532 GCA_002399225.1 bacterium UBA4883
TACGAGGACCGCGGGCAGGACCCTTCCGCCGAGCTGTTCGGCCGCACCTTTGCGGCGCCGGTTTTTGCCGCGCCGATCAGCGGACTCGGCACCAACTACAACGGATACCTGACCGAAAGGACTTACGCCGAGGCGCTGGTTCCCGGCTGCGCCGAAGCGGGGTGCGCCGCGTTCACCGGCGACGGGGCGCCGGATTTCTTCCTGAAAGACCCGCTGGCCGCCGTAAAGGCCGCCGGGGGCGTCGCCGTGCCGACGGTGAAACCGTGGAGCGGCGACACGCTCCGCGAAAAGATGGACCTTGTGAAGGCTTCCGGCGCCATGGCGATGGCGATGGACATCGACGCCGCCGGACTGCCGCTCCTCGCCGCCGCGGGGAAACCGGTCCGCGCCAAAGGCGTGGCGGAGCTTTCCAAGATTGCGGAGTACGCGGGGCGCCCGTTCATCCTGAAGGGCATCATGACGCAGGTCGGCGCCGTCAAGGCGATTGAGTGCGGTGCCTACGGGATCGTGATCTCCAACCACGGCGGGAGGG
>DHDF01000120.1:717-870 GCA_002399225.1 bacterium UBA4883
GATCGACCAGACACCCGCAACGATCGAGGTGCTGCCGGAGATCAAAAAAATCACCGGAGACAAGATCAAAATCTTCATCGACGGCGGGTTCCGCACGGGGCTCGACGTGTTCAAGGCGCTCGCGCTCGGGGCGGACGCCGTGCTGATCGGCCG
>DHDF01000120.1:1001-4064 GCA_002399225.1 bacterium UBA4883
GCGGACGCCGTGCTGATCGGCCGGCCGTACGTGATCGCCGCCTGCGGCGGAGGAAAGGATGGCGTTGCGCTTTACACGCGGAAAATCATCGCGGAGCTGAGGGACACGATGAAGATGACCGGCTGCGCGACGCTGAAGGACATTTCCGCCGACAAAGTCCGGGTGGTAAACTGAAACAGACCGAAAGACACCGGCGGGACAATCCCCGCCGGTTTTTTGCGTCCGCGCGGCTACGGGCGATCCTGCGCCTCGGCGGCCCGCAAAGCCCTGTCGTAGGCGGCTTTGGTCGCGGGGTCGAAGCAGACCATGGCCACGGTCTTGACGGTGCCGTCCCGTTTCAGAAAATCCAGAATGGCGGAAACGGCGATCTTCGCCGCCCTCTCCACGGGGAAACAGTAAACCCCCGTGCTGATGGACGGGAACGCCACGGTTTCACAGCCGTACCGGGACGCGAGGCAAGGCAGGAATCGTAGCAGCTTTTCAGCAGCTTGTCTTCCCCGTTCCCCCCGCGCCAGACCGGCCCCGGCGTGTGAATAACGTACTTCGCGGACAGGCGGTACCCCTTCGTGATCTTCGCCTTCCCGGTTTCGCAGCCGTGGAGCGCGCGGCACTCTTCCAGCAGCTCCGGGCCCGCGGCACGGTGGATGGCCCCGTCCACGCCGCCTCCGCCCAGGAGCGAGCAGTTCGCCGCGTTCACGATCGCGCCGGCCCTCTGCTTTGTGATGTCGCCCAGAAGAATTTTCAGCATGGCTCAAGCATCCTCCCCGCAGCAGGCGGCCCCGCGGGATCCTTTCCCGCGGGGCCGCGCGGACGTCAGTCGAGCATTTCCAGAATATCCTGCTTGCTTTTTACGCCGACGGACGTTTTGGAGGGCTCGCCGTTTTTGAAGACCATGAGGGTCGGGATGCTCATCACGTTGAAGCGGGCCGCGAGATCGGGCTCCTCATCCACGTTGACTTTGCCGACCTTGTATCTTCCGTCGCTTTCGTTGCCGATTTCGTCCACAATGGGGGAAACCATGCGGCACGGGCCGCACCAGGACGCCCAGAAATCGACGAGAACCGGCTTGTCGGAATTCAGGACGGCGGAATCGAAGTTGTCCCCCGTTACCGTTACGACTGCCATATTTTCGACTTCCTTTCTGAATTAGGATAACGATCCAGAATCTATTATATCCGAATTCCGGAATATTTGTATCCCATAAAATCACAAAATGTTATTTTTCCCGGCTCGACCGGCGAAAAACGCTTCTTGACAAAGTTTCCCGCATCGGCTATAGTATTCCTGTACAGGAATACTATAAGGCGGGAGGCGGAAGGGATGGACGCCGCGGCCCTTTTGATGCGGTTCGGCCTGACAAACCAGGAAGCGCGGGTGTACTGCACCCTGTGCGCGGAAGGGGAGCTGACCGGCTACGAAGCCGCGAAAGCGACGGGGATTTCCCGCTCCAACATCTACACCGCGCTCGCCGGGCTGGTGGAAAAAGGCGCCGCCTGCCTTTCCGAAAGCGCGGTCACGCGGTACTCCGCCGTGCCCGCCGAGGAATTCTGCAGCGGCCGCATCGCGTCGCTCCAGCGGGACCGCGAAGAGCTGAAGCGCGCTCTTCCGGGCCGCGTGGAGCCTTCCGGGGGATACCTGACCGTCGTGGGGGAAACCAATATCCTGAACAAGATGCGCGTCATGGCGGACGGAGCGCGGATGCGGATCTACGCATCCATGTCGGCGGAAATCATGGAGCGGATCCGCCCCGAGCTCGCCGGCGCCGCCGCCAAAGGGCGGAAGGTGGTGCTCATCACGGAAAGCTCCTTCCGGATGGACGGGGCGACCGTGTGGCACACGGAAAAAAAGCGGCGGCAGATCCGGCTGATCGTGGACTCGTCCTGCGTCCTGACCGGCGACATCGACGACGGCGAATACTCCACCTGTCTGTATTCCAAAAAGAAAAACCTGGTCGACCTCTTTAAAGAAGACCTGAAAAACGAGATCCGGCTGACTCAGCTCACGGAAGGAAGGTAACGGCAGCCCCATGAAAAGGCCATTTGTCACGCACGAACAGTTGAAGGAAATCGCACGAAAATACCCCACACCGTTTTACCTGTACGAGGAAAAAGGGATCCGCGAAAACGCGCGGAAAGTCAACCGGGCTTTTTCCTGGAACCGCGGATACCGCGAATACTTCGCCGTGAAGGCGACCCCCAACCCGTATATCCTTCGGATTATGAGGGAGGAAGGCTGCGGCGCGGACTGCTCGTCGCTCGTGGAGCTGATGCTCTCCGACGCCGTGGGGTTCCGCGGGCATGAGATCATGTTCTCCTCCAACGAGACGCCCGACGCCGACTTTCTGCTGGCCCGCAGGCTGGACGCCGTCATCAACCTGGACGACTTCACCCACATTGAAATCCTCAACCGGCTCTGCGGCATCCCGGAAACCATCTGCTGCCGCTACAACCCGGGCGGAGTCTTTCAGGCCAGCAACGCCATTATGGACAACCCGGGCGACTCCAAATACGGCTTTACGCGCGAACAGATGACGGAAGGGTTCAAAAGGCTCCAGCAGCTCGGCGCAAAGCGCTTCGGAATTCACGCGTTCCTCGCGAGCAACACGGCCGGCAACGAATACTACCCCGTTCTGGCCGGGCGTCTGTTCCGGCTCGCCGTGGAGCTCCACCGGGAAACGGGGGCACGCATCGCGTTCATCAACCTCTCCGGCGGCGTGGGCGTGGCGTACCGCCCGGAACAGACGCCCGCCGACATCCTGAAAATCGGGCGCATGGTGCAGAAGGCCTACGAGGAAATCCTTGTTCCGGAAGGAATGGGCGACGTGGCGCTCTACACCGAAATGGGCCGCTTCATGCTGGCGCCGTACGGCTGCCTGGTGGCCACGGCCATCCGCGAAAAGCACATCTACAAGGAATACATCGGGCTGGACGCCTGCGCGGCGAACCTGCTCCGCCCGGCCATGTACGGCGCGTACCACCACATCACCGTGATGGGCAAGGAGGACGCCCCCCGCGACCATAAATACGACGTCACCGGCGGTCTGTGCGAAAACAACGACAAATT
>DHDF01000120.1:4296-57888 GCA_002399225.1 bacterium UBA4883
TCGATGGGCTACAACTACAACGGCAAGCTCCGCTCCGCCGAGCTCCTGCTGCGGGAGGACGGTTCCGTGAGGCTGATCCGGCGCGCGGAAACCCCGGCCGACTACTTCGCCACGCTCGATTATCCGGGCCTGCCGAAAAGGACCTGACGGCCTTTTCTTCCTCCCGCCCCGCCGAAAAGGCAGGCGGGCCTTCGGTGTTCCGAAGGCCCGCCTTTTTTTACGGAATCAGTAGGCGGCCTCGATGCTTTTGATCAGGAGCGTCAGCACATGGTTCACCGGCGTGGGGACATGCAGCTTCTCGCCGAGCCTTTCCGCCGTTCCGCCGAAGTAGTCCACCTCCGTGCGCCTCTTCGCCTCCACGTCCTGCAGCATCGAAGTTTTTCCCGCCGGCGAAAAGCTGCCGAACAGATCCTCGAATTCCCGCGCCTCCCGCTCCGTCAAATCGATGCCGGAGGCGTTCGCCAGCGCGACCACCTCCATCATCGCCTCGTGCAGCAGCGCGAGGGCGGGCGGAACGGCGCCGATCTTTCCGTAAGGGAAGCGGGTGACGGCCGAAACCTGATTGACGCCGACGTTCATCATCCATTTTTTCCAGACCGCGCGGATCATGTCCGGGCAGACCTCCGTCTGGATCCCGGCCCCGTCCAGATAGCGCCGCACGGCCTCCACGGCCGGGGACGGGGACGTGTTGTCGGCCTCGCCGAACTGGATCACGCCGTCCTTCGTATGGACGACCCCCGCGTCCGTGCGGACCGCGTCGATGTAGATCACCAGCCCGTAAAGCACGGTGTTCCCCGGGAACGCGGCCGCGAGCCGGTCCCGCGCCGTCACGCCGTTGAGCAGCGGGAGAATCACGGTGCCCCTGCCGACAAACCCCCGGATGTCCTCGACCGCCCGGTCCAGCTGGTAGTTTTTGACGCTCACCAGCACCAGGTCCGCCGCAAACTCCTCCCCGGGCTCCGCCACCCGGGGCGCAAAGGACTCCCCGTTGACGACGACGCCGTTTTCCCTGAGCCGCCGGGCGCGGCTTCCCCCCGCGACGGCCGCGAAGTCCTCGCCGTAAGTCTGGTTCAGCTTCTGTCCGTAGATCGCTCCGATCGCGCCCATGCCGATCATCGCGGCCTTTTCGATTTTCATGGACCGTTTCCCTCCTCATGCGTTTTCCAAAGGCGCCGCCGGAGCGGGGCCTTTGGAAACGATTGTTTCAGCCGCCGTTACAGGTCGATCCCGAGCACGTTCTTGACGACGATCCCGACGCCGAACGAGATCGCCGCGACGCCGAGGCTGATGCACGCCATTTCGAGAAAGCCGCGGCGGAACGGCTTGTCCCGCGCGACGGAAACATAAAAATTGAACCCGGCGATCACGGCGACCGCGATCAGGAGCGTGACCCCCAGCGCGCCCAGATACAGCTGTGCCGGGAACAGCAGGTACGGCAGGATCAGCAGCACGATGGTGACGAGATACGCGATTCCCGTGTAAAGCGAAGACTTCGAGGCGTCCTTGGCGCCCGCCGCACGCGCGGACAGGAAGCCGGAGGCCGCCATCGACAGGGTCGCCGAAATCCCGGTGATCAGGCCGGCCATCGCGATCACCTTCGTGTTCTGCATCGCGAAGGTGTAGCCGGCGAGCGACCCCGTCAGCTCGACGAGCGCATCGTTCATCCCGAGCACGATCTCGCCGAGAAAGCGGAGGCGCTCCTCGTCCAGCATCTCCATCAGCGCCGCCTCGTGGCGGTTTTCATCCTGAAAGATCCCGTCGTATTCCGGGCAGCTCAGGCCGCTGCCGCGGAAAGCGCGGATCCCCCTGTCCTCTCCGTTTTCCAGCAGCTTGATCACAAACGTGTAGCCGAGGATCCTCGCGGCGGCCGCATAGGCCAGAACCTTGAGGCGGTTCGGCCTCAGATGCGCGCCGCCGGAATATTTGGCGTAGGTCTGCGCGTGGCGGTATTCGTCGCGCGAGATGGAGAAAAGGACCTCCCGGTCGTGCGCCTCCTTCGCAAGCCCCGCGATTTTTGCATACAGCGCGCCGCCGTCCAGCTCCTGCTGCTGAAATCTGCGGAAAAACAGACGTTCCTGTTTTGTTTCCATGATGACTGCCTCCAAAGCCCGCGCGGCCCGGCAGGAACCGCGGGCACCGTAGTTGATATTATTTTTATTATACCACACAATGCCGCCCGGCGGGGCGGGGATCCGCCCTTTTCCCCTTTCGCGCGGATATTTTCTTTTCCGCGCCCGCTTTTCTTTTTCTCCGCCCGGGTTATAATAAGAATATGGAAAGGTGGTTATGGCTATGGCTGTGATTCGTGCATTCATCCTGCCGCATCCGCCGGTCGTCATCCCGTCGGTCGGCAAGGGCGAAGAACAGAAAATCCGAAAAACCACGGCGGCCTACGAACGGGCGGCGCGGGAGATCGCGGAGGCAAAGCCGGACACGATCGTCGTGCTTTCTCCGCACGCGGTGCTATACGCCGATTATCTGCACATTGCGCCGGGCGAGAAGGCGAGGGGCGATTTTTCCGATTTCGGGTCCGGCGAGGCGCCGCTGGAATTTTCCTGCGATACGGAGTTTGTCTCCGCCCTCGAGGAGGAGGCGGGGCGGCGGCGCCTGCCCGCCGGGACGCTTGGGGACAAGGGCCGCCCGATCGACCACGGCGCGCTGGTCCCGCTCCATTTCATCAGCCGCCGCGCGCACGGCTTCCGCCTGGTCCGCTGTTCGGTTTCCGGCCTTCCGGCGCTGACCCACTACCGGTACGGCACCTGCATCGCGCGGGTTGCGGAAAAGCTCGGCCGCAGGACCGTGCTGGTCGCGAGCGGCGATCTTTCCCACCGGCTGAAGGAGGACGGGCCGTACGGCTTCGCGAAGGAGGGACCCGAGTTCGACCGGCAGGTGACGGACGCGATGCGGTCCTGCGACTTTCCGCGGTTCCTGACGTTCGACCCGGATTTCTGCGAGGCGGCCGGGGAGTGCGGCCTCCCCTCGTTCCAGATCATGGCCGGCGCGTTCGACGGCCTCCGGGTAAAATCGGAGTTTCTGTCCTACGAAGGGCCGTTCGGGGTCGGTTACGCGGTCTGCGGGTTCCGGCCGCTCGGCCCGGACGAAAGCCGGCGGTTCGGGGACGCGCTGGAACGCCGGAACCGCGGGGACCTCGCCGCCCGGCGCGGACGGGAGGACGCGTGCGTCCGGCTCGCGCGTCTGTCGCTGGAGACCTGGATCAAAGAGGGCCGCCGCATCTCCCTGCCGGAAAACCTGCCCGCGGAGCTGACACAGCGCAGGGCCGGCGCGTTCGTTTCGCTCAAAAAGGACGGGCGGCTGCGCGGATGCATCGGGACCATCGAACCGGTGCGGGAAAACGTCGGCATGGAGATCATCCGCAACGCGATCAGCGCCGGGACGCGCGACCCGCGCTTCGATCCCGTGACGCGGGAGGAGCTGCCCGATCTCGTCTACAGCGTCGACGTGCTCGGCCCGACGGAGCCGGCCCCGGCGATGGACGACCTCGACGCGGCGCGGTACGGAGTGGTCGTGCGCAGCGGCGCCCGCTGCGGCGTGCTGCTGCCGAACCTGCCCGGGGTTTCGACCCCGCGGGAGCAGGTGGACATCGCGCTGCAGAAGGCCGGCATCCCGAAGGGCGAACCGTTCACGACGGAGCGCTTCGAGGTGGTGCGCCACACATGACCGCCGTCTGCGGGGTGTGCCCCCATGCCTGCGAACTGGAGGAAGGGCGCACCGGGTTCTGCGGCGCGCGGACGAACCGGAACGGCGCCGTCGTCTGCGAAAACTACGGCCGGGTGACGTCCCTCGCGCTGGACCCGATCGAAAAAAAGCCGCTGCGCCGGTTCCATCCGGGCGGGCGGATCCTCTCCGTCGGAAGCTACGGCTGCAATCTGCGCTGCCCGTTCTGCCAGAATTACGAGATCTCCATGGCGGGGCGGGAGGGCGCCGAGACGACGGTCATCTCCCCCGAAGCCCTGGCCGCACGGGCGGCGGAGCTGAAAAGCCGCGGGAACATCGGCCTCGCCTTCACCTACAACGAACCGCTGATCGCGCCGGAATACGTCCGCGACTGCGCCGCGCTCAACCGTAAAAACGGCCTTGTGAACGTCGTGGTGACGAACGGCTATGTCAACGAAAAGCCGCTTTTGGAGCTTCTGCCGCTGATCGACGCGATGAACATCGACCTCAAGGGCTTTACGGAAGCGTTTTACCGCAGACTCGGCGGCGGGCTGGAGCCCGTCAGGCGCACGATCGAAACCGCGGCGCGGCGGTGCCATGTGGAGGTGACGACGCTGATCGTCCCCGGCGAAAACGACTCACCCGGGGAGATGGACCGGCTCTCCGCGTGGCTTTCCGGGATCGACCCGGACCTTGCGCTGCACGTCACGCGCTTTTTCCCGCGGTACCGGATGACGGACCGCGGGCCGACGCCGGTCGAAACGGTCTATGCGCTCGCCGCCGTCGCGCGGCGGCACCTGCGGTGGGTGTTCGAGGGCAACTGCTGACCGCCAAGCGCCGCAAAACGGGGATCAGAATTGCGCCGCAGCTTTGCGGTTGCGCGGCTTTCGCGGCGCCTGAAAACGCCCGCCCCGGGATCTTTCCCCCGGGGCGGGCGTTCTTCTTTTCATCCGGCATCCGCCGGTTACTGCCTGACTCCCTCGATCTTCTTGACAAACATCCGCTGGCTGCTGTCCCCCGAATAGGTGCCGGTATAGGTGACCTTCACATAGCTGCCGACCCGGAAGCCCTCGTCCAGATTCTTGAGCTCCACGCCGATCCGGCGGATCGTCAGTTTGTTTCCCTGTTCCGTGCGGATGATCACGCTCATCATCGCCGCGTCCTCGACGGCGCCGGTCACGGTGCGGACCGTCTTGCCGTAGGCCGGGTCCTCCGCCGCCGGAACCGGCTTCGCGTCGCCGGTCACATAGGTGTAGAGCTGACCGTCGTCCGGATCGACAAGGATCAGCGGCCCTTCCTGGTAATCCGCGTCCCAGGTCCCGTAGGTGCGGTACGTTTTACCGCCGATCGAAACCGGCTTGTCCTGTTCTTCCCGGATCGTGTATTTTTCCCAGTCGAGCGGGATCTCCTTCTTGATTTTCTCCGTGATCTGCCCGTCGGTCAGCTTCTGTCCGGAAGCGCCCTGCGACGCGGCCGGTTCGGAGGAAGCCGGTCCGGAAGAGGCGGAGGAAAGGTCTAGGGAAACGGAAGAAACGGAGGAGGCCGGTCCGGCGGGGGCCGGCGCGCTGTTCGCGCGGTAGGCCCAGGCGCCGGCCGCGGCCGCCACCACAGCCGCCAGGACCCAAAGAATCGTCTTTTTCATCGGAATTCCCTCCTTTTGCGGGTTGGGGTTATGATTCCTGACGGTCTTATCATAACGTAAACCGGGCGGCTTGGCAAGGAAAAAGACAAAACTGTAAGCGGTTCGCCGGGATTTGCGGCGGAAAGGACCGCTTGCAAAGCGCCCGCGCCGTGCTATAATGAATGGAAAAAGCCGAGACGCCGCCCGGTCCGAGGACCGGTTCCGGCGGGGCACGGCGATCTTTGCGAAGCGGGCGCGCCGGCGCGCCCGCCCCGGCGTTTGAGAGGTTGTTTGGATGAAACAAGAGCGCAGATATCCCCCGCTGACCGTCACGCGAAAGGCGGAGCAAAGCGTTTTAAGGGGGCACCCGTGGATCTACGGCACAGAGATCACCGGCGGCGGGCCCTGCCCGGACGGGGAACTGGCGGACGTTTTCGGCCCGCGCGGCGTGTTTCTCGGGACGGGCTTTTACAATTCCCATTCCAAGATCCGGGTCCGCCTGATCTCCCGCAACGCGAACGACCGGTTCGACGAGGCGTTTTTCGAGCGCAGGCTGCGCTATGCCTGGAACTATCGCAAAGCCGTTCTATCGAAAGAAGATTTGACCTGCTGCCGCATCATTTTCGGGGAAGCGGATTTCTTCCCCGGACTGACCGTGGATCGGTTTGAGAACATTCTTGTGACGCAGACCCTCTCCCTCGGCATAGATCGGATTAAACCAACGCTGTTCCGCCTGCTGCTGCGGATTCTTACCGAGGACGGGCAGAAAATCGACGGCATCTACGAACGAAATGACTCTAGGCTTCGGGATTTAGAGGGCATGAAAAGAGAACGCGGTTTTTTCCCGTTGGAAGGCCTGCCCGTCCCCGAAACCAGCGCCGTTATCATTCGCGAAAACGGTATTGAATACGCGGTTGATTTTGAAAAGGGGCAGAAAACCGGATTTTTTCTCGATCAGAAATATAATCGCCGGGCGGTCGCAGCCATCAGCCCCGGCAAAAGGGTTCTGGACTGTTTCACCGATACGGGCAGCTTCGCACTGAACGCGGCAAAAGCCGGCGCGGAGCATGTTCACGCGGTAGATGTCTCGCAGAGCGCGATTGCCATGGCACAGGAAAACGCAGAGCGCAACGGCCTTTCCGACCGGATGACCTTTGAAACCGCCGATGTGTTCGACCTTCTGCCATCCCTAGAAAGCAAAAAAGAAGAATATGATCTTATCATTCTGGATCCGCCCGCTTTCACCAAATCGCGCCGGACGGTGATAAACGCCTCCCGCGGATACCGGGAAATCAATTACCGCGCGATGAAACTGCTGCCCCGCGGCGGATACCTCGCAACCTGCTCCTGCTCACACTTTATGACGGAGGAACTGTTCCACGGCGTGCTTCGCCGCGCGGCGGCAGATGCGCAGGTCTCCCTGCGGCAGATTGAGGCGAGGCAGCAGGCGCCGGATCACCCGATTCTTTGGAACGTACCGGAAACCTCTTACTTAAAATTTTATCTGTTTCAGGTTGTTTGATCTTTTTTCCTCCTCTAGAGAGTCAGATCTTTCCAGACGGACCGGATCGGTTGTAAAACTCGACACAGTGTCTTATAATGAGAGTAGATTACTGTTTTATTCCCGGCTTTTTCCCGGATCAACTTTGGAGAATCTTTATGAAAAAAGAAATCTGCCTGATCTTGCCCGCCGTTCTGCTCAGTCTGCTCTTTGCCTGTTCTTCCGCCCCAAAGTCCGCTTCTTCCTCTTTGCCCTCCAGTGAGAACTCCTCTTCTTCCGCAGCTTCAAAAGAGACGTCTTCCAGCGTTTCCTCCGCGGCCTCTCTCCCGTCTTCCAGCGCGGCCGCTTCCGGGAAAGCTTCTTCAAGCCAGGCGCTGGAAAAGGCCAAAACGGTCAACATCACGATGCCGGAGGGATTTGCCCTGCCCCAGGTGGCGGCGCGGCTGGAAGCGCACGGGGTCTGCAGCAGTGCGGATTTCATCAAAGCTTCCCAAACTTACGATTTCAGCTATTACCCTCTGGTCGCCAAAATAAAGAGCAGCTCGCACCGCTGCTACAGGCTGGAAGGCTACCTGTACCCGGAAACCTATGAGTTCTATCTCGGCATGAAGCCGCAGGATGCCGTCGGGAAGTTTCTGCGCAACGCGGAAAGCCGGATTGGGACCCGATACTCCTATTCCGGCATGACGACGGATCAGCTGGTTACGCTGGCCTCTGTCATCGAGCGGGAAGCCGACGATCCGGACGACATGAAGAAAGTGTCTTCCGTGTTTCACAACCGGCTTAAGGCCGGCATGATCCTTCAGGCGGATTCGACGCGGGATTACTGCAATAAATACCTTGTGCCGCAATTCGGCAGCAAATTTAATCAATACTACAATACCTATCCCAACCGCAGTCCTGGACTGCCAGCCGGCCCGATCTGCAACCCGGGCGCCAACGCTCTCTACGCCGCGGCGCATCCCGCAAATACAAACTACCTGTATTTTGCAACGGGGACGGATCATAACTATTATTACGGAGCGACTCAGAAAGATCGAGACGCGCTGATGGCAAGCGCCGGTGTCACACCGCTGTATGCGGACTGACGGAATTGAAAAGACAGAACGGAGTGATCTATGAAAATGCGTGCGACAACCGACGCACATGAACAATTTATAAAAATGACTCAAACGCCGATTCCCCGCCTGGTCTGCACCCTCGCGGGACCGACGATGGTCAGCATGATGATTTCGGCCGCCTACAATCTTGCGGACACCTACTTCGTCGGCCAGCTTGGCACCAGCGCCACGGGAGCGGTCGGCATCGTATTTTCCCTGATGGCAATCATTCAGGCGGTCGGCTTCACGCTGGGCATGGGGTCCGGCGGCGTGATCTCCCGCCTGCTGGGTGAAAAGCGAAACACGGAGGCGGCCGAGGCCGCCTCCACCGCCTTTTTTGCGGCAATTGCAGCCGGTTTTATCATCATGATTCCGGGCCTTTTGTTCAGCAACGGCCTGATGCGGTTTCTCGGCGCAACGGACACCATCCTTCCTTACGCAAAAAGTTACGCGCAGTATATTCTTTACGGTGCCCCGATTATGTGCACTACCTTCGTGATGAACAACGACCTGCGCGCGGAGGGAAAAGCTTTCTTTTCCATGGTCGGCATCGCCACCGGATGCATTTTAAACGTCGCGCTGGACCCCGTCATGATTTTCACCTTTCATCTCGGCATCGCCGGGGCGGCGATCGCAACTATCATCAGCCAGAGCATCAGCTTTCTTATTCTGATTTCCAACTACATCAGCCACCGTACCATTATTAAACTCAGCTTCCGGCATTTTTCCCGCAGAGCGAGCATGCACGCCGAAATTTTGAAAACCGGCATGCCTTCTTTCTTCCGCCAGGGTCTCGCCAGCATTGCGACAATCGCCCTGAACGTTTCCGCCGCGGTTTACGGCGATGCCGCCGTTGCCGCCATGTCCATTGTCGGGCGCGCTTTTTTCTTTTTGCTTGCCGCCCTGCTTGGTTTCGGCCAGGGATTTCAGCCGGTCGCGGGCTACAACTACGGCGCGAAATGTTACACCCGCCTGAAAGAAGCTTACTGGTTCTGCGTGCGGGTTTCTTTTTTCGGCCTGTTGATTTTGGGTTCCGTCGCATTTGTTTTTGCGCCGCAGATCATGGCGCTGTTCCGCCGCAATGACCCCCAGGTCATTGCGATCGGCGCGCTTGCATTCCGGGCACAGTGCGCAATGATGCCGCTTCAGACTTTCGTGATCATTTCCAACATGCTGTTTCAGTCTATCGGCATGGCAAAGCAGGCCACTTGGATTTCCGTTTTGCGGCAGGGGTTCTGTTTTCTGCCCATCATCCTGACTTTCCCCAGATTTTTCGGCCTGCTCGGCGTTCAGCTCAGCCAGCCGGCGGCAGACTGCCTGACTTTTTTCATCGCGCTGAAAATCACGTTCCCGTTTCTGCACCGTCTGAATGATGCAATCCGCTCCGGCGGGCAAGAACCGGCGGAGCAATCTGTGCCAAGCGGCGAAAACCATCTTTAAAAAAGATTAGGAGGCATGGCACCGTGTCCCTCAGTCAATCCGATCAGGTCTTTCTTCACGACTCCCTTCCCTTCTGGGGCCATCTGACCGAAGAAGAGCGCGAACTGATTGATTCTTCCGCCGTTTTGCGCTCTCATCCGGCCGGCAGCAGTCTGCATAATGGTTCGGCGGACTGTGCCGGGCTGTTTGTGGTAAAAAGCGGCCAGGTCCGCACTTTTATTTTATCGGATACCGGCAGGGAAATTACGCTGTTCCGTCTGCTGCAAAGGGATATTTGCATCTTCTCCGCCTCCTGTATGCTAAAGGATATCCGGTTCGACGTTTTCATCGAAGCCGTGCAGGCCAGCGAGACCATCCTGATTCCGACCGCCGTCTACAACAGGCTGAACCAGACTTCCCTCGCAGTGTCGGAGTACACCAGCCAGCTACTTTCATCCCGCTTTTCCGACGTTGTTTGGGTTTTAGAGCAGATTCTTTTCATGAGCTTCGACCGGCGGCTCGCCCTTTTCCTCTTGGAGGAATCCGCGATCGACGGCGGGGATCTTCTAAAAACAACACATGAGGAAATTGCTAAAAATATGGGCACCGCGCGGGAGGTCGTTACGCGGATGCTCCGCTACTTTCAGTCCGAAGGGCTGGTGCGGCTCTCCCGCGGCGCAGTCCGCATTCTGGACCGCAAAAAGCTGGAAACCCTCTCCCGGCAATCGGGCTCCGCTCCAAAAAAATGAAAGAGTTTCCCGCTCCCTTACATTTTAGAAATACCGCTAAAAAACAGGCCTCTTTTTTCGGATGCAATCCGGGGAAAGAGGTTCGGCTTTTTAACGGTACGTTTTAAATATAAAACATATAGCAGGATTCCGGCTGCTGCTTTTCCGCCTCTGTCTGAAGGTCCAGAAGCGTGACGGACCGCAGGGTGCTTTCCACCGCCGAGTCAAGAGCGGAAAAAACGGATTTCTGCATTGCCTTTTCAATATTTTCTGCTTTCAGCGCCACGGATTCCGCCGTTTTTTCAAACAGAGACTGCTCCAGGGCCCGCAGAATTTCATACACGGAAATTTCCTGCGGCGGCCTTGAGAGCTTGTATCCTCCCTGCGCGCCCTTGATAGCCAGCACCAGACCATCCCGTTTCAGAAGTGAAAACACCTGTTCCAAATAAATTTTTGAAATTCCAAGCCTTTTTGAGAGGCTGATGATTGTAATACAGGCATCGCTGCCATAGCCTTCCGCCATGCAAACCATGGCGGCCAGGCCATATCTCCCCTTTGAAGAAATTCTCATTTGAGATCTCCTCTCAATCCCTCTATTTTCATTCTTCTTCGCCATTTTATCATAACGATCCTTTCCGGTGAAGTCAAGCCCAGCTGACAAAAGTCAAGCCATTTTTCCATTTTTAACCGGTTCCGCATTGACAGGAAACGGCAAAGCAACCTATAATGAGAAAAACGAGAAATAGAGGTGGCATTTTTTGATTGCAAAATTGATTACGGAATTAATCGGCAAGACCCCTATGCTGGAACTTTCCAATTACAACCGCAGGCACAATCTGCCCGCGACCATTCTTGCAAAGCTGGAATTTATGAACCCCGCAGGAAGCGTAAAAGACCGGATCGGCAAATCCATGATTGAGGACGCGGAAAAAAGCGGACGCCTGAAGTCCGGTTCGGTCATCATCGAACCGACCAGCGGCAACGCCGGCATCGGCCTTGCCTCGGTTGCGGCCTCGAAAGGGTACCGCGTCATTCTGACCATGCCGGAAACCATGAGCGTTGAGCGCCGCAAGCTGCTTGGCGCCTACGGCGCCGAAGTAGTGCTGACGGATGGGCAGCTTGGCATGCAGGGTGCCATCGACAAGGCTGTTGAACTGCAAAAAAGCACGCCGAACGCCTTTATGCCGAGCCAGTTCACCAACCCCGCCAACCCGCGCGCGCACTATGAAACCACAGGGCCTGAAATCTGGCGCGACACCGAGGGGAATGTGGATCTTTTCGTTGCCGGAGTCGGCACGGGCGGCACGATTTCAGGGGTTGCAAAATTTTTAAAGGAAAAGAAACCGGAGGTCAAAATTGTGGCGGTGGAACCCGCGACTTCGGCGGTTATTTCCGGCAAAAAACCCGGTCCCCACAAACTGCAGGGACTCGGCGCTGGATTTGTCCCCGAAACGCTCGACACAAAGCTTCTGGACGAAATCATGCCTATACAGGATGAGGATGCCTATCAGGCCGGCCGTGAACTCGCCCAGTGGGAAGGCATCCTGGTCGGAATTTCTTCCGGGGCCGCCGTCTGGGCGGCGAACCTGCTTGCCCGGCGCCCCGAAAATAAAGGAAAGAAAATTGTTGCCCTTCTGCCGGACACCGGAGAGCGCTACCTTTCCACGCCGTTTTATTTTGACTGAGCCGGAGGAGAGTATGCCCGATCAATTTTCACGCTCCCGGCTTTTGTTGGGAGACGAAGCAGTGAAAAAAATTCAGCAGGCATTCGTTGCTGTTTTCGGGGTCGGCGGAGTCGGTTCCTACGCCGTAGAAGCCCTGGCCCGCGGCGGAGTCGGTCGTCTTGCGCTGTTTGACAGCGACTGTGTCAGCCTGAGCAATCTCAACCGGCAGATTCACGCCACGCACAAAACGATCGGAATCCCGAAGGTGGAAGTTCTGCGCGACCGGATTCTGGACATTAACCCCAACTGCCGGGTGGAACCCCACCGGTGCTTTTACACCCCGGAAAATGCCGGTCAGTTTGATCTGAGCCGGTATGACTATGTAATCGACGCGGTCGACACCGTCTCTGCAAAGCTGGAACTGATCGTCCGTGCAAAGCGGGCCGGGGTGCCCGTCATCAGTTGCATGGGGGCGGGCAACAAGCTGGACCCGACCCGCTTCGAGGTCGCGGATCTCTACCAGACCAGCATCTGCCCCCTCGCGCGGGTCATGCGCCGGGAACTGCGGGCCCGCGGGGTGAAGAGCCTGAAGGTCGTCTATTCGAAAGAACCGCCGCTGCGGCCGGCCGGCGAAAGCAAACCCGGCTCACGCCCCACGCCCGGAAGCGTCCCGTTCGTTCCTCCGGTTGCTGGGATGATCCTCGCGGGGGAAGTCCTCAAGGATCTTGCCGGAATTGGGAAAGACGCGCCGTCCTGCGAGGAGCCGCAATAACTCCGGAAAGCTCCGCCCAAGGCGGGGCTTTCTTTTTGCCCGGCCCTTCGTTCCCGCGGTTAAAATGTGTTATAATGATTTTACCAATCTTAACATAAACTGACAAAACAGAATCGGGAGGGACTGCCGATGAACGCGCGTTTTCTTCATACCAATTTCACCGTGCTGAATCTGGACAAAAGCCTGGATTTTTATCGCCGCGCCTTAGGGCTGAAAGAAGTCAGGCGCAAGACCGCACCCGACGGATCGTTTATTCTCGCCTACCTGGAAGACGGACAGACCGATTACCAGCTGGAGCTGACCTGGTACCGCGACCGAAAAAGGCCTTACGACCTCGGCGACAACGAGATTCATCTCGCCGTCAGAGTGCCCGACAAACAGGCCGCCCACGCCCTGCACCGGGAAATGGGCTGCATCTGCTATGAAAATCACGACATGGACCTCTACTTCATCTCCGATCCGGACGGATACTGGATCGAGATCCTGGACTGAGCCGATGAAGCTGCTGCATCTTGCCGATCTGCACATCGGCAAGCGCGTCTGTGAATTCAGCATGCTGGAGGATCAGCGGTATATTTTGGAGCAAATTCTCGGCATTGCACGCGATGTGCACCCGGACGCCGTTCTGATTGCGGGGGACCTCTACGACCGGAGCATCCCCGTCGGAGAAGCCGTCACGCTGCTCGACGATTTTCTGACGGAGCTGGCCGGGAGGAACTTTCCCGTCTTCGCCATCAGCGGCAACCATGATTCGCCGGAGCGGCTGAATTTCGGCAGCCGCATCATGCGCAAAAATAACGTGACCATTGCGGGCACGTTTCAGGGCACCGTTCCCCGCGCCGTTCTGACCGACCGGTTCGGCCTGGTCAACCTCTATCTGCTGCCGTTTCTGCGTCCGGCCGCGGCGCAGCCCTTTTTCAGCCCCGAGCAGACGGATACTTACGACCACGCAATCCGTGCGGCGCTCGGCACCGCCCCGCTGAACCCGGAAGAGCGGAACGTTCTGGTTGCGCACCAGTTTGTTGTCAGCGGCTCCGCGGAGCCGGAGCGATGTGATTCAGAAACAATTTCCGTCGGCGGGCTTGACAGTGTCGATGTCTCTGCATTCGACGGATTCGACTACGTCGCGCTCGGCCACCTGCACGGGCCGCAGCAGGTCGGCCGTCCTTCCGTCCGCTATGCCGGCTCTCCGCTGAAATATTCGTTTTCAGAATCACGGCAGAAAAAGGGCGTCACGGTGGTGGAGCTGGGGGAAAAGGGCCGAGTGGAAATCACCCGGATTCCGCTTTCTCCCCTGCGTGAGATGCGGGAGATCCGCGGTCCGATCGCGGTGCTGACCGCCCCGGAGACCTCTGCGGACGGGAACCGGGAAGATTATATTCACGCCGTGCTG
This sequence comes from bacterium UBA4883, assembly GCA_002399225.1. Classification (GTDB taxonomy): domain Bacteria; phylum Bacillota; class Clostridia; order Oscillospirales; family Acutalibacteraceae; genus Caproicibacter. The sequence goes on from DHDF01000120.1 coordinate 18,170, forward strand.
ACCGATGAAAAGGAGATTGCGGACGCGGCCGGGAAACTGCGTGCCGTTTACCCCAATCTGATGCGGATCGATTTTGAAAACCGCCGGACGGAGTCCGAGAATACCGGCACCGCCGCCGCGGGCGATCCCTCCCGCAGAACGCCGATGCAGCTTTTTAAAGAATTCTATCACGACCGCACCGGAGCGGAGCTTTCCGAACAGGAGCAGAAAATAATGGGAAAAATGATTGAGGAAGCTGGGAGGGATGCCGGATGAAACCGCTGAATCTTGTGGTAAGCGCATTCGGCCCTTACGCAGGGCGCGTAGAGCTTCCGCTGTGGGAATTCGGCTCCGGCGGGCTGTTCCTGATCTGCGGAGATACCGGCGCGGGCAAAACCACAATCTTCGACGCGATCTCGTTTGCACTTTACGGGGAAGTCAGCGGCTCCACCCGCACCGTGGACACGCTGCGGAGCAACTTTGCCGCGCCGCAGGCCAAGACGTTTGTCGAACTTCTGTTTTCCCACGGCGGAAAAAAGTATAAAGTTTTCCGCAACCCGAGGTATCTCCGGCCGAAGAAAAACGGCTCCGGCGAAACCACGGAAAATGCGGAAGCCACGCTGACCCTGCCGGACGGCTCCGTGCAAACGGGAAGCTCCCACGTGACGAAGGAGATCGTCCGGCTGCTCGGTATCGACCACCGGCAGTTTAAGCAGGTAGCCATGATCGCACAGGGGGAATTTCTCTCCCTGCTGCTTGCGGAAAGCAGCGAACGGGCGGAAATTTTTCGCCGCGTATTCTCCACCGATCAGTTCCGCCGCACGGAGGATCTTTTAAAAGAAAAGGAACTGGAACTGCGGCATGACTGGGAGGACAGCGCCCGCGGCATTTTGCAGGACGCCGCTCTGATCCGCCCCGAAGAAGGCGGCCCGTTGCAAGAGGCCCTTTCCGCTTGTCTCACCGGCAGGGATGTCAATCTGATCCCCCGGATTTTAGAGCTGCTCTCCGAAGCGAACGCGGAAAATGCCGGCAAAGCAAAGGAAGCCGAAACCGCGCTCGCCGAATCACGGGACAAGGTTTCGGCGCTGATCGCCGCCTTAACCGCCGCGCGGCAGACGGCGCAGGCTTTCGCTTCCCTTGAAGAGGCCCGGAAGCACCGTGCGGAGCTTTTGAAGCGCCGGGAAGAAATGGAACGGCAGGCTAATGCTCTTCACGCAGCGGAGCAGGCCGAATTCCGCGTGACCCCGGCCCGTTCCGCCTTTCTCAGGGAACGGGATGCGGGCAGGAAACTGGAAACGGATATTTCGGCCCTCATGAAGAAAGCCGCGGATGCTTCGGCCGCTCTCGGCGGACTGGAGAAAACGCTGAAAGCGGAACGGGAAAAAGAGCCGGAACGCGACCGGCTTTCCGGGCAGATCGGCACGCTTTCCTCCGCTTTGCCCGGTTTTCGAAAAGCGGGGGAGCTGGCCCGGCAAACCTCGGGGCTGGAACATTCCCTTTCGGAGCAGGACAGGCTTCTTTCCGGGCTTACGGAAAAAAAGAAAGCGCTTGCGGCGGAACGCGACCGGCTCCGCGCGGAACTGGACACGCTTACGGACGCCGAGGTGAAGCGGCTCGCCTGCCGTACGGCTGAGGAAGCCGCCGCCAAAGCCTGCGGCGCGACCGCCGGGATTTTGGATTCCGTCGGGAAAATACGGAAACTGATCGGCGGATACTGCTCACTGCGGGACGGATACCTGAAAGAGGAAACCACCTACAGGGAAGCCGACTCCGCTTACGACCGGGCGGAGCAGTCGTTCCTTCGCCAGCAGGCCGGATTCCTCGCCGCCGGCCTGAGCGACGGAACCCCCTGCCCCGTCTGCGGCTCGGTCAGCCACCCGCACCCGGCGGAGCTGAGCGGGGCCGCCGTGACGGAAGAAGAGTTGCGGCGGCTCAAGGCAGAGCGCGACCGCCATCACGGCACGCTGGAATCTTCCGGCCTGAAGCTGAAAGCTTCCGAGACCCGCATCCTTTCCGACCGGGAAAACCTGCGGAAAGCCGTCGACGACCTGCTCGGCAGCGTCACGGGAGAGGAAAACGTCCGCTCCCTGGAGCAAAGGGCGCGCGCGGCCGGGGCAAAAGCCACAGAGGACAAGAAGCAGGCCGGGGAAGATCGAAAACATCAGGAAGAGCGCTGCCAACAGAAGGCCGCAGATTCCTCCCTCCTGCAAAAGGCCGAGGAAACACTCACGGCCGCCGAGCAGGATTTGGATATGCAGACTCAAAAAAGGAGCGCGCTCACGGCGGCTCTGGAAGCAAAACGGGCGGAGGCTTCGTCCGCGCGCGCCGCCCTCCCCTTCCCTACGGAGGAGGAAGCCCGGAAAAATCTGGAGCATCTGAACCGCCGGCTCGGGGAGATGAAGCGATCCCTTCAGGCGGCGGAAAACGCTTACCGCACCTGCCTCGGCGAACGGGACGGTGCGGCGGCGGTTCTCGCGGACAACCGGAAAAAGCTGAAGCAGACCCGGAAGCAGGCGGCGGATCTGGAGCAGGAGTACCGGCTGCGGCTGACCGAATCCGGTTTTCGCACCGAAGAAGAATATGAAAGCTGCGTCCTGCCCCGCGAACAGATCGAAGCGATGCGGCAGAGCCAGACCGATTACCGCGACGACCGGCTGCGCACGGAGGAAACCGTCCGCCGCCTGGAAGCGGAAACCGCCGAAAAAACGCCCGCGGACCCGGCGGATCTGGAGCAGCGGCTAGCCCGGGAACGGCAGGAGCAGCAGACAAGAGAAACCGCTTTTCACACGCTTTCCGTCCGTCTGGAAAACAACCGCGGGGTGCAGCGCCGGATCGCCGCCGCCCTCGCGGGCCGGAAAAAGCAGGAAGAAGCCTACGCCTGTGTGCGCAGACTCTCGCGGATCGCCAACGGGGAACAGAGCGGAAAACAGAAGCTGGACTTTGAACAGTACGTTCAGGCAGCTTACTTCAGCCGGGTGCTGCATCAGGCCAATCGGCGCCTCTTTGCCATGACCAACGGCAGATATGTCCTGCTCCGGCGTGAAAATCCCGCCGACCTGCGCTCCCGTTCCGGGCTGGAAATCGACGTGCTCGACCACTACAACGGCAAAGTGCGGGACGTCCGCTCCCTTTCCGGCGGAGAATCCTTTAAGGCTTCGCTTTCGCTTGCGCTCGGGCTCTCCGATGTCGTTCAGAGCTTTGCGGGAGGCGTCCGGATTGAAACCATGTTCATCGACGAAGGGTTCGGATCGCTGGACGAGGAATCCCGTCAGCAGGCGATCGCAACGCTGGCCGGCCTGGCCGAGGGGGACCGTCTGGTCGGCATCATCTCCCACGTGGCGGAACTGAGGGAACAGATTGACCGTCAGGTGATCATACAAAAAGGAGTAAACGGAAGCACAATACGGATTGTAAAATAAAAAAGACGGCATTTTTTCAACAGGGTGCGCAAATATATTCCATAATTCTTCAAATTGATATTAATTTTGAAATGCCGATGATATAATATGGAAAATGATAGATTTACCCGTAAAGGGGAGTAGCTGAATTTCGGAAGGTCAACAACCGTTGCGAAAGCTTCTGGCCTCCGATCCAAGACTATTTTTGGAAAGCAAGACCTTTACCAGAAATGATGATTTCTGGCAGAGGTCTTTTCTTTTTCTCTGCCGGAGCGGTAAAAAATGAGAGGAGAACCGTTATTGTTGAAAAATCAGGATACGATAAGGACAGCACCCACCCGGAAGGAGGAACCTGCTTTGAACGATTATCTGAAAGAACCCGCCGCCGTACTGAAGGGACTCGGCAGCAGCCCCGGTGGACTATCACCTCAGGAAGCCGGGCGCCGGCTGGAGCAATGGGGACCGAACCGCCTGAAAGACGCCGAAAAGAAATCTTTTCTGACCCGGCTGAAAGAGCAGATTGTCAATCCGATGATCCTGATCCTTCTGGCCGCAGCTCTCATCTCCGGCCTGATGGGAGAAGCGACGGATGCCGCCGTCATTCTCTTTGTGGTCCTGCTGAATTCCTTTCTCGGGATCGTGCAGGAAAGCAAATCGGAAAAAGCCATTGAAGCCCTGCAAAAGATGACCGCTTCCCACGCGATGGTGCGGCGGGGCGGCGAGGTGATCTCCGTCCCGTCCGCCGATCTGGTGAAAGGGGACGTCGTCGTGCTGGAAGCGGGCGACGCCGTGCCGGCCGACCTTCGCATTCTGGAGTCGGTCTCCCTGAAAACCGAAGAGTCTGCCCTGACCGGTGAATCCGTCCCCGTCGATAAAGCGGTGGAAGCGCTTGCGGCGCCGGCGGACGGCGGCAGCGTCCCGCTCGGCGACCGCACCAACATGGCTTATCTGGGCAGCAACGCCGTTTACGGGCGCGGGACCGGCGTGGTCACCGCAACCGGCATGGAAACCGAAATGGGAAGAATTGCCGACACGCTCGCGCAGGCAAAAGATGATGAGACCCCGCTTCAAAAGCGTCTGGATCAATTGAGCAAGGTCCTGAGCCTCGGGGTTCTGGCCATCTGCGCATTCATCTTTGTGTTCCGGCTGTTCGCCGAACACGATTTCAGCAGCCAGGCGGTGGTGGATTCCTTCCTGCTCGCGGTCAGCCTCGCCGTGGCGGCTGTTCCGGAAGGTCTGGCGGCTGTCGTAACCATTGTCCTTTCGATCGGCGTCTCGAAAATGTCGGCCCGGAATGCCATCATCCGGAAACTGACAGCAGTGGAAACCCTCGGATGCACGCAGGTAATCTGCACTGATAAAACCGGGACGCTGACGCAGAACAGGATGACAGTGGTCGATTCTTTTGGCGAGGATGCGCTGCTGCCGAAGGCCTTTGCTCTTTGCAGCGACTCCCGCCTGAACTCTGAAAACGGAGAAATTACCGGTGAGCCGACCGAAAACGCGCTGGTAGCTTTCGCTTTTCAAAAAGGGGCCGATAAAAACGCGCTGGAAGCAGAGTGCCCCCGTGTCAGCGAAGCGCCTTTCGATTCAAAGCGGAAGATGATGACAACCCTGCACGCCCTTCCAGAGGGCGGAATCATGCAGTACACCAAAGGGGCGCCGGATGAAATTCTGAAACGGTGCGATTACGCAGTGCTCAGCGGCACAACCGTTCCGATGACGGAAGACCTGCGCCAAGCGATTTCCGATGCGAACCGCAGCATGGCGGGCCGGGCTCTCCGGGTGCTGGCGGCCGCACAGAAGCCGCTTTCTTCCCTGCCGGAAAAATCCTCGCCGGAAAAGCTGGAGACCGGCCTGACCTTTCTGGGCCTTGCCGGCATGATCGACCCCGTGCGGGAAGAAGCCGCCCGGGCCGTAGGCGAATGCCGTCGGTCCGGGATCCGCCCCGTGATGATCACCGGGGACCACAAGGACACCGCAGCGGCCATTGCCGCCCAGATTGGCATCTTACAGCCCGGGGACACCGTGATGACCGGCAGCGATCTGGATCGCCTTTCCGACGAGGAGTTAAAAAAAGCCGTTCTGAGCTGCGGGGTCTACGCGCGGGTGCAGCCGGAGCATAAAGTCCGGATCGTCCAGGCCCTGAAAAGCCTCGGCCAGGTGACGGCGATGACCGGCGACGGCGTAAACGACGCGCCCGCCCTGAAAACGGCGGACATCGGCGTCGGGATGGGCATCACCGGAACGGACGTGACCAAAAACGCCGCAGATATGGTGCTGGCCGACGACAATTTTGCAACCATTGTCTATGCGGTGCGGGAGGGGCGCAGAATCTATGACAACATTCTGAAAACCGTTCAGTTTCTGCTTTCTTCCAACCTCAGCGAAGTGATCTCCATCTTTCTTGCGACCCTGCTCGGCTTTACGCTGTTTCGGCCGATTCACATTCTCTGGATCAATCTGATCACCGACAGTTTGCCGGCCGTTGCCCTCGGGATGGAACAGGAAGAAAAGGGCATCATGGATCGCCCGCCGCGCGGCAAGGAGGAAAGCCTGTTTTCCAACGGGGTCGGTGGGGATATCCTTTATCAGGGCTGTGCCGTCACGGTTCTGACCCTGGCCTCTTACTGGTTCGGCAGCCTGACTTCGCCTGCCGTCGGCACCACAATGGCTTTTATCACCCTGTCAATGTGCGAAATTTTTCATGCCTTCAACATGCGGTCTCTGCGGAAATCCATCTTCCGGCTCCATGGGCATAACCGGGTGCTGTATGGCACCGCGCTGGCCGCTCTGGCGCTGACCTTCGCCATAGTCGAGATTCCGGTCCTGGCTTCTCTGTTCTCCATGGCTCCTCTGAATGCGGAACATTATCTGGTCGCGATCCTTGCAGCCCTGATGATCATACCGGTTGTCGAAGCGGTCAAAGCAGTTCAGCGGCATCTTGGCACCCGCAGCATTTCCGGCTGAGCGGTAGAGTTTGTTTGGGTTCATCCCTCTGTTGAAGACAGGAGGATGAACCCTATCTTGTCCCGCAAGCACCGCGGGCTGCTGAACTGTGGTATAATGGTGACAAGGACGGAGAAAAGGAGTGCTGGAAATGGATGCGGAAATCCGATATTTGCACCACAGTGGTTTTTCGCTGGAAACTGCGGACCATTTTTTAATTTTTGATTATTATCTCGATACTCCGAAAGGCTGCGGGCTGTCGGAAGGCGTTGTGAACCCGAAAGAACTTCATGGAAAGAATGTTGTCGTCTTTGCCTCTCACAGCCATCCGGATCATTACAGCCCCAGAATTTTCAGCTGGCAAAAGGCTATTCCAAATATCCGTTATGTTCTCGCGGACGAAATCCGTTCGCCTGCCGGAACCGCCCCCGTGAAAATCGCGCCCGGCAGGACGGTGGATCTGGGCGATCTGACCGTGCGCGGGCTGGAATCGACGGATCTGGGCGTGGCATTTCTAATCCATCTGAAAGAAGGGCTGTGCGTCTATCACGCGGGCGACCTGAACTGGTGGCGCTGGGAAGGGGCACCGGAAGAGAATAACCGCGAAATGGGGCGGCGTTTCCGGGAACAGATCGACACGCTGCGCGGAGAGAAAATTGACGTGGCTTTTCTTCCCGTCGATCCGCGGCAGAAAAGAGACGCGCTGCTTGGCGCGGCTTATTTTATGGAGATCGTCGGCGCGCAGGCGGTTGTTCCAATCCATTCGTTCGGGCAGACCAATTTCTATAAGTTGCTGAAAACAGCTCCCGAAACCGCGCCGTGGCGGAAAAAGATTTTGTTTTATCAGAAACGTGGGGATCGGATGGTTTACCAAAGGCACTGACTGCGTCTAAAAAAGCGGGAAGCTCTGAAAGCTCCCCGCTTTTTCAGATCTTAAATCTGAAACAAAGAATTATTTAAGGTGCAAAACAATCAGATTTGCAATCTGCTGTAACGGCGCCTGCTGCATCACGGCTCCGATTTCGTACGCCGCCATCGGCATCCCGTAAACCACGCTGGTTTCCCGGTCCTGCCCAATGGTATAGGCACCCGCCTGCCTCATATGCAAAAGGCCTTCGGCCCCGTCTTTGCCCATGCCGGTCAGCAGCACTCCAATGGCCTCCGAACCGGCCACCTTTGCCGCAGAATCAAACAGGACCCCAACCGACGGGCAGTGTCCGTTGACACGTTCGCCCCGATTGCATTGAACATAATATCCGTCCGCATCCTTTTTTAAAGAAAGATGCAGCCCGCCGGGCGCAAGCAATGCGCATCCGCGTTTGACCCGGTCGCCGTTCTTCGCTTCTGAAACATGAATTTCACCGAGTCCATCCAGCCGCTGGGCATACATCTTGGTAAAACCGGACGGCATATGCTGGACGATGACAATTCCGGGAAGGCTGCCGGGCAGATGTTTGATGATTTCAGCCGTCGCATCCGTTCCGCCCGTGGAGGCGCCGATTAAAATAATCCGATGAATTCCCGCCGTGTGAGGCGCTTCGATCTTTTGGGTGCGGACGCCGCTGCTCGGCATGGCCGCGATCTTTACTTTCACGCAGATTTCATTGCAGAACGCCTTACAACTGTTGGAGTTCCTGTCTTTCGGCAATGCAACGAAATCGGCGGCCCCTTTCCATTGGACCTCTTTGGCGTCTTCCCCGGGCCGAAGCATAATGACTACTGGGGAACTCCCAGTTTTTACCATAGAAACGCCCGGCTGCCCCCCCGCAAGCACCACATCGGGCCCAAAAGCCTCCATCAGCGAAGCCGCTTCCGAAAACGTGCCGGCGGTTTTTATTGTATCAAATGCGGGATCCTTGATCATCGCCTCGCTCAGTTCGGAGCGAAGAAACGAAGAATCATCCGCGATTAGGACTTTAATTGGTCGAAAGGGCATAGCGCCTTATCCTTTCTGATAAATGGAAGGCTCAATATATCGAAACGGAACGATTTCCCGTTGAATCGTCTCCGAATGGCCGATCAGCAGGTACCCTCCGGATTTTAAACTATGATAAAATTTTTGAACAAGCTTGTTTTTTGTATCCTGATCAAAATAAATCATGACATTCCGACAAAAGATCAGGTCAAAAGGCCGATGGAACGGAAACCGTTCCATCAGATTCAGGCTGCGGAAAATAACCTCTTTCTTGATTTCGTCACTCAGTTCGTATCCCTGATCTTCTTTTTTTCGAAAATATTTTCTTTCCCAGCCTGTGGGAAGGTTTTGCAGAGACTCGGCGGAATAAATCCCCATCTGCGCCGCCTCCAAAACGCGGGTGGAAATATCGGTGGCCAAGATCCGATAGTCCCAGTCGGAGCATAGCCCAAACCAGTCTTTCATGACCATGACGGCCGTGTAGGCTTCCTCCCCCGTCGAGCATCCCGCGCTCCAGATCCGCAAGCATTTGTCCGGCCGGTTTTCCGTAATCTCTGGAAGGATCACATCCTTCAGAAATTCAAAGTGGCGAGGCTCCCGCATGAAAAACGTGTGGTTGGTTGTCAGGCGGTTGATCATGGTGTTGAGCTCTTCCGGATTGCTGCGGAGCAAATTAAAATACTCGGTAAAACTGGAAATATTTTTTTCGGCCAGAACGGAAAAAAGCCTGGCTTCGATCAGCAGACGTTTTTTCCCCAGATTAATGCCAAACTTCTGACGGATAAAAGTAACAAGTTCCTGAAACTCCTGGTCAGTTAAATGAATCATGCTGCCCCTCTCAGCGTACTTTAGCTCAGCTTGCATTGTTGTAAAGATTCTGCACGTTCAGGATCAGACTGATGCTGCCGTCCCCGAGAATCGCGCAGCCGTCAATTCCGCTCTTTTTCACCTTAAACTGATTCAAATAAGCTGGAAGAGGCTTTACGACCACCTGCTGTTCCCCGAGCAGCGCATCCGCAAAAATACAGTAGGAGTTGTCATGGGTGCCAACCAGGAGCATGATACCGCTGCCGACGTCCGTCACTTTGGTGTCAAGGTGGTAGGTTCGATGCAGACGGACGACCGGATAATAATGGTCACGCATCAGGATGATCTCATGCATATCCGTATCATACATAATATTTTCATCTTTCGCCTTGAAAGACTGGCGGATATTTTTAATCGGGATGGTAAACATCGTGCCACCGACAGAGATTTTCATGCCGTTCACAATGGCAAGAGTCAGCGGGATTTTAAAAATCACTTTGGTTCCCTTGCCGGCTTTGCTTTCCACAGAAACGTCCCCGCCGATTTTTTCCACATTTTCCTTTACTACATCCATACCGACGCCGCGCCCGGAATATTCCGTCACCACATCGTTTGTGGAAAATCCGGGCATCAGGATAAACTGATTGACTTCCTGATCCGTGTACTCTTCGGCTGGCTTGGTCAACATGCCCTTTTTCTGCGCCTTGGCAAGGACTGCCTGGCGGTCGATGCCGGCTCCGTCGTCGGAAACAGTGATCAGGATCTCCCCGCCTGTATTCTGGGCGGCCAGTGTGATGGTGCCCACCTCCGGCTTAGAGGCCTTTGCCCTTTCTTCTGTCGTTTCGATTCCGTGATCCATTCCGTTGCGGACCAGGTGCATAATGGGGTCGGAGATGCTGTCGACAATGGTTTTGTCCACTTCGGTTTCCGCGCCGACCAGAACAAGTTGAGCTTTTTTATTCAGTTTCTTGCTCATGTCCCGCACAATGCGATTCATTTTCTGAAATACGGTGGAAACGGGGACCATCCGGATCGACATGACAATTTCCTGCAGCTCATCCGTCAGCTTGCGCAGCTGGCGGGAAGCCTTGGTAAAGTTATTGTCAAGCCCCGCCTGCTGCAAAGCCGGATTTGACGTCACCATGGATTCCGTGATGACGATCTCACCCATCAGATCCATCAGATTGTCCAACTTAGAAAGATTGACGTTAATCAGGCTCTGCTTCACGGGGGCATGCGTCTTTTGAACCGCTTTCGGCGCTTTTGGCGCGCCGCCGCCCGGCGCCGCACCGGGCTGTCCCGCCGCGGCGGGCTTCTGTCCTGCCGAAGCCTGGTTTAAAACAGAATAATTTTTTGTATAGGTAAAAGATTCCACCGTCGGGACCGCCAGGTTACGCGCCTTTTCATCGTGGAAAAAAAGGTAAAAGCCGTCTTTCTGGATCTGGGCTGCGGTGGTCTTGTCGGTCTCGATTTCACGCGGCCGGTAGTCAAACTCGACGTTGGTGTCCTGAAGATTGTGAACCAGCATGAAAGCGCGCAGGTTTTCCATCTGAGAATCTTCGTCGAACGAAACGCGGATGGCAAACGGGAATCCTTTCTCAGACTCTTCTTTCAGAAGCGCTGTTCCCTGCATGGAAGCGGCGGCCGTATCTTTCGGGGCCGCTGGCTGCGCCGGTGCCGCTGAGGCGGGCACATTCATGTCCTTCGAAATCTTTTTGAGAAAATCGTTAATTTCCTGTTCCAAAGTGCCGATATCTGTTGTTAGAGGCTGCCCCTCCTGCACTTTTTTCACTTCATTTTTGAGGAAATCCCCGGAGTGGAACATCAGGTCGAACAGATCCTCAAGATCTTCAGCCTTAATTCCCTTGTCTCTGACAAATGCAAAAAGGTCCTCCATTTTGTGTGAAATAACCGTCAGACTGTTAAACTGCATCATCGCGGAGGAACCTTTGATGGTGTGCATAATCCGGAAGATTTCATTAATGCTGTCTTGATCCAACTGCTTGTTCTTTTCACTTTCAATCAGAATATCGTCTAGATGTTCCAGCAGGTCGTTTGTTTCAAACAAATAGACGTCCAGCATGGATTCGTTTCCGCTTTCCATAATTATATCTCTCTCCCATCCTGTTAGTGAAAACCCGAGAGTATGGACCCCACGTGAGGATCCTTTCTTAAATGGATTTCTCCGATTCTTTTTATATATATCGGCCATTCTGAAATAAATTTAACAGATTTCCATGTATTTTTGAACATGAATTTTATGAAAGAGGTGCTTTTATGCCGGAAAACCTGCGTATCACCGCCCCGGTCCCAAACAGCGACGGAATATTAAAGCCCAATCCTTCCTCTCAGCCGCCCACGGTTGAGCCGATGGAACCGGCCCAGGTGAACCGACCTAACGCGCAGAATCAAAACACGGATTCGGCGTCCCTGAATCTTCTGCTGCGCAGGGACTCCGTCTTCGGAGAATTTATCCAGCAGCTCCGGCAGACGCCGGCGCTTTCTGAAACGCTTAGCAAACTGCTTTTCAATACCGTCCGTAGGATGGAAACCGCCCCCGAATCGCTGCTGCAAAGCTCCCTGCTTCGTCAACTGACGGCAGCCCTTGCCACAGGGCGGGACGACGTTGTGAAAGACCTTTTGTTTCAGCAAAAGAATAGCAGTCTGTTCTGTGGGCCGCTGTTCCAGTTGCTCGGCCGCATTTCGGAACAGGCTGAAAATCCGCAGATGGATCTTCAAATTGCAAATTTTTTAAAGTCTTTCGATGGCTTTTTTTCCGCAAAGGACACGACTGCTGCCATTTTGTCCAATTTAAAGGCAATCGGGCGGCAAATTCCCGGAGGGGACGCAAAGCAGCTTACAGCGCTCGCCGAAAAGCTGAACGTTGCAGACCCCGTCCGCTCGGTGGAGCAAAACCTAACGGTCCTGAAAAAAGAGATACTCCCGTTTCTCGCCGCATATGTTTCAAAGAGCAGCGATTACGGGCAGGCGCGGGAGACGATTTCCCTTCTTCTGCAAAACATTTCGATCTTAAACGTGAGCTCCCGGGAAAATCTGGACGCGCAATTCCAAAAGCTGGCCGCCTACTGCGGTCACCATCTTTCGGAACCGATGCTCCGGCAGATGCGCTCTCTCTACGAGGAGGCGGTCCGGTCGGAAAACGAAGAACCGGAAAACCGGTTTTTCCACGCTCTGATCTCCCTCCTTTCTCATGACGGCCGGGAGATTCCGGAAAGCGACCGGACTCTTTACGCGGATATCAGCCAGTCGCTGCTCCTCGACAACAGCGTCTATATGCCGTTTGTCCATTTTTTTCTGCCGGCGGTCCTTGGGGGAAAATATTTGTTTTCCCAAATCTGGATCGAAAAGAAAGAGCCCGGGGAAGCGCGAAAATCCCTTTCCAATCAGTCGTCGCTCCCCACCCGTTTGTATCTGACCTTTGACATTCAGGATCTCGGTTCCTTCGAAGCGCGGATCGAGTTGCTGAACAAGAAGGTAAACCTGGACCTCGCCTGCCCAGAAAAGCTGCTTCAGCAGAGCAGGGAAATCACTTCTTCCCTCGGGCACATTCTGACGGACAACGGGCTGGCTTCCGGCAATATCCGGATTTCCCGCTGCGAAAAGCCTAAAATTCCCGATCTGATTCTTCAGAAAGTAATGGAAAGGAAGCGGATGATTGATGTCACCATTTGAAAAGCTGCAAAAAGCGGCCGCGCTGAAATACAGCGGTTCTTCGGAAAGCGCGCCCGTTGTCGTCGCTTCCGGAATGGGCTGCACCGCCAGGGAAATTGTAAAGCTCGCGGAAAAAAACGGCGTGCCGGTCTTCCGTGACGATTCCCTTGCGACCCTTCTTTCCAGGCTGGACATCGGCGTACAGATCCCGCCGGAACTTTACCAGGCGGTCGTCGATATCTATGTGTACTTTTTGGGCTTTCACGTCGATTCCAGCGGCAGGGTGACACGGCAGGCTGAAGAAGAGCAGACAAAGCCAGAAAAACAGTAAAAAATTCCTGCAAGTTTTTCCCTGCAGGCTAATTTTTTGACATAAACGGTCGATATTAATATTAAAGAATAGGGAAATTTTAAGTGCATGCGCATTCGATAAAAAGCAAAAAGGTGAAGCATTTATGAAAAAAAATAAAAAAAGCGCTAAAAACACATTCTCCGTCGTGGAGAATATCCCTTCGGAAAAATATCTGACTTTTTTCATCGACCGGCAGCTTTATGCCTTGCCGACCTCCCAGGTGGTTGAAATTATCCGGCTGCAGCCCATCACGCTGATACCGAACCTACCCGAGTATGTAAAGGGTGTGATCAACCTCAGAGGGAAAATTGTTCCTCTGATCGATATGAGGCTGAAGTTTTCAAAGGAATCGATCCCCTACAACAATTTGACCAGCATTGTCATTGTGGAAGACGGAGAAATAACGGCGGGGCTGATTGTGGATTCGGTGAAGGATGTGAGAGATGTCGCTAAAAATCAGATTTGCGGCGCCCCGAAATACAAAAAAGTTACCGAAGACAGCGACCGGTATGTCAACTCCATCGCTTCTTTGGGAAAGGAATCCGCCATGGTGCTCGACATTGAGCGCATTCTGATCGAGCGCACCTCCGACTCCCAGTTGGGGCATGCGCATGCAAACCAGGCACTGAAAACCGCGGCTGAATAAGCAAGAGGTAGCTGTCTGGCTAAGGATAGGAGGCTAATCAACAGGATGCTGCCACTTCCTAAGCCTTATCTCCGCTCGCCCTGCGAAGTCAAGGCGATGGACAATAAACCGATTCTCATGGGTCATGTCAGTAAGATTGAAGAAAATGAAATTCAAATTTCGAATCAATCGGATTTGCTCCCCGTCGTGCACTGCAACACAACCGTTAAGGTCTGTATTTTCAACAGTCCTCTCGGTTTCCGTTCACTGGTCGGGAAAGTGTACCTTTCCACGGATGAGTGCATTCGAATTTCCGACGTACAAAGTGAAGCGGACTACGAAAAGAGGAATTTCTTCCGCGTCAGAGTAGAACTGAAAGGAGAAGCATTCCTCCAAAACAGTGAGGGCAAAGCTGCCAAAAATGGATCGACCATCCCGATTCAGGCCAAGGATCTGAGCCTGAGCGGTCTGTTTTTTACCACCCCCGGAAAGTTCAATATTGACGATCGGCTGTCGGTCAAGCTGAATCTCTGCAACTCCGTTGTCTCCCTCGACTGCAAAGTGGTGCGCAAACGCGTGGTGGAACAGACGCAGGAAGACGGATACGGGTGTGAGTTTCTGGATAATGCCGGTCCTAAAGGGGATATTTTGTGCAAATATCTTTTTGACTGTCAGCGGGAACAGATCCGCTTGATCAGAGAACGTCAGATATAGAAAATCTGGCTTTTGCAGGAAGGCAAACCAAGCATTAATTTACGAGGTGAAACATATGCAAGCAACTACTTCGACGGAAAATGAGATTGTTCAGAAGGACGAATCAGCCATCCCTGAAAACAAATATTTGACTTTCTGGACCGATGACGAACTGTTCGCCATTCCGATTTCGGACGTGGTGCAAATCATCAGTATGCAGGGGATCACCGCACTCCCGGATTTTCCCGATTACACCAAGGGGGTCATCAACCTGCGGGGAAATATCATTCCGGTAATCGACATCCGCATCCGCTTTGGCAAACCCGAAATAAAATATAATGAGAGCACCTGCATCATCGTGACAAACATGGAAGATTCTTACATGGGATTCATTGTGGATGCGGTGGATGAGGTGACCGATATTGACGAAGACACCATCTCTCCGCCTCCAAAGGTCTCCAAGGATATCACCAACCGCTATCTGACCGGTATCGGCCAGATTGGGGAAAAAGTGGTTCTCCTCTTGGACATCTCAAAGATCCTTTCGGAGGACGAACTGACAGAAGTCACCGAAACCGCTGCCCAGAGCGAAATAACCGATAAAGCGGACAAGCAGATGGAAAATCAGCCTGCACAGCCGCAGGCAGCCGCAACGGATGGAAATTAAAAGGAGTAACCACACTATGCATAAATACCGTGATATGAAGCTTCATGGAAAACTGATGTTTATCGTCACGTTGATTTCCCTTCTTTTCGTCATTCCCTATATTGTTTACTTTATTCTGCTTTCCAACAACAACGGGACCTTGGAAAGTCTTCAGGGAATCATCCATATTATGACTCCCATCCTGATTATTTCATTCGTTGTCATCTGGCTGGTTTCCATCGCCCTCGCCAGAAAGTTTTTCATAAGAGTTGTCGAGCCGATCGAAAAGGTCTCCACCGCCGCGCAGGACATGGCTGACGGCAAACTGAACGTAAACATCGACTTTGAATCATCGGATGAAGTCGGCCTGCTCGTTCAGTCTCTCAACAGTTTTTCCAAAAATATGACCGCTGCCGTGAAAGAGATCATCTTGCTTCTGGAAGCTCTCGCCAAGGGCGATTTCACCGTGAAATCCCATGTCGTATGGAAAGGAGACTGGGCGCGGATTAACCAGTCGATTGAGGATATTTTCCGTTCTTTAAACCAGATTTTCACCAACGTTAAAAATGCATCCGATCAAACCACAAGCGGATCCGATCAGGTTGCCAGCGGGTCTCAGGCTCTGGCGCAAGGCGCAACGGAGCAGGCCAGCGCCATTGAACAGCTTTCCGCGACAATTGTCGAGGTATCCGACCATGTGAAGGAAAACGCGGCAAACGCGGCGGAAGCAAATCGTTTTTCCAGCGAAGAAGAAAAGAAGTTGGAAGACGCTCATGTTCAGATGGACGACATGATGAAGGCGATGACGGACATCAGCGATACTTCCAAAAAGATCAGCAACATCATCAAAACGATCGACGATATTGCATTCCAGACCAATATTCTCGCTTTGAACGCCGCGGTTGAGGCGGCCCGGGCGGGCTCGGCCGGCAGAGGTTTTGCCGTTGTCGCCGACGAAGTCCGTAACCTTGCAAGCAAAAGCGCAGAGGCGGCCAAGAACACGACCGCGTTGATTGAAAATGCCATCAAGGCGGTCGGCAACGGTTCCAAAGTGGCGGATGCCACGGAAAAGACTCTTCAGGAAGTCATCCAGTCTGCAAACCACACGAACAGTCTGGTCAACGAAATTGCCACCGCTTCCAACCAGCAGGCAACTTCCATCAGTCAAATCACGCAGGGCATTCAGCAAATTTCCGCCGTTGTGCAGACGAATTCGGCCACTGCGGAAGAAAGCGCGGCCGCAAGTGAAGAATTGGCTGCTCAGGCAAAAGAGCTGAAACGTGCCGTTGGCGGCATCAAACTGGCTGGCAGCACCCAGAAACCGCCTAAAAGAGAAACGGCCAAAGCTGCAGCACCTGAAAAGGCACCGGCTCCGTCCGAAAACAAAAAGCCGGCTGTAAAAGACAAAGCGGTACAGTCGCACCATCCGGCTGCCGTCCCTGCTCACGCACATGTCAGTAATGATAAATATATTTGATGAAAAACAATTGATCAGGTATAAAAAGGATGTTTTCCCGCGCGGAAGACATCCTTTTTTTCTCAAAAAATCTATTTTTCGCAGTTTATCAGAGGTGAAAAAGAACTGTTTACGGTAAAGATTTCCTTTGGTGTGCCGATATATAAGTATATAGAGCCGGTTGTTTGAAACACAGCCGGCAAGAGGAGGAATCCGCATGAACTCATCCAGTTCAACTTCTTCGGCAAAACTTGAAACTTCATCGCTTTACCGTTTGACGGGTACCAACCTGTATTCCGGGCTGGATACGGATAGCATTATCAAAGCCCTGGTTTCCAACACCCAGAGCAAAATCGATAAGCAGGGTCAATTAGAGCAGATTGCCGAGTGGAGGCGGGATTTATACCGCGGCGTCACCACGGATATGCAAAAATTCCGGGACACCTATTTTTCTTATACCAGCGACACAAATCTGTTAAGCTCAACCTTTTTTGAAACCGCTAAGATCGACAGTTCTTCCGATGTTGTCAGCGCAACCGGCGATGTCGACAGTGCATCGACCCTTGTAATCAACAACATTTCGCAGATTGCATCAAAGGCAATTTACAATTCCGACCAGCAGGTTTCAAACGAGACCATTACTTCCGGGAAAATCCAGGACAGCTGGACGCAGTCCACCGTCGGGGGAAAATCCATGGTCGTCAGCTACAACGGGACCAATTACACGCTGACCCTGAGCAATTCGGTCAAACTGGATTCGGAGAAGATGTCGGCTGATCCGACAACCGAACTGAACAAGATCGTAGACGGCCTTAACAATTCGGTCTCCGGCAACCGTTCTTTAAAAGACAAAATCAAATTTTCTCTGGACAATAACAATAAAATCGTTTTAACCGCTACCAGCACCGACGCGACCAGTGTCAGTATCAGTCCTTACCTGACGAGCACCGACGAAACCACCGGCCCGGCGTTTTTGGAAGCTCTCGGCCTGACGGGGACAACCCAAACAGCCAATGGGTCCGGGCAAATCGTGCTGACCGGGAACAATGCGCTTGACACCAACGTCTCCACAAGCGGCTTGTTCAATAAAACCGTGTCCTCCTCCTCTTATTTAAAGCTTACCGCCAACGGCGAGAATTATACGGTGAAGCTGGGAAAAAACGTTATCCTGACAGGAACTCTTTCCACGGATCTCGATAACATCAGCAAAGCTTTGCAGAACCAGATTCATGCGAATTCAAACCTTTCCGGTGTAACGGTCAGTTCTGAGGGCAATGCCCTGACTTTCACCGGAGCCACCATCTCCGGCGGTTCGCAGAACCTGATGAAGGGCCTGAATCTGACTGCCGGCAGCTCTACCGGCACGGCGGTTACCGACGAATCCGCCCTTAAGAAATCCTATTTTGGTGACACGCTTGCCGGCAATACGCTGACTTTCAAACTCGATGACGTTTCCAAAACCATCACGTTTAACGCCAGCGACGAATCAAAATATTCATCAGCCGGCGATGCAGCCGGTGATGTCCGGAATCTGGTCTCTTACCTGCAGGGTAAACTGACCACTCTGTTCGGAACATATCAGGATACCGACGGGGCACTTAAACCCAAAGTGCAGGTCAAAGCGAATGACGGCGGAATCCAGTTTACCACCGGCGACAAAACTTCCGTGCTTGCCATTACTTCATCCGACAGTTTCAACGTTCTGAATGAATGCGGTGCGCTTCGCATCGGGTACGGGGAAACCAACCGCGCCGAAACCAACAAAACGCTCGACCAGCTGGCCGGTGAAGTGAACGGCCACGACTTGGAAAAAGGCACCGACGGCAAATACACGATCTCGATCAACGGCAAAGAGCTTTCCTTCACCGGAAATACCACGCTGGGCGATGTGATCAACCAGATCAACAACGACGCCGATACGGGCGTGACAGTCTCTTACTCGAAGACAACCGATTCCTTCACCATCAAAGCCAATGACAGCGGTTCCCAGGGAAAAATAAATTTTGAGGATTTAAGCGGCAATTTGGCTTCCACTCTGTTTGGCACATCCTCCATGGACTTTACCGGGATTCATTCCAACGCTCTTCCGGCAGACGAAAACGGTGCCGTAACAATCGCGGCGGACGGCACTTATACAGTAAATCTGGCCGGTCAGACGCCGAAGTCTGTCACGCTTGCTGCGGGAACCTACCGCTTGACGGATTTGCAGAATACTCTGCAAAAAGCAGTCAATGATCAGTTTGGCGCCGGAAAGGTCAACGTAGCCGTTAAAGACGGAAAACTGATTTTCGACTCCGCGGACGGCTCCGCCTTATCAATAACCTCAACAGGAGACAATAATCCGCTGGGGATTGCAAGCGGTGCTTCTAATCTGTCTTCCTCGACTTCACAAACGCTCGCAAGTTTCTTCCCGGACAATTCATCGACTCCCGTAACCATAGCAGGGAACAACGGCTCCAGCCTCACGATTCATAAGACTGATCAGGGATATACCATCGGTTCCGACACTACCGTTTACAACGGAACTGAAACTCTGTACGATGCAATCAGCGGCTACACCGCCGGCTCGGATCTGAAAATGAATGTCACGATTAATGGAAAAACAACCGATATCACCCGCTCCACAAACACGACAACACTGGACAGGGTTAATCTGACCTTCACAGGGAAAACCGACACCCCCGTCACCTTTTCTTCAACAGGCAATGTGGACGACCTTGTGACCAAAATTACCGATTTTGTGAATGACTACAATAAGATCATCGACGAAGTGAATAAGCTGACTACGGAATCCCAGGAAAGAGGCAAGGATGGTTCCGTCAGCTATCAGCCGCTGACGGATGACCAGAAAAAAAGTATGACGGACGGTGAAATTGAAAAGTGGAATAAAAATGCCGAAAAGGGTCTTCTTCAGAACAACGACACACTGAACGGAATCCTAACGGACCTTCATACCGCCATGACGGACGCGGTGAAATCTTCCGGGCTGTCACTGAGCCAGCTTGGCATCTCCACTCAGGCTTACGATACCACTTCCGGCGGCCAGCTGGTCGTAACGGCCGCCACACTCCGGGATACGCTGCAGAAAAGCCCTAACGCCGTGGCAAAGCTTTTCACCGACGCGGACGGGGTTTCCACCCGCATGAAAGATGCACTGAACAAATATATCGGTACTTTCGGCGGCGACGGGGTACTTCTTCAGCTGGCCGGTACCGATTCAGAGGCAAACGATACCAGCCAGCTGACCACGCAGATCAAGGGATACCAAAGCACCATTACAGACCTGAAAAGTCAGCTACAAACGGAAGAAAACCGGTACTGGGACAAATTTACCGCTATGGAGCAAGCGCTCAGCGTACTGACCTCTCAGAGCGACTCCCTGACTTCCATGTTCTCCGGCAACAGCCGCAGCAGTTCATAAGGACTACCAACCCTAGGAAGGTGTAAAAAATGGCAGATAACAACAATCTGATTATGCAGTACCAGGAACAGTCCATTCTTACCATGTCGCGCGGAGAGCTTCTGGTGAAGCTGTATGATGAACTGCTCAAAAATTTGAGGTACGCATCTATCCTGTTCGGGCAAAAGAAAGCAGAAACCGCAAAAAAGCATACCGACCGCGCAAAGAATATCATTAATTACCTTTATGCCATTTTAGATGACAAGTATGACATTTCAGTCAATTTAAAACGGATTTATTCCCATCTGCTTGCGCAGATTATCAAAGCCAACGTTTCAGAAGATGCGGCCAGCCTAGATGAAATCATCCCGACTGTGCAGGAACTGCGGGCCGCATGGGTTGAAGCTGAGAAGAAGACCCGCACGCAGAAAGGAAAACGAGCGAAAGGGAATCAGCACACAGCCTTTTAAAAGAGAAGGCCGCGTACCGATAAAAGGTGCCGTATGACCGCGATGGAAGAATTGAAGGCATGTGTAAATCAAGAACAGATCTTTCTGACCCGCTTGGCAGATTTGTCCCAGCAGGTGGAAACTCAGTGCTGCCGGTCCGAACCTTCCGATCCGTCTCCCCTGCTCCGGCAGCGCCAGGTTTATCTGGATCGGCTGAAAAAATGCGTCGGCCGAATTTCCGTTCTGATGCGAAAGCTTCCATCTGAAGAACAGGGCCGGATGAACGCAGTCTTTTCGGCGCGTCTGCCGAAAGGTCAATGCAACCCAGAAGAAATGGAAATCATGGAAAAGGAAAAAAAATGCCATTCTCTTCTGAGTGAAATCTCCGCTTCAGATGCAGAAAGCGCCAGGCAAATGAAAAGGGAGTGTGACCGGCTTCAAAAGCTGGTCAATGACTCCCACAGTAAAAGGAAAAAAGATTCCCCCTTTTCCGGCTATTCCGATTTTATAAATTAAAATTTCTTTTCTCCTTTGGTAAATGACTTGACAACCATAACGCCGGTTTCCGTGTAAAAATACACGGTTCTTCCATAGTTAAGCCCCGTATCCTCCGCCAGGACCCGGATGCGGAGGCCGGCAAGCGTTTTTTTCACGGCGGCGATATTTCTTGCTCCAATGTTGCCGAACGTGCTGTCGTCCGCAACTTCGAACATCTTGGCACCACCCGCAATTTTCGCCTTCATTCTCGAGCGCAGACAGCCTTTCGCTTCCATATTTTTTACCATCACCGGCAGACAGGAATCGGCATAACGCCAGATTTGGTCGTTGCCGGTATTTTTGGGGTAAGAAGGAAGCATAATATGAGCCAGTCCTCCGATTTTCAGCTCCGCATCATAGAGGCAGATGCCGATGCAGGACCCCAGTGCATAGGTGACCAGCGCACCCGGGCTTTCCGTAATCTTTACATCCGATATGCCAACCGTGATCAATTCACTCATAGCTGAATCCCCAGACTGCTCATTAATTTATTAAGCGAAGCAATGTCCGGAATCAGCATCATGTTGGCTGAAATCGTTTTGTTTGCGCTTAAAAAGTCATCTTCAACAAAAATGATTTTATCAGAAACGGAGCCCATCTCCGCAGCCGGAACCGTGAGAAGAGCTCCGGCCATATCAACCGTAACGGCCGGTACGGAAACTTTAATGTCAAGATTGGAAAGAGACGCAATGGACGCCGCATAGGAACCGATCATAATATTGCCAATCTCAGAGAGAGCGGAATATTCCATATCAGACAGGTGTGCATAGTTTGCTTTGCTTTCACTCAGCAACGCTTCCAGAAGTGATTGCGTAAACTCCTTCTCAATGACAAACATCATAATCCCGTGAATATCGCCATTCAATTCTACAAGAATAGCGACGACGGGAGTCTCCGGCCCACCCAGCGCGCGATCCGCCTCGCTGATATCTAGAATACGCACAACGGGCGTCACCATGTCCACTTTGCGGTTCAGCATCTGCGAAAGAGAAGTGGCGGCATTTCCGGCACCGATATTACCGATTTCTTTTAAGACATCAATATGCATTTCATTGAGCTGATTCAAGTTTTCAATTGCCATGGGCACACCTCGATTTAAAATTAGATACGGTCGTCCGGCTGAACCGGCGAACTTACAATATGTTCTTTATCCGCATAAAATTTAGTTGCGCTGTAATCGGTGGAAAGAGTTTCCGTATAGCTGCCAATGGTCATTTTGGTTCCCGCGTAGGCAACATGAAGCGCGGCAATTTTAAAATCCAGAGCAGAAAGGCCGTCTTCTTTTGGTTCACCGATCGCAGTGATTTCGGATTTCAGATATTGAATTCTCGATTCTGCCAGTTTTTTCTGGGAGTCTGCGTTCCTTAAGAGATTTTTCGCTTTCAGCGAACGTGGATTTTTTTTCAGGAAAAGAAAGATTGTCTCAATCTGCGCATTCAAAGTCTGCAAATTCTTTTCTTCCTCTTTTAGCGTGCCCTGGGCAGAATTTACATCTTTCTCCGTTCTGCCGGAAAGGAGACCTTCCAGCACACCGGAAACGATAAGAACATCTGTTCTAGATCCGCTGCTGCCGATGTTCTTGGCAATAATCGAGCGGCCTGCCTGACACCGGCCGCCGGCCAGCATTCCTTTCCTGCCGTGGACCAAGATCGAATTTCCCGCTTTGACCGTGCTGTTAAAAATGACATCCGACCGTATGTCGCCGCCGCATTCGACCGTTGTGTTTTCGATATACTGCGCGGATATGCTTCCCTTGGCAGCCAGCCGGCCCCGGCTCATGCCGTTCATTCCGCAGGAAATGGCGATATCTCCACCCGCTTCGAGCAAAGCGCCTTCCACCATCCCGCGCACATTGATGTCTCCGCCCGCTTTGACGGAAAACCCTTCCAGAACATCGCCCTGGATGACGACCGTCCCAAGAAAGTCAATATTTCCGGAGGAGCTGTCTACATCGCCGCGCACTGTGAAAACTTCATTGACGTTGAGCGCGGCATGTTTATACTCAATACAGCCGTCCGCATCCGCAAAAAGAGTCAGACCGTCTTTTGAAACCGCCGTATTTTTTCCCTGAGGAAAACTCGGAAGTTTCCCTTGGCGATATTTCACCGCATTGCCGTAAACATCAATCCCGTCCTTGCCGGGTTCCGGGGGAATGATACGGCAAAGGGCATCCCCTTTTTTCACATTCTGCACAATGCCAAGATCCCGGTAATCCACCGTGCCGTCTTCCCGTTCTGTCGGCATATAATTTTGTTCTTTTTTGAAAAGGTACTCCAGCTTTCCATCTTTTTCATCCACCGGGGGCAGCCCCCGCGTGCAGACCAAATCGAGAAAATATTTTTTGTTGTCACAAAAATCACGGACAATGCCTTCCAGAATTCCATAGACAATTCCGTTTGCCTTTAAAAATTCCATGATTTTGTCAACAGAGACCGTTTGGCCCTCCATGGCCGGGTGCACCCGAATGGAAGCTTCCATTTTGTCAGATGATACACTCAGCTCAATTTTCGGCTCCTTGGAAGCTTCTTCTTCTTTTTTTTTGTTTGTCTCCGCTTGGCGAGCTGCCTTGTCCTTCTGCGCATCCATACTTTCTCCCCCTTAAAACCTAAAAGATGCGATATTCAAAAACGCACTCAGCGCAAACTGTTAATTGTCTGTGTGGTGCGATCCGACATACTGAGAACATTCGCGTCAAAAGCGAATCCTTTCTGGGCATTGATGATTGCCGTCATCTCATCCGCCAGATCAACGGCGGAATCTTCAATGCTGCCCTGGATCGCCTGAACAGAAGAAGCTGCCGCACGGCCGGAAGCCGTTGTGGCCTCCAAATAGTTGTCACCCACTTTTTTCAGCCCGTCACAGTTTTGAAAGGAATAAACGCCGACATTCTGCTTGTCATTTTCATTTTTTACCGTGATCGGGTTGCCTTTTCCATCCAGCACGGCTCCGCCCTGAGCATCGGTTAAATAGCTGCTGCCGTCAGCCCGCACCGAAAGATGGAATTCACCGTCGCGCGTGTACCGCACCGTTCCGTCCGTGCATTTTACCGCAAAAAAAGCATTTCCCGACGGAAGGGCATAATCAAGCGACCGGTTGGTCGTTTCAATGCTTCCCTGCTGAAAGACCGTATTTGTCTGGTTCACCCGTTCCCCATTGCCGACTTTCAGGCTGTTTGCCGTCTGCGAACCATGCACGCCAGTGTAAAGCAGATCGGCAAAAGAGACCTCATCCGGTTTATACCCCTTAGTGGAAACGTTCGCAATATTATTGGATGCTACATCCATGCTCTGCTGCTGGGCAATGGCGCCTGCCGCTGCCGTGTAAAACGACGTCATCATCAAAATTATTCCTCCCCCGTTTTTTTAAAGTTTAGAAATGCTTACCGCCTGATCCAAGATCGTATCATACATTTTCAGCGCCTCTGAGCAGGATTGCAGCCCGCGCTCAGACGAAAGCGCATCCGTCATTTCTTTGGTCATATTGACGTTAGAGCCTTCCAGCGATTTCCACAGTACGTTCGGCTCCGCAACCCGCTGGGCGGAGGTGCCCTGAAACATACCCTCACCGACTGTTTTCAGCGCGGCATTGTTCTGGAACCGAAAGACTCCCATCTGGCCGATCGAACGCCCTCCGGCAGTCAGGTTGCCCTGGCCGTCCGATGAAATATCATCCGTCCCCGGCCGCAGAGGCTTGCCGTTGCTGCCAAGCACCCTGCCCTGCCCTTTCAGCACAAGATACCCATCCGAGTCGACATTAAAGCTTCCGTTTCGTGTATAGACGGTTCCACTGTTTCCCTGAACGGCAAAGAAACCGTCGCCGGCGATGGCAAAATCCAGTTTTCGGCCCGTCTGCGACAGCGTTCCTTCGGAGTAATCGGTCACAGCTTCCGACGCCGTGTCCATCAGCGAAGCTTTGCCGATGGGCGTTCTGTTCTGGTCGACCCGCTCCAGCAGCAGATCCCCGAACGCTTTCTGCACTACGCGCGATTTTTTATATCCGCTGGTTTCGGAATTCGCCACATTGTTGCTGATGGCATCCAGCACCCGGCCCTGTGTCAGAACACCGGAACCCAGCATATAAAATCCTCTGACCATATCGGTTTTCTTCCTTTCCTTACTGTTTTAGGTAGCTTTCCAGACTCCGTTTCAGCTTTCTCAGCGCGCTGGAATGAATTTGAGAAACGCGCGACTCACTGATCCCCATCACTTTAGCGATCTCTTTAATTTTTAGCTGTTCTTTATAATAGAGAGAAATTACAATTTTCTCTTTGTCCTCCAGCAGTTCAATATCCTGCTGAAGCACGCTCTTCAGTTCCTTCCGCGCAATTGCCTGCTCCGGCCCGTCGACGGAATTAAAGCTGTGCAGCGCAAGGTTTTCCGCGCCTTTTTCATAGATCAGTTCTTCGAACGAAAGAATGTTCATGGAGCAGGTTTCTGCCAGTATTTTTTCATATTCCGGAAGACCGACTTGCAAATATTCCGCGATTTCCCGCTCCGTCGGCCTGCGGCTGAGCCGCTGATTCAGCGTTTCATCCGCATCATTGATCGTCTTCGCCAGTTTTTTCAGCCTGCGCGGAAAACAGTCCTGCCGCCGGATATAGTCAATCATCGCACCGCGGATCTTAATGGATGCAAAAGTCTCAAATTTAACGTTTTTCATCACGTCAAATTTAGCGACGGCATCCATCAGCGCAATTAAGCCTTCGCTTATTATATCGTCCAGATAATTAAAATACTGATAGTGCCCGACAATTTTTATCGCGATACAGCGGACAAGGTAGCTGTACTGGCGGATCAGCTCGTTGCGTGTTTCAACGTCTCCGGTCCTGCCGAACCGAATCCAAAGATCCCGGACCGACACTGGCCTGGTCTTGTAATTTTTCGCCACGCAGCTCCTCTCCTTCCCGTGATTTCGCATCTTACTCCAATGTCACGTTGGCAACCGCCTGAATCTTAATGTCGTTATCAAGTTCATTGAAAGACAGTACGACCGCTTTTGGGTAAAACTGCTGCAACAGCTTGCTGAAATAAATCCGCACCACGGGTGAAGTCAGGATCACCGGCGTGCTCATCACGTCCCTCACCTTGGCGATGCAGTCTGTCAGCCTGGTAATGATCTTCTGGGTCGTCCGGGGATCAAGCGACAGATAAGTGCCATGTTCGTTCTTGCTGATGGAACTGATGATGGTTTTTTCCACTTCGCTGTCGAGCGTAATTACCTGGATTTGACCGCCTTCCGCCCATTTGCGGGTGATGGTCCGGTGCAGCGCCTGCCTCACATATTCCGTCATCATATCCGGGTCGCGGGCCGCGGCGGCGTTGTTGGATACCGTTTCCAGAATGGTCTCCATATCCCGGATGGGGACGCCTTCTTTCAAAAGGGAGCAAAGCACCTTTTGCAGATTGCTCTGCGTAATCACATTCGGCACCTCATCGGCCGCCAGGGAAGCGTCGTAACTCTTGACGCTTTCCAGAATACGGCCCACTTCCTGGCGGGAAAGCAGCTCATCCGCATGGCGGCGCACCGTCTCAGAAAGGTGGGTAACCACGACGGAAAGCGGATCGATGACGGTATAGCCGTAAATTTCCGCCATATCCTTTTTGTCCGGGGTAATCCACTTGCTCGGGATCCCGTAGGCCGGTTCGATGGTGTCGATTCCGTCGATCTCCCCGGTCAGATTGCCCGGGTCCAGCGCCAGATAATAGTCGATGAGGATCTCTCCGCGCGCGACTTCTTCGCCCCGGATCTTGATGACATACTGGTTCGGGTTGAGAAGGCCGTTGTCCCGCAAGCGGATGGAGGGAACCACCATTCCCATCTCCATGGCGAACTGCTTGCGGAACGACACCAGTCGCTCGGTGAAGGTGCTGCCATTCGATTCATCCACCAGCGGGATCAAACTGTAGCCGAATTCCATTTCAATCGCGTCGAGCGGCAGCAGGTTGTAAATATGATCGATATCTTTGTAGTAGGCGGTATCGTCCCCCGCCTGCATCGCGGCAGCCGCGCCCGCACCCGCCGGCTGTGCTGCCGGCTGTGCTGCGGACTGCTCGATCCGCTTGCGCAGCGCCATCCCGGAGCCGATCAGAAAAGCAGCGACCAGAATCAGCTGAACATGGGGCATCCCGGGGATTAAATTCAGCGCAAGGATTCCGAATCCGGTCAGTAAAATTACCATCGGCTGCGCAGTAAACTGATGGGAAACATCTTCGCCCAGCGTGGAATTGGAGGCTGCGCGGGTGACAATCATGCCCGTTGCGGTGGAAATCAGCAGGGCGGGAACCTGGGAAACCAGCCCGTCGCCGACCGTTGCGATGGAATAGACATTCAGCACATCCGAAAATGACTGGCCGCCCTGCACCATGCCGACGATCAGCCCGCCGATAAAGTTGATGAAGGTGATGACGATGGACATGATCGCATCGCCCTTGACAAACTTGCTCGCGCCGTCCATAGAACCATAGAACTCCGCTTCCCGCTGAACATCTTCCCGGCGCTGGCGGGCCCCCTGTTCGTCGATCAGCCCGGAGTTCAGGTCGGCGTCAATCGCCATCTGCTTCCCGGGCATCGCATCCAGCCGGAACCTCGCCGCTACCTCGGAAACGCGCTCCGCGCCTTTGGTGATAACCAAGAACTGCACCAAAACGATAATCAGGAACACCACAAACCCAACCACGATGTTCCCCTGCAAAACAAAGGAGCCAAACGTTTTGATGACCTGGCCCGCCTGGCCCGAATGGGAAAGGATCAGCCGGGTGGAGGAGATGTTCAGCGCCAGCCGAAACAAAGTGGTAATCAGCAAAATGGAGGGAAACACGGAAAATTCCAGGGCATTTTTAATGTACATGGTCAGAAGTAGAATAATCAGCGACAGAGAGATATTGAGGATAAACATCATATCGAGCAGAGGGGCCGGAAGGGGAATGATAATGAGTGAGATGACCAGAATGACGAACAGTGAAACGACATGACTGAACGGATTCAGCTTCTTCATCTTTTCTCTCCTTCCTGTTTCAGATGGTAAACCCATGCCATCACTTCGGCCATCGCCTGATAAAATTCCTCCGGAATCTGTTCATTAACTTCGACTGCCGCATAAAGAGCGTGAGCCAGGGGCTTGTCTTCCTTCATCGGAATGTGGTGCTGCTGTGCGATTTCAATGATCTTTTTGGCCAGGTAATCCTGCCCTTTGGCCAGTACAACCGGGGCGCGGTCCTCTTCCGGATGGTAACGGAGCGCCACGGCAATATGCGTCGGGTTTCTCACCACTACATCCGCCTCAGGCACCTGCTGCATCATACGGCGGCCGGAGATCTTTCTCTGTTCCTGACGGATTCTCCCCTTCGTTTCCGGGTTACCTTCCAGCTCTTTGTACTCCTCTTTCAATTCCTGCTTTGTCATGCGGATATTTTTTTCATAGTCCCACCACTGATAGAAATAATCCGCCGCGGCAATTGCAAGAAACACCAGCGTCATTTGAATGACCATATCCATAATGTCGTTCACAATCTGGAGACAGGACTGGTCAATATCGTTGGACATCATGGAAGCGCAGCTCTCGAAAACTTTCTTGATCTGCAGGTACATAATGTATCCGATCGCAATTGTTTTGATAATCGACTTGATCAGCTCGACAATGGAACGAAGAGAAAACAGGCGTTTAAACCCCTGAAACAGGCTTATATTGGAAAATTTAAATTTGATTTGTTCCCCTGAAATCTTAAACTTGGTCTGAATTCCGGTCGCCAACACGGCTGCAAGAAGAGAAGCGATTAAAACCGGTGCACAGGTTAGTAAAATGGCAAACCAGAACTCCCGAATGACATCAAGAGAACTCAACGAATCTAGGGTTGCCACTATGCCTGCGCGGGAAAGATAGCTGTGCATAAAATTGTACAGATAGCTGTAGAGATATGGGAACTCCAGCCGCAGGGCCAGAAAAACCACAAAGATGGAAAGGGCGCTGACCACATCGGCACTTTGAAAGACGTTGCCCTTTTTTCGTTCGTCCTCCCGCTTTTTCGGGGTTGCTTTTTCAGTTTTGTCTTCCGCCGAAGCCCGCGCCATTGCGATCCCCCCTCTATTGGGCCAACACGGCGTACAAGCTGCTTATCCGGGCAAACATCAGATTCATCAGTTTTTGGAGGAAAGCAGCATAGGGCGGCACAAAGACGATCATCATGAAAAAGCCAAGCAGAATTTTGATTTGAATTTCTACGGTAAAAACATCAATCTGCGGCACCGCCCGCATCATCAGACCCGTGCCGATTTCTCCAATGATCTGGACCGCTACCATCGGCAGCGAAAGCTGCACCGCGTAAACCAGTATCTGCTCAAACAGAGCAACCAGGCCGCCGAACAGATTCGCCTTCAGCACCAGCCCGTCGCCATAGGGAACGACGGCGCCGAGCTTGACGAACACCTCAATCAGGGTCA
The DNA here is from genome assembly GCA_002399225.1 of bacterium UBA4883. Lineage (GTDB taxonomy): Bacteria > Bacillota > Clostridia > Oscillospirales > Acutalibacteraceae > Caproicibacter. Next base: position 47,484 of record DHDF01000120.1, read on the forward strand.
GATGCGCGTTGGTAGCGAAAAACATCAGCAGATACATCGCGTTGATGACTGAAGCGGAAAGCGGCATGGAAATATCGCTCTGCGGGTCATAGATCTTTGACATGGCGATTCCCACCTGCAGGTCCGACATCTCACCGCCCATCACAAAGACGGAAAGGAAAAGCTGGATGATGTAGCCGGCCAGAAAACCAATCAGAAGTTCTTTCAGCCCCGAAACGAAGAGGACGAGAAAGGAATCAATATGGATCGACCGGTCCGGCGTCAGACGGTAAGTAAACAGCGTTAACATCAGTGTCAGACCGATTTTAATGATGTTCGGCAGATTTCTTCTGCCCAGGATCGGGTTGAAAAAGATGCAGCCCGTCATGCGCAGAAAAATCAGCATGAGCAGTGTATAATTGTAATCCAGTTTCATATCCGCCGCTCCGATTTCAGCTCAGGGAACCGATCATCTGAAAAATGTACTTGGTAAAATCATTCATCACCTTCATAATCCAAGGCCCCAGAATAATCATGACGGCAGCGATTGTAAACAGCTTTGGGACAAAAGACACCGTCTGCTCATGGACCTGGGTAGCCGCCTGAAGAACGGAAATGATCAGGCCGACCACCATACTCGCAATTAGAATCGGCCCCGCAATTTTCAGCACCACAAGCATAGCGGCCCGCATGATATCCATGACTTTTGCAATGGTCATTTTCGCGCCTCCTTACCGTCTTTTACAGATGAAAGCCTGTCGCCAGCGTTTTAAACAGCAAATCCCATCCGTCCACCAGGACAAAAAGCAGCAGCTTGAACGGAAGGGAAATGGTTGCCGGCGGCAACATGATCATCCCCATAGACATCAGTATACTCGACACGATCATGTCGATGATCATGAACGGGATGTAAAGGAGAAACCCGATGATGAACGCCCGCTTGAGTTCGCTGGTCATAAACGCCGGGATCACCAGCGTAATCGGCATTTTCGCCGCGGGTGTCTTGCTGTCCTGCTTGGACAGGTTGACAAACAGATTCAGGTCCTCCTTTCGGGTATTTTTCAGCATGAACTCCTTGAGCGGTGCGCTCGCCCGCTGCAGAAATTCTTCCTGTGTAATCTTTTCCGCCTTATACGGCTGATAGGCGTCCGTATTGATCTTTGAAAGAACCGGGGACATAATGAACAGAGTTAAAAACAGAGCGATGCTGATCAGCACCTGATTGGGCGGAGTCTGCTGCAGCCCCAAGGCATTCCGTAGAAAAGACAAAACGATCACAATGCGCGTAAAGCAGGTTGTCATGATGAGAATGGACGGCAAAAGCGCGAGGACCGTAAGCATTTCGATAATTTCAAGGGTATTCGCGCCCTTTCCGTTAATGTTGACATTCACAGCCGCCGAAGCCCGCATGGGCAAAAACAGGGCAGTAACACAAAACACGCACAGCAAAAGCAATATTTTTTTCATCAGCCTGCGCCTGAGCGCCGTCTTCTTTTTATGAGTGCCTGTCATTTTCGTGTTTTCTCCCCTTGCCAGTCAAATCCAGTCTGCCTTTCAGCGCAGCGTTTAGGGCGTCCATAAAATCACGGCCGGCAGCCGGCTCCGTAGAAGAACGGATCTCCGTTTTATCGATCTCTTTTAAAAGCTCAACCCGGTCGGATGAAAACCCAATCAAATAGTAATGGCCACAGATCTGCGCGATTACAAGGCCCTTGTCCTGTGCCAGCGCCACGCGCTCCAGAATCCGGATATTGGCAGTGTTTGCGACATTATTCGCCTTTTTCACCAAGTACCGGCTGAGCAGATAGCACAGGTACAGCACGGCGGCAATTGCAATCAGGGAAAAAATCAGTGGCAGAATGTCCGACGCATAGCTCGTGCTCAGCTTCATTTAAATTCCTCCGCAGTCCTTTTTACCCCAGAATGCTGTGAACGGTTTTCATGATACGGTCCGCCTTAAACGGCTTGACAATAAAATCTCTCGCGCCATGCTTGAGGGCGTCGACTACCATGGACTCCTGACCCATAGCGGAACACATAATGACATTTGCATTCGGATCCTGCGTCTTAATCGCTTTCAAGGCTTCCAAGCCATCCATGACCGGCATTGTGATATCCATAATGACCAAATCCGGTTTTTCGTCGGCATAGTTGGTAACGGCGACCTGCCCGTTGTTTGCCTCAACGATGTTGGTATAGCCGTTTTTGGAAAGGGTATCCTTGATCATCATGCGCATAAAAGCAGCATCATCCACCAGCATGATTTTCTTATCCATCGAGAATCCTCCTAAAACTTTGGTATAAATGTTTGTACCTTAAACCAGCTTCATGATTGCGTCGTTGTTAATAACTTCCGTTATCCGAACCCCATAGAAATCGTCCACCACTACGACGTTTCCTTTCGCAATGGCCTGCCCGTTGACGTAAACATCAACCGGAGAACCGGCTTGCTTATCCAATTCTACGATGGTTCCAGCGGAAAAGTCCAGAATTTCTTTAATTCTTTTGGAAGTTCGACCTATTTCCACCGAAATCTTCAGCGGAACTGACATAATCATGTTGAGATTGTTGGTTTCCCCTTTGGTAAGCGGCGGTTCCGATTCGTCAAAGCTTTCATAGCTTGCTTGTTTGACACTGGCGCCGGTAAACTGTGGAGCCTGGGCGGCAGGCTGCCGGGCCGCCTGCTGAACCGGATCTTGGGCCACTGGGGTGGTAGCGGGCTCCCCCGCAGCATCGGGAGCGGCCGGAGCCGCGGGCTGCTCTGCGGCCTCGGCGGACGCCGCGGCTTTTTCAGGCCCGGGGACTTCTTTTTGCTGATTCTTCTGCGGTGCGCTCTTTTCTTCTGTGGAGGGATCCAGCCCAAAATTTGAGACCAGTTCCTTTGCAAGCGGAATCGGCATGACATTGATGAACTCGCTGTTCACCAGATCCCCGATCATCAAGTTAAAATAAACTGCGACAATATCGTCGTCTTCTACAAAATATTTCTGCTTAAACTGTTCCGAATCGCCGACCGGAAAAGAATTCGGCGGGGAGATATTGATACTTCTGCTCAGGAACTGAGAAAGTGCGGTGGCTGCGGCCCCCATCATCTGATTCATCACTTCACAGATTGCGCCTACATTCATTTCATCCATCACGAATTCCTGATTGGAGAAATCCGTCTGCAACAGAAGGCCGACGATCACTTTCACATCCGATTCTTTTAAAATCAGCAGGTTCTTTCCGGAAAGTCCCTCAATATAATTAATTTCCACCGCGATGGCGGGTTCATAGGTTTTTATATCGAATGCGCTGGTCTTCATCAGCTTGACTTCCGGCGTTGTGATGCTGACCGGCTGCCCAAGCAGTTCCGAAACAGAGGTGGCGGAAGAGCCCAGGCTGATGTTCAGGATTTCGCCGATTGCGTCTATCTCCATGTCGGAAAGAAGTTTTTCTTGCTTTGGCTCCAAAGAAATCACCTTTTTTCAAAAATAATTAAGGAAGGACTTTCCCAATCTTGACGGCATAATGTTTTTTCTTCACACCCATTTTTCCTGTGAACCATTTCAGCTTTTCAACCTGCAGGGTAACGGAGTTCCCCTCAATGGGGGATTCCAGCGGAATCACATCCCCCTGCTGCAACTCAAGCAGATCTTTGAGGGTGATTTCCGCGTTCCCAAGAATCGCGGAAACGGTCAGCGGCGTGTCTTTCAGGCTGTCAAGGATTTCCTTCCGGTGCCGCTTTTCCTGCTTCGGGTCAAGCTTTTTGTTGACTTTAACATATTTTGAATCAAATATTTTAAATATTTCTTCCAAGGAACTTGCAGGAAGACAGATATTTAAATTACCTTTTAATTCATTGATCGTTACCTCAATGACGACAATAGCAGCGGATTCGTCCGGCTGAATAAACTGGATCAGCTGCGAATTGGTCTCAAGCCCGTCCATCGTATGATCAACATCCACATAATTGCCCCATGCGTCCCGCAGCATCGGCGCAATCTGCCGGAACAGATAATCCAGAAGCGAAAGCTCTATCTCGGTGTAATCGCGGTCGACCTGGTACCCGCTTCCGTCCCCGCCAAGCAACCGATCCAGAATGCTGAAAGAGATCGGCCGGGACATCTCGACCAGAATCTGCTTGTCGTCAATTCCATAGTCCTCGTTGTGCAGCCCCATAATGCCGATCAGGACGGAGTCGCTCAGAGCATTGCCGAATTCCTTGTACTCCTCTTCTTCGACCTGCACCACTTCCGTCTGACAGTTCATGCGAAGCATGCTGGACATATGCAGGCTGAACAGCCGGGAAAAGCTTTCAAAAATATTTTGCAGAAGCTTGAGTTGCTCCCTAGTGAACTTTTTAGGGGAAAGAAAGTCATACTCCTTGACTTTCGGTCCGGAGGTCTCTTCTTCAATCTCTTGAAAATTTGTATTTCCGCTTTGCAGGTTGCCCAGCAAATCATCAATCTGTTGCTGCGACAAAACTTCCGCCATATGTACCACCATTCCTCGCTAGGATTCTATCCCTGCCGGCCGCAGCCGTGCAGGCGAAACACCAAAAGAGTAGGCTTTATTTTCCGCTCGAGGGCATCCGGCTGGAGCTGGAGGAATTAATCTCCTCATACACCTTGTCCAGAACATCCGCCGATTTTCCGGTTTTGGAAATATAGATTTCAACCCGCCGGTTCTTTGCCCGGGTGGCTTCGGTCCCGTCGTCCGGAACAATCGGCCTGTATTCCCCATAGCCTTCGCTGACCAACTTGGCGCCGCTGATAATTCCTTTCGTCTGAACATAGAGAAGAACGTTTTTCGACCGGTCGTCGGAAAGCCCGCGGTCAAATGCCTGCCGCTCCGGCGTATTGGTCGCTGAAACCTTGGCTGTATGCCCGTAAAAGCGGATCTCCCCGATTTGAGTCGGAATGTTGGAAACCGCATCGCAAAGGTAGTCAAGAAGCACTTTTCCCTGCGGGCGCAGGACGGCGCTGTCGCCGTCAAAGAAAATGCTGTTCCGAAAAGAGAGGAATGTGTAGCCGTCCCCTTTATAGATTTCAACGTTGCCTTCGAGATGATGTTTTTCGATGTATTGCTTCAAATAGGCATACAGCTGGTCGAAATTCGTAACTTTTGTCACAGGTTTGGTGTCTTTCCCCAGTCCTTCATCCGACGCAGCCGCGCTCGGCGCCTTGGAAGTCGTGTTGGAAGATGGAGAAATCACGACCTGCTGCTCGGTGCTTGTCTGATTCTTTGCAAGATTTGCGGAAAGAGCGGTGACCAGTTTCTGCCACTTGCTTGCATTTAGAGTGGACATGGAAAACAGAAGGACAAAAAAGGTCAGCAACAGGGTCATCATATCGGCATAGGTATCCAGCCAGCTGGGCCCGCCGGAAGAATCATCCTGCTTTTTTTTCCTCATTTTATCACCTCATTCACTGGTCAGTTTTAAACAAGCCCTACTTTTTGCTCTTTTTTTCTCTTTTCTTCTTTCCGCCTGAGTTTTCGTTAGAGCCCTCTTCTCCCCGTTCTTTTTCACAAAGAAAAGCGTTCAGCCGCTGCTCGATATGTTTCGGGTTGTCCCCTGCTTGAATGGCAATAACTCCTTCCACCACGATTTCCTTGCAGAGGCGTTCCTCATTATGGCGCATATGCAGCTTATGCCCGATTGGCACCAGAAGGAGGTTCGCCAGAAAAGAGCCATAAAACGTGGTGATCAGAGCAACGGCCATGCCTTTGCCTAAAGTACTTGCGCCGTTGGAGGAATCCATGTTCAGGTTCCCCAGCATGTTGATCAGTCCGATCAGCGTGCCGATCATTCCGAAAGCCGGTGCAAACGTAGCGGCTTTTTCAAAGAACTGCCAGCCCTGGGAATGGCGTTCGTCCAAGGAATCCAGTTCATTGCCGAGCATTTCCTTGACCTTCTCCGGGTCGATCGCATCCACAATCAGCAAAATGCTGTTTTTAAGAAAAGAATCGGAATCGCTCAGGTCATTGGCCTTTTCTTCCAGCGAAAGCAATCCCTTTTTCCTGGCCTCCTGCGCAAATTCCACAATGAGCTGAATGTATTTTCTGGGATTGTACGGATTCTTCTGAAGAGTGATTTTCAGCCATGACGGAATTTTCTTAAAGTAAGAAATCGGAAAAGCAATCAGAGTGGAAGCAATGGTCCCGCCGAAAGTGATCGCCATACTTTGGAAATCAATGAAGCTCTTCATTGCGCTCATGTCGGTAAAGCTGGTAATGCCGAAGAAGATCAAGCCCAAGCCGGCGACTAAGCCAATAATTCCTGTAAAATCCATGAACAAACACTTCCCTGAACCTTAGATTTAATCCTGAGGCCTAAGCCCTTCAATACAGATCATGTTTTGGTAGATCATTCGCTGATAAGCGACGATTTTTTGGACGATTTCGCTTTGCTCTTCCCGAACCAGAATATATTTTCCGGTCGTGAGCGAAATTTTGGTTTCCGGTATGTTCTCAACCGTTTCAATCAAATTGCAGTTCAGCAAAAACGGAGTGCCGTTCAGCTGTGTCAGCTCAATCAATTTTCTTCCTCCATTCGTCGGAAACCGCCGCTTTCCTTTCCCGGCCCTATCCGGAAAAGGACGGCGCAGTTTCTCAGCGGATCATGTTCACCAGGGTTTCCAGCATGGTATCCGAGACCGTGATGATCTTGGAGTTTGCCTGGTAGCCTCTCTCCGTGGTGATCATGTTGGAAAATTCATTTGCGAGATCCACATTGGAGGATTCCAGTGCGCCGGTCACCAGCGTGCCGGTAGAACTGCTGCCCGGAGCGTCGCAGTCTGCCGTGCCGGAGTTGTCGGTGGCTTTGTAATAGTTGCCCCCCGTTTGCTCCAAGCCGCCGGGATTTGTGAAATGGACCAGTTCAATGTGCCCGATGGTATCCACGGTTCCATCTGCTTTCGTTCCTTTGACCGCTCCGTCAGGGGAAATGGCGATGTCCTTATAAGCCACGCTGGCGGGTGTATAAGAAATTGCCGACAACTTTGTAGGATCGGTCGATTTTGATACCGCTCCGTTTCCATTTGTTCCCAGAACATAGCCGCCGTTGCTGTCCACCAGATAGCCGGAGCTGTCGAACGACAAAGCGCCGACACGGGTGAATTTTGCGCCGCTTTTCCCATCCCGCACGGCGAAATAGCCTTCGCCGTTGATATAGCAGTCGCCGGGAAATCCGGTCGTCGCCATACCGGAGCGCCCAGTGTCCACCGAAACAGAAGAGGCTTTGGAACCGTAGCCGACCTGGGACGGGTTGACACCACCCCGGCCATTCGTGGCATCCGACTTTGAAGCGTTGGTCAGGGTCTGATACAGCACGTCGCTGAACATGGTGCGCGACGCCTTAAAGCCGTAGGTGCTGACGTTGGCGACATTATTTCCGATTACGTCCAGCGCCGTCTGGTGTGCCTTGAGTCCGGCCACGCCGGAGGACATTGCTCTGTTAAAAGCCATAGCGTTTTACCTCTCTTTTTAGGGAACCGCACGGGCTTCTCCGTCATTCAAAGCCCGATAACCTCCTGTAATAGGTCCGGTTATAATATTACGGCTCCATCAATATTTGTAAAAATGTTTTCCTTCATTTTCCCACCGTTCATCATGGTGACGACCGTGGAGCTTGGAACATGGACGATAAACGCGGTGTCTCCGCTCATCATCAGCGCGTCGCGGACACCCTTCGCCTTCGCCTGCTTGACCGCTCCGTCCATCCGCGTCATCAATTCGGGGGAAACCTTAATCTGCCTTTCTTCCATGCGCCGCAGCGCGTGTTTGGAAAATTTCAGGCCGCCCTGCACATTTTTCAGGACTTCGGAAAAGCTGGCCTTTTCCGCTGGGCCGGTCTGGCTTGGATTTTTGCGCTCCGGCTGAACCGGATAACTGGAGCCGATCCAGGCGGAATAACTTTTCCGGAACTGGATGTCGTTCATCGTTTCGCCGCCTTTATGTACTTGTTCCGCCTGTGCCGCTGCCGCCGGAATCCCCGGAACTGCCAGACTTTCCATCCTGAAAAACCTGCGTCACGGCGGAAACGTCATAGGCGGTATCCTTCCCTCCGACACTCATGATAATGGAGCAGCCGTCCGAGGCGAAAAGCGTGCTTTTCACAACGCCCGTTTTCGTAGTAGAGGCGCCCGTCTCATCGCGCGTACCGACTTCAACGGTCTTTCCAACCAGGGAAGACGCATACTGGCGCTCCGAGTACTGCGTCAGCTCGCTCATCGCCTGTAAAGAGGAAAACTGCGCAAGCTCTGAAATAAACTCGGTATTGTCCGTTGGATTTGTCACGTCCTGATTTTCAAACTGAGTTGCTAAAAGCTCTAAAAAATCATTCATATCCAATGAGGAACCCTTTGGAGTGGTCGATTTTGAATTGTTCGCAGAGGATGCCAGCGGAGAAGAATAAGCGCGGTTTAACATCCCATAATTGGTGATTCCCAAATTATCCAAATTTTTCTCCTCCTTTTGTTATCCGGCAAGTGCTCCGATCTGCTGGATCATTGAAAGAAAATCCCCGGTGTTCAGTTCCGCGGAAACGGAGCCGATTCCGTCCCATTTGCTTTTGCGGGGTTCTTCGCGTTTCTGCCGCTGGCCGCCCGTATTTCCTCCGCCGTCCTGAGGCTGCCCATACCACTGCGCCGCCTGCTGATCCGGAATCACCGTCTGCACATTCTGCCCGGTGGAAGCCTGTAAAATGTTCCGGATCTCCGCGGAGCCGGAGAGGAGAAGACTTTGGGTCTTCGGGTTGGATGCCGCGATTTCGACGGTCAAAAGCCCGTTCTGGGAGGTTAGTTTGACCGAAACCTTTCCAAGCGACTGCGGGTAAAGATCCATCTTGAACTCGCTTTTTCCCTTTTGAAGCTGATTTGCAGCTATATTCGCCACCTGGCGGACCGGAGAAAGCGTTTTCTGCGCCGTCCCGCCGGAAACCCGGATGACGACATTGCCGCCCGCATAAAGGCCGGAAAGGCCGTCCGTCCGGGCTGTTTTGCCATCCTTTTGAGAAGCCGCGGACTGCGAGGCAGCCGCTCCGCTTTGCACCCCATCGGATTTTCCGGATGGGGACGCCGCTTCTTCTGAAACGGACTGCTTTGTTCCTGTCCCGGCGGCTGCGCCTGTCTGTTCTTCTCCAGCCGACTTCTGGCCTTCCGCAAGCCCGGTGCTCTGGCCGGAAGAATTCCCCTGCGCCTTTGCCGTTTGGATCTGGGATGCTCCCGAGGGACCAGCGGCTGTCTGCCGGCTCAGCGCGCTTTTTTGCGCCAACGTACCCTGTTGTGCCGTCGAATCGGTTTGAACGGCCGGCACTGCCGCAGAGGCAGACTTCGGCTCAGGCTGCGCCTGCTTTCCGACGGAAGTCCCGGAAAGACTGCCTTTCGTCTGTTCCGCACCGGTAGGCAGTGTCTGTCCGCTCAGCGCCGTTTCGGGCAAAGCCGCGGACTGCTGCGTTCCGCTTAACGCGGAAACGCCCTGCGCCGCCGAAAGGCCCTTGGAACTCTCTCCACCGGCGGAAGCGGCTGCCTGAAGGTTTCCCTTCGCCGTACCGGAAACAAGAAGGGCGACCTCCTTCGGCGGAAGAGCGGTAACCTGCTGCGGCGCATCCTTCTTCGCCCTGCCGGCACCCGTTTGCTTCCGATCTGATTTGTCCGCCTTGTCCGTCTTTCCTTTCGCCTTGCTACTTTCCGGTTTCTGCGCCTCTTCGGAATCCGGTTTCTGAACGGCGGAACGCAGCATGGAGCGAAAATCGTCTCCGTTTTGCACCCGGCTTTCCGGTTTTGCCGCAGGTGTACTTGTGTTTTGCATATGGATTTGCTGTATCACCACTTGATTCACCTCCTTTCGCAGAGAGTCGCGTCATCTGAAACAAGACGCCGGGGAAAGCCGAGGATCTCACGCCATACGGCAGTCCGCAGCAACCCTCTTGTGCGAAACGAACTCCTCCAGCACTTGTTCCTGCTCTTTTCGTCCCTGGGCCTCATAGGCGCGCCTCTGGGAATCACGGAGCTTTTCCAGCCCGGAGATATCGCTTTTCATGTGCACAATCTCCGCTTGCTTTGCGGCGGCCGTCTTTCGAACAGCCGCTTTCTGAAGTTCCAGACTTCCGGCCCGGCGGTCCAGCTCTGCAAAGTAACGTTTGTAAATCGCCATGCTGTTGGAAATCACTCCGCTTTTCAGCTCCAGGGCCAGGGCATGGTTCAATTCGGCATATTCCCGTTTGATTCCGGAAATTGTTTTCTCCAGCTCGCGGATTTTCATCTGAAGCTGGGTCATTTCATTCTTGAGCATCCCCAGTGTTTCCTGTTTGTAGCGAAGTACATTTTCAAGGGAAAAAATGAATTTTTTCATCTTAAATCTCTTTCATCAGTTTTTCGGTCTCTTCATAGGGAAACGATTCGTCTACCCGCTGAGTCAGGAACTGATTGATCTGGTCGATCTT
>DHDF01000120.1:58059-71153 GCA_002399225.1 bacterium UBA4883
GAAATCAGGTCGTAATTCTGATTATAGGTGGAAAGAAGATTACGCAGCCGTGCGGCGGCCGCTTTATGCTCCTCGGATGTGATATCCGTCATCAGACGGGAAATGCTGGCTCCCACATCGATGGCAGGGTAATGGTTCCTGGCCGCCAGTGTTCTGGAAAGGACGATATGCCCGTCCAGAATTCCGCGCACGGTGTCTGAAATCGGTTCGTTGGTATCGTCCCCTTCCACCAGAACCGTATAGATCCCGGTGATCGAGCCGGTTTTGAAATTTCCGCTTCGTTCAAGCAGTTTGGGAAGTTTTGCATAAATGGACGGCGTGTAGCCCCTTGCAATGGGAGGCTCACCCGCCGCCAGCCCAATCTCCCGCTCGGCCATTGCAAAGCGTGTCAGAGAATCCATCATCAGCAAAACATCCTGCCCCTGGTCCCGGAAATATTCCGCAATTGCCGTGGCTACCGAAGCGCATTTCGCCCGGAACATAGCTTCCTGGTCAGAAGTTGCCACCACCAAAACCGAACGGGCAAGCCCCTCTTTTCCCAAATCTTTCTCGATAAATTCCTTGACTTCCCTGCCGCGCTCCCCGACCAGGGCAATGACATTGATATCCGATTTGACATTTTTCGCAATCATCCCCATCAGGGTGCTTTTCCCGACACCGCTGCCGGAAAAGATCCCGACCCTCTGCCCCTTGCCAATGGTCAAGGGGCCGTCGATCGCCTTGACGCCAAAAGTCATGGTCTCATGGATACGGGGGCGCTCCAGCGGATTGACACACGGAGAATCCACATCGTAATACGCCTCCGGCTCAATATCGCCCAGACCGTCGATCGGCCTGCCGGTGGCGTCCACCGTCCTGCCTTTCAGGCCCTTTCCGACGGGGACCCGAAGCTTGTGCCCGGTCGATTCCACAATGCTCCCCAACCCCACGCCGCGGATGTCTCCATAAGCCATAAGAAGCACATTTCCGTCGCGGAAACCGACTGCCTCCGCTTCCACGCAGGGTTTTCCGGACTGCCCGCCGATCCTGCAGATATCGCCGATTTTAGCATCCAGACCGGTGGTTTCCATCATCATCCCGACGATGTTTTTCACTTTTCCCTTGTAGCGGAGAGGGTCTATTTTTCTGACCTTCTCACAGGCCGCCTTCAAATCCACCATCCGGCTCGTTTCCTTTCCGATCTTTATGAGGGGTTGGACTGGTCGGGCTGATCCAGCGCCGACTTTATTTTTTCCAGCTGCGTATCCAGTCCCGCGTCAATCACTTGATCCGGCGTTTCAATCACGCAGGACTCCTCACTGAACTCCGGCGTAACGACCACTTTAACGCGGTCGGAAACGGACTGTAATTCCTGTGCGATGGAAAGGTCCGCCTTGGTCAGAAGATCCGCCGTTTTCCCCGAAACATAAATGCGCACCCACGCCTGGTTCCGATAGGAATCCACCGCGTTCTGGATAATGGAATGAAGGGTCTTCGGATCGATTGCAAGTTCCTTCTTCACAATGGCCCTCGCAATGGTCACGGCAAGGTCCTGAAGGCCCGATTCAAACTTTGAGAGAATCTCCGTTTTGGACTTCTCCACGGACTGGATCATTTCATCCAGTTCATGCAGGGTTTTTCGGTTCTCGGCTTCGGCCTTTTGAGCCCCTTCCGCAAGGCCCTGCCTCATGCCGGCTTCCTTGCCCTCTTTGCGGCCGCGGGCAAAGCCCGCCTCATGCCCCTGCTTTTTGGCGTCCTGCAGTTCCTCATCCGCGCGGCGGTTGCATTCCTGCATTTGAGAAGCGCGGTAATTCTCCGCTGATTCTACAATCTTATTCGCCTTTTCGAACGCCTGGTCGAGGACGGATTTTACCTTTTCGCCCGCTGCCGCTTTCGGCTGTATTTTCTGCGCTTCGGGCTCTGCCGAAAGGGAAGTATATTGGGAGGCCTTGATGACCTTATTCAATAATCTCATCCTTTCCGCCCTTGGCAATCACCAGTTCGCCCTCGCTCTCCAGACGGCGGATCACGCCGACAATGCGCTGCTGCGCCTCTTCCACATCTCTCAGGCGGACATTATGCGTATACTCCAGGTCGGACTTGACCGTCTCGGCGGAACGGGACGACATATTGCTGAAGATCTTGTCCGCAACATCCTTGTTGGCTCCCTTGAGGGCATAGACCAGATCTTTCGGATCGACTTCCCGCAGAAAGCGCTGGGTGGACATATCGTCCAAAATAACGATATCTTCGAAGACAAACATCTTCTGACGAATTTCTTCCGCCAGTTCCGCATTTTTGCGTCCCAGTTCGTCGAAAATCGTCTTTTCGTTCGCGCGGTCCATATTGTTCATAATATCGGCGACATAGTCCACTCCGCCGAACTGCGTCATATCCACGCTCATCACGTTCGAGAACTTGCCGGAAAGGTTTTTCTCCACAATTTTGACAACATCCGGCATAATGCGGTCCATCGTCGCGATCCTCTGAACGACATCCGACCGCTTTTCCGCCGGCAGATCCGCAATGACCGTGGCGGCCTGATCGGCGCGGGCATAAGAAAGGATCAGCGCAATCGTCTGAGGGTGTTCGTTCTGGATGGCTGCAAGCAGATTCTTGTAGTCCGCGTTCTTTAAAAACTCAAATGCCTTGGAGCGCAGGGATTTAGTGACCCGGTCGAGCAGAGAACTGGCCATCTGCGCGCCATAGGCTTTTTCCAGCACATTGCGCGCATACTCCACGCCGCCCTCGGTCACGACCTTTTGAGTCAGACAGAGATTGTAAAAGTCGCCGAGGATTCCCTCCACTTCATCCGGAGGCATACTGCTTGTTTGGGCAATCTCATAAGTAAGCTGTTCCACCTCGTCTTCCCGAAGATACTTGTAGATTTTGGAGGCCGCATCCGAACCCAGCGCAATAATGACGGAAGCTGCTTTCTGCGCCCCGGTGACTTTGCGTTCAGCCATTGTTGTCGTCCTCTCCTTTCAGCCAGCTGCGGATCAGCTGAGCCGCAATCTCCGGGTTTTGCCTGGAAAATTCCTGCAGATCTTTCCGTACTTTTTCTTCTTTTCCCCCGGCTGCCTGGCGGATTTCTTCAATGGATTCAGATGGGATTTCTTCGGCAACCTCATTCGGGTTGGCCTCTTCCTCCTGCAGCAGTTTTGCTTCCAGCTCTTTCGCCCGCTTTTTCCGCCGTTTTGCAAGGAAGAGGACCGTCAGAATCACGATCAGCAGAAAGCCGCCGCCGGCCGCCGCAAGGATTCTCCAGTCGAAAGGAAGAATTCCGGCAGGCTGGGCGTTGGCAGCCTGGGCAGAGCTTACGAAAGCCTTCCCCATTACATCCACCTTGTCCGCGCTGATTCCGGAGGCAAAGGCCACCGTGTTTTTCAGACTGCTCATTTCCAGATTCGTCATATTCGGGTCATTGATAATGACGGAAGCCGTCACATTCTTCAGCGCCCCGGCGTTGCCCTGAATCTGCTCCTGAACCTGGCTGACAAGGTATTTATAGGTCTTGTCGTCTTTGACCGTGATGGTATTGCCGTTGACCGTTACACCCGGATAGGTCGTCGTTTCGGTGTTGGATTCGGCTCCGGCGGTACCTCTGCCTGAGCCGTTTCGGGTTTCCTCGTGCTGTTCTTCGCTTTCGCTGACCACTCCTTTTCCGTCGCTGGTGGTCGGCTGATAAGTAATGACATTTTTGATCGTCTTATCGAGGTCCATCTGACTTTTCACGCTGACATTAAGATTATTTCTTCCATAAATCGGCTCCAGATGGTTCATGATCTTTTGCTGAAGGTTGTCTTCGTACTGCTTCTCAATTTTCAGCTTAAATTCCGTCAGATTCATTTGAACCGCACTGGAAGAACCGATATCGGTGGACTCCAGCTCCTCGCCTGTGGAACTGTCGATCACAGAGACATTCGCAGCTTTCATACTGGGGACGCTTTTCGCAACCAGCTGCTTGATTCCGTTGACCTGTTTCGCACTCAGGGTCTGTCCACCTTTCACCTTGACTGCGACCGACGCGGACGGTACGCTGCTTTTGTCATCCCACGCGTAATCCGATTCATTGGGGATGCTGATGGTCACATAGGCGTTTTCGATCGGATCTTCCGTCTTGATGACGGCCTCCAACCTCTCGTTCAGCTGATACTTTTCGATGACTTTTTCTTCTTCATCCGTCGTCATCACGCCCACATGGCTGGTAAAGAAATTGTAGTTCGGCGCCGTTTTCGGATACCCCTCGTTTGCAAGCTGCATACGGACTGAATTTTCCTTGTCCGACGGAACATAAATGGTATCGTTGTCTTCCTTATAATCCACGCCGCTGTCTTTCAGCTCCGACATCACTTCCACGGCCTCGTCGTGATCCAGACCTGAATAAAGGACCGTGTACTGTGTGCGATTCATCAACAGTCCCAAAACGACAGAAAGCAAAAGAACCCCGCCCAAGGAAATGAAAATGATTTTTTTCGTTTTTGAGGACAGTTTCATCCAAAAGTTTTTGACTGGCTGTATGTATTTCTTTAAATCATTCATCCGGTTTTGAACCGTCCTTTACGAAAATTCGTCAGACACTCATTCTCATAATCTCATTATAGGAATCAAGGAGCTTATTGCGCATCTGAACAAGCAAATCGACTGAAAGGCTGGCCTTCTGGGAAGCAATCATAACATCGTGCAGATTGTCCGACTGGCCCGTGGTTACCTGATAGGCGGCATTGTTCAGCGCGGAATCCGTCTGATTGACCGCATTGACCGCATCCTGAAACATGGACTGAAACGGAAGCCCCGACGGCTGCGCCGTGCTGCTGGCGAAGGTATTGAGATCCTCCAGCGTATTCAGCTTCCGGATTGGCATAATTGGATTCATAGAGCTGATCACTTCCCGATTTCCAGCGCTTTCCCGGCCATGCTTTTGACCGCGTTCAGCGCGTTGATATTGGCCGAGTAGGCCCTTGTTACCGACATCATATCGAGCATTTCTTTGGTCATATTAACATTCGGCATCTGCACATAGCCGCGGTTGTCCGCATCCGGGCTGGTGGGATCATAAACCATGCGAAACGGCGTCGGATCCTCCTTGATTTCTTCCACCTTTACGCCGCCGGAAGTCTCAGAAGACGCGTCCATCGTACGGCCCAGAACCTGACCGAAGCTGTTCTGGTCGCCGTCGGCTGAACGGTAAACCACCATTTTTCTGCGATACGGTCCTCCGGCCTCGGTCCTTGTGGTGGAAGCATTTGCGATATTTTCCGAAATGACATCCATTCTGAGCCGGCTCGCAGTGAGCGCCGAACCGCTGATATCCAGCGAACTGAGAAAAGCCATAAAAAGAACCCCCTTACTTTTAAATTTGAAGGATTATGTGCCGCTGATTGCGGTTTTCAGCCGTGAAAAAGCATCCGAAAGTTCCGTAAGGGAGTAGTTATAATTCAGCTGTGTTCTGGCAAGCTCGATGTTCTGCTGTTCCAGATCCACCCCGTTGCCGTCCGCCCGGTAAGTCTCATCTTGAGCTACCGTCGTAACCGGCTGTATATTTTGTATGTTCTCTATTGTCTTATGAGTGCCTCCGTCGCCAGAAGCGATCTGGTCGCGGAGCTGATCTTCAAAAGAGACGGTCTTTGCTCGATACCCAGGGGTCTCAAAATTGGCGATGTTGTCTGAAATCGCCCGTTGCCTCGCCCACAGACCATCCAAGTCTTTACTGAGAAGAGATGTTGTGACGCTGTCGATCCAGTTCAATGGATTCACCTTCTTTCTCTTTAAAACGTCTTACAAAAAGAGGAACGGACTGGCGCGGTTAAAATTATTTTTCACGAAAGAATTCCTCTGTGAGTGGATATTCTTTTTGATGTGTACTCTGAAAGAATACCTAAAAAATAAATTTCCGCCTGGGTTTCCGAAGCATTCTTGAAGGAAAAAGCAGAGACTGTGCCAAAAAGCATAGGCCTTTACAGGAAAAATATTACTGCCATTTTTTCTGCCATTTATGATATATTATCATACAGGATTCGCTAAAAGTCAACAGATTTCGCGGTTTTATTGAAATTTTTTCCTGGAAAATTCATGTGGATCATTGATAAAAATTAAGCGGTTATTTTGTATTTGATTATTTACTTTTTCGATTTTATTTCCAAATTCCATAAAACCAGACTTTTTCCATCCGATACTCTAAATTTTTAAGTCAATCAGCCGATAATATGGTTCAGAGGTGAAGGATTGGATGCGGATTAAAGGAACTGGTTTCTCCCTGCCCCCCTGCCCACAAATCAGCGGAAAACAGAATACGGTGCAGACGGCAGCCACGGTGAAAAGCAGCCGGAGCGCCATGGTTAAAACCGACCGGATCGAACTTTCCGGTCCGTCGGCAGAACCGGCCGGTGGATTCCTCGCCTGCCTGAAAGACAGCCTTTGCGAAGAGGTCGGAAAAGATGCCAGCCCCGCCCGGCTGAAAGAACTCAAAAGCGCCGTGGAGGGCGGAACTTATTCCGTGGACTCCGGGACACTGGCCGGGATCATTTTAACCGACCAATGGATCAATACAGAGAGATAGGACAGTCTTGGAAACGATTCCGGAAACGGGGAAAGGAGAACTGACATATTGATTGAGGAAAAGACAGCCGATCTTATGGTCTCCTTTTTTGAAAAGCTGCTGGAATTTTATCAAAAATTTCTGGAGTTTGAAAAAGAAAAACAGGGATACCTAAAAAATGAAAAATTAAACCGGCTGGATAAATGCATGAAAATGGAACAGGCTTATGTTCTCCGGGCGCGCGGCCTGGAACAGGAGCGGATGAAACTGATGCAGCAGACTCCGAATCCAAAAGCACGCTTTCGGGAGCTTATTTCGCAGTTTCCCGAATCCCGCCGGGATCAGATGCAAAAAATGTTTCAGGAGCTTTCCTCCGTCTTGACCGAACTAAAAAAGGTCAACAGCGAAAACAATCTTTTGGCAGAGCGGAAACTCCGACTGGCTTCTGTCGCGATAAGCAAGCTGAGCAATCAGCCGGAGCTGCAGAAGATTTACAGCAAAAAGATTCAGAGCGGCAGCCCTCCTCCCGCATTTCTTTCAAAAAAAATATAAATGTAAATATGTTAAGGCGGTGTATGCCATGAGTTCAACTTTTAACGGAATTTATCTCGGCAGAAGCGGTGTGCAGGCCGCGAGGTCCAATCTGGATGTGACCGGGCAGAATATCACCAACGAGAACACACCCGGCTACACGCGGCAGCGCGTGAATCAGTGCTCCGTTCCCCCCACCAGCATTGACATGCTTTACGCACAAACCGGCGCCATCGTCGGCGAAGGCGTGTCGACAATTGGAGTCACCCAGCTTCGCAACCCGTTTCTGGACGGGCAATACCGCACGCAGAACGCGAAGTGTGGCCTTTCCTCCACCCAGCTCAGCGCCCTGGAAGACATTGAGGACGCGCTGAATGAAAGTAAAACGGATGGGATCAGCGCAGCGTACAGCGCTCTGATTAAGCAGTTGGAAGGTCTGACTGCCACCGGCAGCTCAACCGCAACCGAAAGCACCGTAAAAGAGGCCGCTTCCCTGCTTGCGACAAAATTCAATACGGCGGCCAGTTCCCTCGAAACCATCCGCAGCGAGCAGTATAAGAATTTAAAGGATTCGGGGATCAGTAAAGTCAATGACCTGCTGAACAATATCGCGGGCCTGAGCGACCAGATCAAAGATGCTGACATCGCCGGCACCCCGGCTCTGGAACTGCTGGACGAACGGAACACCATGATCGACGAGCTGTCTCAATACGTCAACATCAAGGTGGTGGAAACGCCGATCAAAGTGGATGCCAACAAATCGGTCGATCAGCTTTCGATCTTCGTTTCGGACAGCAATGGCGACATCACGAAATCCCCTACGTTCGACACAAAAGGAAAAAAAGTCGACAATTCAAAGGAAGTCTGCCTGATTAACGGAAACAAGGCGGGCAACCTGAGCCTTTCCGGCAGCAGCACCAAGCAGCATGCGGACGTGATTATCACCGACGTGGACGGGCTCGCCTGCGGAAGCACGGCCGACAGCAGCAACAGTTTGCTAGAGGGAGGCAAACTGAACGGATACCTCGACCTGGTCAACGACAGCGGGGAATACGATTCGCCAAAAACTTCCCGCGGGATCGGCTACTATGAAAAAATGCTGGACACCGTTGCGCAAAAGCTCGCCAGCGTTCTGAACGCCGACAACAGCACCAACGACGCCGGCGACAACAAGCCGATCTTCACCGACTCTTCCGGAAAGACGAACCACATCACCGCCGCCACGATCCGGGTTGCCGAAAAGTGGGACGACCCGAAGTACAGCGAAGGCTACCTGACCTTATCGAAAGATGATGCCAACGCCGCAGACGACTCGAGCGGCTCCAACAGCAATATCTCAAAGATGATCACCGACCTGACCATCGCCAATTACACCCTTTATACTCCGGGCAACAAAGTCGGTCTTTTCAGCGGGACCATGCAGGAAGCCGTGGATAATCTTTCCAATACCCTCGGCCTCGATATCGACTCGATCAACAGTCAGGAAACCGCAAACTCAACCACGCTGAACAACATCGAAACGCGTCGGGAATCTCTTTCTTCCGTTGATATCAACGAAGAGGTGTCAAACCTTATGATTTACAATCAGTCTCTGGCGGCTTCCGCCCGCTTTATGACAACGGTGGACGAATGTTTGCAGACCATCATCAATAACATGGGCATCGTAGGAAGGGGTTAATCATCCATGAGAATCACAACAGGAATGAGCGCCAGGCAATACATGAACAATCTAAACAGCTCGGCTTCCCTGCTGAACAAGCTGGAAACCACCTCTTACGATTTCCGCACTTTTGAAAAGCCTTCGGACGATCCGTTTCTGGCAGGGCAGGCCTTTCAGGTGCACCGTCAGCTTGCCCTCAACGAGGATTATTCCTCCAATATTTCAAACATAAAGGGTGCGGTGTCGTCCGCAGAAAGCACTCTGCTTACGGTTTCCGGTATTTTGAGAACCGCGAACGATCAGAGCGTGCTGAAAGGCATCGACGGCGGCATGGAGCAGACAGACCGGAACTCCATCGCAAGGCAGTTGGAAGCCATGCAGGACTCCATTGTCTCCGCCATGAACGCCCAGTACGGCAATCGCTATCTGTTTTCCGGCGCCGGCGGTTACGGCGACACTCCGTTTTCCGTCGACGGCCAAGGTAACCTTCTTTACCGCGGCATCAACGTCGACACCGGTGAAAACACGAACGGCGCTTCCGTTAAGCTCGACTATGAATACACCGACGTGAACAGCGTTACAACGACAAAATCCTTGCAGGTCAATTTCGGCAAAGCAAACGGGAACTCGTTAAACGATTACGCCATCTCTCTCAGCACGGGGGGAAGCAACTCCATTAACGTTGATAATAGCGCAAAAACGATCACGGTTACCTTGGCCAACGGCGCGACGAAAGGGGACCTGCAATCCCTTCTGCAATTGAAGCTTGGCAGCGGCGTTACGATCAGCGGTATTGACGAGCCCGGCGTGAAAGACGATCTTGTCACGGAAACCGGAACCGCGACGGGCACCATTTCCGACTTTGTCAATATGGACGACCTGGCAGGGGAAACCTCCTACGTGGATGTCGGCCTCGGGCTGAAGACGGAGAATGGGAAGGTGGTCGACCAAAGCGCCTACAACGCCGCCATGCCGGGGATTAACTTCATCGGGTACGGAACGGCCAAGGTGGACGGCGTCGACGTGCCGCAGAACGTCTATTCCCTCCTTACCACAATGGCCGGCATGCTGCGCAACAAAAACCTGAACGGCACCCAGTTGATGGACGGCATCAAGCCTTATATGGACAGCTTCAGCAACACGCAGGATCAATTTTCCGCTCAGCTTGCAAAGCTTGGAACGAAAGAAACATTTCTGGACAGTACGAACTCCTTTGTGACCAATGTAAACCTCAATCTGAACCAAAAGGATGAAAACGTGGAATATATGGATCCGGCCGACGCCATCCTGAACTATTCCATGCAGAAGTTCTGCTACAAGGCGGCGCTGCAAATCGGCAGCAACATCCTGCAGCCGACTCTGCTGGACTTCATGAAATAAAAGTTCGCGCTGCCCGCGCGTTCCGGGAGGGAAAACGCCCCTATGCTGATTGCCATTGAACATCAGGACAGCCCGATCTGCGAAACCGTTCGCCGGAGCCGGCCCGACTCCGGCGTCATCTATCTGCCGGCCGTCTCGGTCCGCTTCCTTCTGGAACCGCGGGAACTTCGGCTGCAGTACGAGGCCGGGTCCCTGCGCCGCATCCTAAGCCCCAGCACCGGCGGAACCCCCAGGCGCGGCGACGTGATTCAGAAGTACTGTGAAACTGCGGCGCTGTTCGCGCCGAAACCGAAAAAGCCGGAAGGCGGTGCGTTCAACGGCCTCGCCTGAGCTGGCCTTTGGCCGGGATGCGGCTTTGCAGGAAAGGAGAATCCTTATGAAATCGACACCCTTCGGAGCGGAGCCTCAGGTCCGCGGCCGCAAGAATATCATTCATTTTGAGGACGGAATTTACGGATTCGAAACGGTGAAGGATTTCGTCCTGTTAAAGCAGGACGAAGGAGGAGCCGTCTGGTCGCTGCAGGCGGCGGACGCCGACTATCCTTCTTTGATCGTTGTGAATCCGTTCCTGATT
Organism: bacterium UBA4883; assembly: GCA_002399225.1. Classification (GTDB taxonomy): domain Bacteria; phylum Bacillota; class Clostridia; order Oscillospirales; family Acutalibacteraceae; genus Caproicibacter. The sequence continues at coordinate 68,722 of DHDF01000120.1, forward strand.
TTTCCGGACTACAGCCCCGCTCTTTCCAAAGCGGAGCGGAAACGGCTCGGGGACCCGCCGAGCGAGGATCTCTGTTTCCTGACGGTTGCGGTGATTAAACGGAATCTCGCGGACTCCGTGGTCAACCTGAAAAGCCCGGTCGTCATCAACGTCTCGAAGCGGATTGGGCGGCAGGTAATTCTGGAGGACAACGACTACCCCGTCCGCTGCAGGCTGTTCCGCGGCGCCGCGGCTGGGAGGGAATAAAGATGTTGGTAATCACGAGAAAGCCCTGCGAATCCATTTTAATCGGCAACGACATCGAGATCGTTGTGACCGAGATCGGGGCGGAGCGGGTCAAGATCGGCATCAAGGCGCCGAAGGGCGTCCCGATCCTGCGCAAAGAGCTGCTGGAAACCCGCGAGCTGAACTGCGAGGCGAGTTCTGCCTCAGGCCCGAAGGAAATGGCGGAGCTGCGCCGGCTGCTGTTAACATCCGAAAAAAAAGAAAAGCCGCATACGCAAAAAAATAATTAAAACAGCCTAAATTTATCGGCCGCACGGCCGATATAGGAAATAGATCCCAACGGGACGTTTTTCCGTACGCCCGGCTTCACAAGGGCCCGTGGGCCGGGAGGCGGTAAAAATTTCCCGGTGGCATTTTTAAAATCAGCAAAGAGAAAGGATTCTCTTTCCCCGCGGACGGCGGACGCGCCGGGCGGGAACAAAATTCAGGAGGAATAAATTATGCGTATTAATCACAACATTGCCGCTTTGAACGCTTCCAACCGTTTGGGTGCGAATGACAACGCCATCAGCAAGAACCTGGCAAAACTTTCTTCCGGCTACCGCATCAACAGCGCGGCCGACGATGCCGCAGGCCTTGCGGTTTCCGAAAAAATGCGCGCTCAGATCAACGGCCTGAACCAGGCGGAAGACAACGCGCAGAACGGCATCTCTCTGGTGCAGACCGCCGAGGGCGGCTTAAATGAGACTCAGTCCATCCTGCAGAGGATGAACACGCTGGCCGTCGAGGCTGCGAACGGCGTTTACGATTCCGGGACCGACCTTAATAACCTGAACAGTGAAGTTACCGCTCTGAAGGGCGAAATCGACCGTATCTCCACCGCGACGAACTTCAACGGCAAGGCTTTGCTGGACGGCTCCATCGACGGTTCTTACCAGACAACTGATGATACAAAGCTGACCACCGCAAGTGTTTCCATGGCAGGCGGCGCTCTGGAGGCTACCGATAAGGTGACCGTCGCCGTAGACGCCAGCGGAACAATTTCCGTTGACAGCGGCTTGACTTCCGTTACGTTTGACAAAGTCACAACCACCAAAGCAGATGGCACTTACACTCTGACCGCAAAGGTTGACGCCACGGCGGATGACGCCACGAAGGCCAAATATACAGGCCTGACGGTCACCGTAAAGACCGGTGCCAACTGGGCAGCCAAAGATGAGAAAGACGTAGTAACGGCCGGTGCGCAGAATCCTTCCATTACCTTCCAGATCGGCTCGGACAATCAAGCGGATCAGCGCGTTTCCCTTAACATCAACGATATGGGCACAAAAGGGCTTAAAATCGATAATGTCACCCTTGGCACACAGGCGGATGCTCAAAAGGCGATCGATACCATTAAATCGGCAAACAACGCCGTTTCCGCTCAGCGCGCTAACCTCGGTGCTTTGCAGAACCGTCTGGAGCACACCACCAACAACCTGACGACTATGAGCCAGAACCTGACCAGCGCCGAAAGCACCATCCGCGACGTTGATATGTCCTCTGAGATGGTCGACCTGACCAAGAACCAGATTCTGGAGCAGGCCGCAACCTCCATGCTCGCGCAGGCCAACGCCATGCCGCAGAGTGTTCTGTCCCTGCTGAAAGGCTAAGTTTTCAGTTTCTTTCAAAAGATAAAGATAATAAGGGCTTCCGGATTTTTCCGGAAGCCCTGTTTTTGTCTGCCGATTCGGGATCGTCCCTTTTCTGTCCCGCCGAACCGGGCCGTCCCATTGCGCCAATCAGCGGGCGGGCCGTCGGGAACGGCGGCACGCCGCCCTACTGGGGCAGATGGGCGGCCAGCTCGTTCATGTCCGGCTCCGTATGCGTCAGGGTGCGGAACTGAATCACGTCCGGGTCGTCCGGCATCAGCGCGGCAAGCTGCGTCGTGAACTGCCCGGCTTCTTCCATCCGGTTCTGGGCAATCAGGGTCCTAATATTGGTTTTCACCTGTTTTGCCAGCTCGCTGAATTCCTCCGCTTTCGCCCGCTTCTCCCGGCTTTCCCGCTCAAACCGCGTCAGCAGCAGTGAAATCTGCCGCTCCATCACCGGGCAGCATTTCAGCGCCAGCCGCAGATTTGAAATATACTCGGTATCCTCCGACCGCTTCCGCGCGGTCAGCGCCAGCCCCATGTAATACCCAAACCGGTGCGCGCGCGGCAGCACGG
>DHDF01000120.1:71271-71657 GCA_002399225.1 bacterium UBA4883
CCGGTGCGCGCGCGGCAGCACGGAAACTTTCTCTTTTGAAAGCAGCTCCGGGCGGTACAGGGCGCGCACATACTTTGCGAGCTGCCCCGCGTATTCCTCAAAGAACCGGATCTCCTCATCCTCCGTTTCAAACGGATTCTGCTCCTGCAAAAGAACCTTTTCCATCAGGCAGACGGACCAGGCGAGGCCGTGGGGGCTGTCAAAGGAAAAAGCGTTAAAATAGTCCCGCACCACCTCTGCAAAATCGGAGTGCTGCCTTTGCATGTTTGCCGCATACCGGCTCAGGCCGTCCGCGTCGATCGTTAAAACAAGCGGCACAAGATTTCTCTTTTCCTTCATCGTGTAAAAGACCGCGTCGGAAAACAGCTGTACCCAGTACCGCTGCC
>DHDF01000041.1:0-1457 GCA_002399225.1 bacterium UBA4883
CGCGCGACGAACTCCCGCTCGTCCAGGCCGCTGCTTTTAAGCCGTTTTTCGTACGGAAGGCCGAAGTAGCGCCAGGCGGCGGGTTCGTCCGTGATCTGCGGCAGCTTTCGGGTCGGGATTTTCTCCGCCGCCGACAGATCGAAATCGGCCTTCAGCTGAGCCTCACATTCCTCTTTTGCGCGCACGCTGTCGTAAAAGACATGGAATGCATAGAGATCGCGGTTCTTCGGATAAATCCCATAGGCCGCAAACCCGCCGCCCAGACCGTTCGACCGGTCGTGCATCGGCGTGATGGAGCGGATGGCCGTTTCTCCGCTGAACCGCTCCCCGCTTCTGGAAATCACGCCCGTGATTGCACACCCGGACGGGATTCTGATTTGTCCTTCATTTTGCATGTTTCTGTCATCCTCCTGCAGAAAAAGAAATTGCTGTTCCCCTCGAATCCAGGATCGCGAGAAATAAAATGAATAATGTAAACTTATTTTTTAAAATACTTTCTTTTGAATGTTTTTCAATGATATAATGTTTATCTGATAAAGTCAAGAGTCTTCGAGATTTTTTAGAATATGGCTGATCGGTCGGATTGAAATTCATATTGATCGGAAAAAGGCGCTTTTCCGTCATCTTTTCAGTCCTTTTTTGCAGCCGTGCGGATGAAAAGATTGACTTTCTTTTTCAAAAGCCATATAATAAAAACACAACAAAGATGTTGTTAGGGCCTTTTTATCAAAGAGCTCTTGCAATGTCTTTTTTCATTTTAACTGTAACTATCATAGGGAGTGAATTTTGATGAGCAATATTCCGGAACTGTTCGGAAGCATGGTTTTCAACGACACCGTTATGCAGGCCAGACTTCCCAAGTCGGCATACAAAGCCCTCAAGGAGACAAAGGAAGAGGGCAAGTCGCTGGACCCCAAAGTGGCCGACGTGGTGGCCAATGCCATGAAGGAATGGGCCTTGGAGAAGGGAGCGACCCATTTTACTCACTGGTTTCAGCCGATGACCGGCATTACGGCGGAAAAGCACGACAGCTTTATTTACCCCGTTCAGGGAGAAAAAATCATTATGGAGTTTTCCGGCAAGGAGCTTATCAAGGGCGAGCCGGATGCTTCCAGTTTCCCCTCCGGCGGCCTGCGGGCCACATTTGAAGCCAGAGGCTACACCGCCTGGGACCCGACCAGCGACGCCTTTGTCAAGGAAAACTCTCTTTGCATCCCCACTGCCTTTTACTCCTACGGCGGCGAGGCGCTGGATAAAAAGACTCCGCTGCTGCGCTCCATCAACGCTATCAACAGGCAGGCGCTGCGGATCCTGCGGCTGTTCGGCAACACGGAAGCGAAGCACGTTTCCACTACCGTCGGGGCGGAGCAGGAATATTTTCTCATCGACAAGGCCATGTATGAAAAGCGGAAGGACCTTGTCTACACGGGCCGCACCCTGTTCGGCGCGAAGCCGCC
>DHDF01000041.1:1520-24976 GCA_002399225.1 bacterium UBA4883
CAGGAATATTTTCTCATCGACAAATCCCTTTATGAAAAAAGGAAAGACCTTGTTTACACCGGAAGAACCCTGATGGGCGCAAAGCCGCCGAAAGGCCAGGAACTGGACGATCATTATTTCGGGGCGCTCAAGCCGCGCGTGGCCTCCTTCATGGCGGACTTAAACGAAGAACTCTGGAAGCTCGGCATCCTTGCAAAGACCGAGCACAACGAGGTTGCCCCGTCCCAGCATGAACTGGCGCCGATCTTCACTTCGAGCAACATCGCGACGGACCACAACCAGCTCGTGATGGAGATCATGAAAAAGGTCGCGGCAAAGCACGGCCTCGCCTGCCTGCTGCACGAAAAACCGTTCGCCGGCATCAACGGCAACGGCAAGCACAACAACTGGAGCCTTTCCACCGACACGGGTGAAAACCTGCTGGAGCCCGGTGACTCTCCCAGTCAGAACGCCCAGTTCCTGCTGTTTCTCTCCGCCGTGATCAAAGCGGTCGACGAGCATCAGGATCTGCTGCGGATTTCCGTCGCCAGCGCGGGGAACGATCACCGCCTGGGCGCAAACGAGGCGCCGCCGGCTATTGTCTCCATGTTCGTCGGCGAGGATCTGGAGGAAATTCTCCGCTCCATTGAGGTCGGAAAACCGTGCGGCAAGAAAAGCCGCGTGTTTATGGAAATCGGCACCGACGTCCTTCCAAAGATTCCGAAGGACACGACCGATCGTAACCGCACCTCTCCGTTCGCTTTCACCGGCAACAAATTCGAATTCCGTATGGTCGGCTCTTCCGACTCGATTGCCTGCCCGAACATGATCCTCAACACCATTATTGCGGACACTCTGTGCAGCTTTGCGGACCGGCTGGAAAAAGCGGATGACTTTAAGGGAACTTTGAATTCTCTGATTCAGGAAACGATCAAAAAACATAAACGCATCATTTTCAACGGTAACAACTATGCGCCGGAGTGGATCGACGAGGCGAAAAAGCGCGGTCTGCTGAACCTGCGCTCCACCGTGGACGCATTGCCGTACTATATCAAGCCTGAAAACATCGCTCTGTTTGAAAAGCACGGTGTTCTGACCAAGACGGAAGTATACTCCCGCTATGAGATTCAGCTTGAAAATTATTACAAGCAGGTCGGCATCGAGGCGCTGAGCATGGTTGATATGATCCGCAAGGATCTTCTTCCCGCCGCCGCTTCCTACATGAAGGATCTGAGCGAGACGGGCAACGCCAAAAAGCAGTTCTGCCCCGGCCTGAAATGCGGCTTTGAGGAATCGACGCTTGAGAAACTTTCCCTTCTCACCGACGAACTTTTCCAAAAATGCGAGGATTTGGACGCCGCGGCCAATCCGGACCAAAAGTTCAAAGACACGCAGGAAGAGGCCAAATACTACCGCAACGTCGTATTCGAGAAAATGGCTGAAACCCGCGCCGTTGCCGACCAGGTCGAACCGCTGATCGGTTCCGCCTATCTGCCGTACCCAACCTACGGCGAGCTGCTGTTCAGCGTTGTGTAAAGAACGCCATAAGGGCCGGCACGGCAATCCGAGATCTGTAAAATATCATAGGAAAGGGGCCTGCCAAACGAACAACATCCTTAAAAACGGACATTGAACAAAGGGCCTCCTGTTGTAGGATAATTACAACAGGAGGTTTTGCCATGCATAGGGGAAAAGAAAGAATAATCCGAAAGAAATCGTTAATGCGATCATGCAAATGTATTATGAAAAGGGAATCACAACTAAGGAAATAACAGCTTGGCTTTGCATACCATCGTCAGGATATTTAAGCCTAGCTAAAACAGTATTCGATTCTTCCGTCCATATCAAGAGCCGGGACGCCTTTAGACAATGCTTGTGCAGAAAATTTTCTTGGTATTCTGAAAGCAAATGCATTGACCGACATCATATTGCCATTATTGAAGAAGCAAGACAGCTTATTAATGAATATATTTGCTTTTACAATTATGAGCGCATTCAATTAATTAAAACCACTCGTTGAAAGCGTGGTATGGCACAAGCCTTGAAAGGACATAGTACTAGCGCGCATCTTAAGACGCATTGAAATGGTCACCAACCGCATTACCTTTACAGGCCGCCGCTAAAGCGGCCTCCTTTTATGCCTTAGATTTCTTGCTACCCGTGAACGGGTCAATGTATTCTTTAAAACTTATTTGATCTGCAGCAATATCTTCTTGCAATTGCTTTTTTATTGCGGCCAACCATGTCAACATAATACCCTTCTACACGCCGGGAGTTTTCGTTCTACAAACAAAGCTGGCACCGTATGAGAAAGCAGTGCCAGCTTGGGCACAACAGTATAGGGCCTTCACTGCCATTTTTTCTGTTTTTAAGGAATCTACTCTTTTTGAAGGCAAAACAAATGCGTTTTCAGCCTTCCGGTATCGCATTTCACCCACAGCTTACTCAAATTGTAACTATGCACAGAAGGTATTGGCTTGTCCCCGGGTGAGGATTTAAATCTGAGATCGTTTTTCAGTACGCCGAAATTGCTTCCCACCTGAACAGAGCGGTTTACCCACAACTGGATTCCCCCATTTGGTTCCAATGTTCCGACGAAAATGGTCGATTACAGCAATTCCACATAGGATTGCATAGAGCAAATAACAAAAAGAAACGATAAGCGAATAAAAAAATGATACCAATGGAAATCAGGAAAATCATCTTAGCGATTATGATAATGGCATGAAAGTAAAATTGATCAGTCGTGCAATGCGAATCAGCATTTCAACAATTTATAGACTGCCTGAAAAGGCGAAGAAAACCGGGATGATTGAACCATCTTACTTATGAAAACAGCGGCAGGCAAAATTCAGATATTACTCTTGTGGAAATTAAGGAAGCTATGCACCTGTCCATCCAGAAATCTGAAATCAGTAATATTCTTCGCAACAAACTGGGGCTTCAATATAAAAAAGATGGTACATGCCCGCGAATGAGACCGGGCAGATGTAAAAGCAAAACGCAACATATAGAGTAAAACGCAGCGTAACAATAAGTGTCCTCTCTGGTATTTCTTGACGAAAGCGGTGTCAATACGAATTTGACCCGTCGGTATATCAAGCCCAGGGAAAAGAGCGTGTGAAGGGCAGTGCTCTAAATCTATTATGCTCTAAGAGCTTTTATTTTGTTTCACAACTAATTTTTAAAACAAAAAGCCGGAGCAGCCAATATCTTTCGGTATCGTTGCTCCGACTTTTTTATTATCCCGAGCTGTTTCGCAACAGGTCCTTTTCCTACGAAACGGATTTCCCGCAGTCAGGGTCTTACTTCAAGAGCTGACCGGCAATAACTATCTGCTGCACCTGCGAGCTGCCCTCATAAATGCTGTTGACGCGCACATCACGATAGAGGCGCTCAATCTCATATTCCTTGGAGTAGCCGTAACCGCCGTGGAGCTGCAGGGACTTGTTTACGATGTCGAAAGCAGCCTCGGCGGCGTAATATTTCGCCATGGAGGCTGCTTTCGTGGCATCCTGCTTGTTGTCCATCATCCACGCGGCGTTGTAGGTCAGCATCCGGGCGGCGTTGAGCTTGGTTTCCATATCGGCCATCATGAACCGAAGGGCCTGGTTCTTGGCGAGGGGCCTGCCGAACTGGACACGTTCTTTCGTGTATTTTACCGCCAGCTCAAGCGCTTCCTGCGCGATGCCTAAAGACATGGCGGCCACACCCACACGGCCTACGGACAGCGTCTTCATCGCATTGATAAACCCGAGATCTACTTCACCGAGGACACAGTTTCCGGAGACGCGCACGTCATCCAAAACCACATCGCTAACCGGCACGCCGCGCTGACCCATTTTTTCCTCCGGCTTTCCCACGGATACGCCGGGCAACTTCATATCCACAAGAAAGGCAGTGATCCCTTTAGCGCCCTTCTCCGGGCTGGTTTTGGCGTAGACGGTGGTATAACTGGCGATTGGGGCAAACGTAATAAAGCATTTGCGACCATTCAAGATATAATCATCCCCGTCTTTGACGGCCTTAGTGGTCAGGGATGCAGCATCGGAGCCGGCACCCGGTTCCGTAAGGCCAAACGAAATAATACTTTTGCCGGAGGCAACGCCCGGCAGGTACTTCTGTTTCTGCTCCTCGGTGCCCGAAAGGATAATGGGTGCGGTGGAAAGGGAGTTGGCAGAGGAAATATACAGCGTGGCGGTTACACACTTTTTGGCGATTTCCTCCATCACGCAGACGTAGCTGCGCATATCCATGCCGGACCCACCGTATTCCTCCGGGATTTTTATTCCGAGGAATCCCATGTCGGCCATCGTGCTTACAAGCTCTTTCGGAAACGTATCGTTTTTATCGATGTCCGCTGCGACTGGCGCCAGGGCTCTTTCCGCAAAGTCGCGGGCCATTTCGCGGATATCTTCATGTTCTTCGGTAAAAAACGGACTGCTCATTTCATTTTCCTCCTGTCATTATTTTAGCCCCTTTTGGGAGCATTCCCGTATTTCAGGTAAAAAGCGGCGGTGATCCGCCGCAACGGCCAAAATTATTCTTACTGAACCTGCTGTTTTTCCAGCTCTTCTAAGATGGCGGGAATCACCTTGTAAACATCGCCGACAATCCCGATATCCGCTATATCGAAAATTGGCGCATTCTCATTGGTGTTGATGGCGACGATCAGCTTTGAGTTCTGCATGCCCGCAACATGCTGGATAGCACCCGAAATACCGCACGCGAAATAAATTTTCGGTTTCACGGTTGTTCCGGTCTGCCCCACTTGATACGCGTGATCGATCCAGCCGGCGTCAACTGCAGCTCTTGAGGACGCGATTGTGCCGCCGAGACAGTCTGCAAGCTTCTTCAAAAGTTCAAACCCGTCGGCATTGCCAAGGCCCAATCCACCGGAAACGATGACGTTCGCATCAGTCAGAGAAACGGTCTCCTTTGCGGTTTTGACAACTTTCCGCACCTTGGTGCGGATATCGTTATCCGCAAAGTGAGCGTCCAGCCTGACCAGTTTTCCCTTCCTACCTGAAACTCTGGCCGCTTTTTCCATTACGCCGGGACGGACCGTCGACATCTGCGGCATATGGTTGGGGCAAATAATGGTTGCCATCAAATTGCCACCAAACGCCGGGCGGGTCTGCATCATCTTGCCGGTCTCCGGATTGATTTCAAGCTTCGTGCAGTCCGCCGTCAGACCCGTCTGGCACCGGACCGCAAGGCAGGGGCCCAAATCACGCCCGATATGGGTCGCGCCGAGGAGCACAATCTCCGGCTTGTATTGTTCGATCGCGTCGTGGATCACCTTGGCGTAGGCATCGGTAGTGTACTGTTTCAGTTCCGGTGCGTCGGCATAATAGACCTGATCGGCCCCGTATTCAAAGAGTTCCTCCACAAGTGGCTGCACTTCGGAACCGCAGAGCACGGCGCAGAGCTTGCAGCCAATCGCATCGGCAAGCTTTCTGCCCTCCCCCAGCAACTCCACGGCAACTTGCATCAGCTTTCCTCCACGCTGCTCCGCAAAGGCCCACACACCATGGTAAGAGCTTAGATCCGCGTCCGCCTTGCTGTCGTCGGTTTTCTCGATCGCATGGAACGGGCAAACCTCGGCGCACTGGCCGCAGCCTGTGCAGGCAGACCCGATCACGGCGATTTTATTTTCCATCGTGATCGCCTCAAAAGGACAGGATTTTACGCATTTTGTACATCCTTTACACTTTTCTTTTAATACTGCTATCGCCATGTCAATCTTATCCTCCTTAAGTTAGATCAGATGTTTTTCATTTAATTTTTCAACTAGCAAATGTGCCATCTCACCAACTGATCCCGCGAGCATCTCTCCCTTACCCTTCTGCGGCGGCGTGAAAGAACGGAATACTTGAGTTGGGGACGCGTTTAGCCCGCAGTCTTTCGGATCGAGGTCGACCGCCATATGGTCCCACACCGTGATTTTCTTTTGATAAGCTTCCACGATCCGGCCAACCGACATGTAACGAGGCTCGTTCAGTTCCTTGACGCATGTAAGGAGGCATGGCATTTGAACTTCAACGACTTCATACCCGTCTTCCATCTGTCGCTGCACGGTGATTGAACCATCCTCCATTTGAATATCCTGCACATAAGTAACAACTGGAATTCCTAGGCGCTGCGCAATCTGCGGACCAACCTGCGCGGTATCGCCATCGATTGCCTGACGGCCGGCAAAGATAACATCCACATCAGAAACCTTTCTGATCCCTGCGGCAAGGGTTGTAGAGGTTGCGCAAGTATCTGCACCACCGAATGCGCGGTCGCTCAGCAGATAAGCTTCATCTGCTCCCATCGCTAGACATTCCCGGAGCATATAGGTAGCCTGCGGTGGCCCCATGGTCAAGACCACCACCTGCGTGGACCGATCCCGGTCTTTGAGCCGGAGGGCCGCCTCCAACGCGTTGGCATCATCTGGATTCAAAATACTGGGAACACCTTCTCGGATCAGAGTTCCTCTCACCGGGTCTATTTTCACTTCGTTCGTGTCCGGTACCTGCTTGACACATACCAATATTTTCATGTTTGCTTATCCCCCTTTTACTTCTTAAGCAATTTTCTGCTGATGACGATCTCCTGAACCTGGCTGCTCCCTTCGTAGATTGTAAACACACGGCAGTCGCGGTACATCCGCTCAACTTTATAATCTTTGATAAAGCCGTATCCACCGTGGATCTGAACCGCTTTGGCCGCAATTTCGTTGCATATTTCCGAGGCATAATACTTCGCCATGGAAGCGTTGAGCGTGGCGTCCTGTTTTGTATCCATGAGGTACGCCGCTTTATAGGTCAGCTGCTTTGCCGCCTCCAGCTTTGTCGCCATCTCCGCAATCATGAAACCAATCGCCTGAAAATCGCCGATTCTTTTTCCGAACTGCTTTCTCTCCTTGGCGTATTCAACCGCCGCGTCAAGACATCCCTGGGCAACGCCGATCGCCTGGGCTGCGACGCCAAGGCGCCCTGTGTTCAGCGTCTTCATGGCAATTTTGAATCCTTCTCCTTCTTCGCCAAGGCGATCGGACTCCGGCACGGTTACATTTTCAAGGATAATGTCTGAAGTCGCGCACCCTATGACGCCCATTTTATCCTCCGGCTTGCCGCAACTCACGCCCGGCGCCTTCATATCGACCACAAACGCCGAAATCCCTTTGTTGCCTTTTTTCATGTCGGTTTTTGCAAAAATGACCGCATAATCCGCAAGTGGGGCCATTGTGATAAAGCATTTGCGCCCATTCAGAATATAATGGTCTCCCTCTTTCACCGCCGAAGTCACCATCCCGCTCGCATCGGAACCTGCGCCGGGCTCTGTGAGGGCGAATGCCAGTTTTTTCTTTCCGGTTACAACCGGTGTAAGATATTTCGCCTTCTGTTCGTCAGTGCCCGCAAGGAGCAGCGGCCCACCCGAAAGGGAGTTTGGGGTGGATACATAGATGCTCGCGATGCCAGACACCCGCGCAACTTCTTCCATCACCAGAACGTAAGCGCGGGCATCGGCACCCTGCCCTCCCAGCTCTTTCGGAATTTTAATCCCGAAAAAACCGGCTGCCGCCATTTTATCGAGCAGCTCTTCGGGGAACTTTCCAGTTGCTTCCACCTGGTCCAATATTTCTTTCGTAAATTCTTTTTCAGAGAATTCACGGGCTAGTTTTCTGATTAATTCATGCTGCTCTGTAAAATAAGCATCTGCCATTTTCTTTCCTCCTGCAATAATAATAATGGACTCCCTCATTAGTGGACCATGGCGCAGAAAAGCAGAGGGAGCATAAATCTGATGTTTTTCTGCACAGACGGCGTGGCGGTCTGATTCCGTCCGCCGCATAAAAATTTATTTCCGCCGCCGCGACGCGCAGCAGCACTTTCGGCCAAGCCGCCGTCCGGCTTCCGATTCCGGCCGGTTTTCCGCCGTCAGGCCAGCTTTTTTCCGCATCTCTCTCTCTTTCACGACCATGGCCTCCGCCTCAGACTTTAAGTCCTTCAGCCTGATTTTTCCGCTTGCATTCATCGGAAAGGAGTTGAATTTCAGGATATAGGCAGGCACCTTGTAACGCGCCAGCCGCTGCCTGACAAAGTCCAAAAGTTCTCCCTTGTCGACCATGCACCCCGGCTTTGGAATCACACATGCCGCGATCTCCTCCTGCAGCACTTCGGCGGGGACACCGACAACCTTGACCTGCTCCACCCAGTTGATTTTCGCGATGACCTGCTCGATTTCTTTTGGGGAAATGTTCTCCCCGCCCCGGACGATCATTTCCTTCAGTCTACCTGTGATATGGAGTTCTCCTCCGCTGTCAAAGTGCCCGATGTCCCCTGTTTTCAGCCAACCGCTGGTGGTAAAGGCCGCGGCGGTCGCTTCCGGGAGCTTATAATATCCGCGCATCACGTTGTAGCCTTTCACCTGGATCTCGCCGTCACAGCCCGGCCCGAGCACACAGCCGGTATCGGCATTGGTGATCCGCGCGCTCACATGGTCAATCAGCCGGCCGGCCGATCTTCCCTTCCTCTCTCTGGGAGAATTCCAGTCTGCGATCGTCACACAGGGCGAAGTCTCCGTCTGTCCGTACGAAGGCTGAAGATGCATCTGTGGGAACCTGCCGCAGATTTCCGCATACTCTGCCGGCGAAACAGCGGACCCGGCGATAATGCCGGATCGCAGGCTGTCGGCGCGCCGGTTTTTATGCTCCGGCTTCCGGACAATCGCCAGAAACATGCTCGGCACCCCGCTCAGGATGGTACACTGCTCCCGCTCCAGAGCGCTCCACACATCGGCCGTTTTGAAATGGGGCAGCACAATCATTTCTGCGCCGCTGAGCAGACAGGGCAGGATTCCGGCCGTGACGCCGAAGCAGTGAAACATGGGGACCGTAAGGCACATTTTGTCACTGTCGCCCCAGTGCATGGCTTCAACCATGGCGCGTGAATTGTTCACCAGACTGTAATGGCTGAGCAGGACGCCTTTGGCAAAAGAAGTCGTCCCGGAAGTAAAAATCATGCAGGCCGTATCCGCCGGCACAACGGTCTTTTCTTTCTTTTCCAGCTCTTTGAAGGCTTCCGGCGGGCAGGCGGCTCCGACGTTTTGGTACCACATCTCGGATTCCTCATCATCCATGGGAACGATGCGTTTGACGGCCGGCGTCCGATCTTTGATCCGTGCAAGGAGGTCTTTATAAACGATTGATTTACTGCCCGAGCCGTAGTACAAGACTTCCACATCGGCGTAATTGAGGATCCGTTCGACTTCTTCATCCCGGTAGCTTGTGTTAATGAGAACTGGGACGGCGCCGATTTTTACAAGCGCCAGAAAAGTGAATACCCATTGCGGGCTGTTGGCGCTCCATATGCCGACGTGGGTTCCCTTTTTGATTCCGTATGTACCCATTCGTATTACGAGAAGATCTGAAAATTGATCCATCTGTTCGAAGGTGCATCTCCATCTGTCCGTTTCGATGGCTATCTGTTTTCCACTGATCCTTGCACGTTCTTTGACACATTCGCCAATCGTTTTTTTGATAAGTTCCATCATTATCACCCGCAAACTGTCAATTCGAACGAAAAGGGACTGTCCTCGAAGATCTGTTTTCGAAAACAGTCCGTCTTTCGCTTGTCTAACTTTTATTTACGCTCGTCTTTCCACACATACAAAGAACCTTTTTCAAGCATTTCCTGAATTTTCGCATTGCTGTAACCAAGCTCTTTCAGGATTTCCGGCCCCTGCTCGCCGATCATCGGCCCCGGCCTGTAGTCTGGAACCCCCATCTCCTGGAACTTGACGGGCAACCTGACCAGCCTTCTGACATTGCCGTTGGAGTACTTCATATCATAGAAGCAGTTGTTAGCCTCAGCCTGCTTGTCGTTCCTGATTTCCACCCAGTTCTGGGCGACGGCAAACGGAATATCCGCGGCCTCCAGAATAGGCTTCCACTCCGCGACGGTCTTCTTGCCGAACGCCTCCATCACGATGTCGTAGACCTCGGTCGTAAGGCCTTTGCTCTGGCAAGCCAGAATTGGAAAATACTCTTTGTTTTCCGCGAGGTCTCCCCTGCCGATCGCCGTGATAAAAGCCTTGTAATACGTGTTGTAATCCGGCATGCAGGTCTGAATGAAACGGTCGTCCTTGGTTCTCCACGCGGCGTTGAAAGGATTGGCGGACTTTCTGACATCAATCGGGTACTGCTGCGCGATACCTTCGTAATTGGAAGCCTGAACCATCATTCCCATGTTATAGATTGAGCTTTCAAACAGGGACGTTTCAACCTTTTCTCCGACTCCTTTGACCTTGGCCTGATACAGGGCTGCCAGAATACCCGCGGCAAGGTTCATCCCGACATTATGGTCGCCGAGCCCCGGAACCACGTTCATCGGAACCGTTCCCCTTTGGCGAAGGGAATCAAGATATCCGCCTCTGGCAAAGAATGCCGTAAAGTCAAATCCTGGCAGATTCTTGTCAGGGCCATATTCGCCATAGCCGGTGCAGATGGCGTAAACCAGCTTTGGATACTTCCCTTTCAGGCTTTCATAGTCCAGTCCCATCCGCTGAAGCGCCTGAACCCTCCAGTTTGTAATCAGAACATCAGCCTTGTCCAAAAGTTTAAAGAAAGCCTCTTTGCCAGTCGGGTCCTTCAAATTGAGGGAAATACAGCGTTTATTACCGTTTTCAAGATCCCAAGTGGTATTCTCATACATATCGAGCGGCCTGCCCTCAGACGGCGCTGTATATCTCAGCGGATCTCCTTTCGGCGCTTCAATTTTCACAACATTGGCGCCAAGATCAGCCATAAATCTGCCCGCAGTAGCTGCCGCGATGAAATTTGCAAGCTCAACAACCTTGACTCCTTCAAGTGGCTTATTCATAATCTATCTATCTCCTTACGTCATAAAATGCGCTATTTGATCAGTTTTTTTTAAATTCCGCATCGATCTTTCCGGATTTCGTCATAAACATATGGACAATGAATGGAATGAGAACGACGAAAATCGTCAGATATCCAAGGTATCCATATCCTGTGCTGACAAGAGGAATCAGCCCGAACTGAGCGATAGCAAATGTCAGCAACGTGAAAAGTAGCGCAATGGTAACGGTGCGCTTTTTCAGCTTTTGCTTCGATTCGTCCGGCGAAGCGTCCTTTTTATTCCAGGAATTCACAAACCTGGCAATGACGCCCGCGATCATATTGACGGCGGTCGACACCGAGCCTAGAACAATTAAGATGGAAATGATTGGGGTGAGGATAGATGCTCCAACGCCTGTCGTGACCATCAGCAGAGTAGGAACCTGTGCGGTTTTCAGGTCCGGGTTGTGAATGACGGCAATCAGACCGATTGTGCACATAAAAATGATGACCGCGTTCACAACGAAGCCATACAGCATGGATTTTTTTGCTTCATGTTCGTCTTTAAACGGCTCCGCATGCTGCATCAGAAGGCCGATCGACGCGAGCTGAAACGCGGAATACAAAAGGCATTTCCACATTGCCGGGCCCACTGGAGCCGGAGATGCAGCCATCTGTCCGATATTTGCCGAGATTGTCCCCCACTGCGCGACGATATTGGGGACGTAAACCAGCAGCAGCCCCGCGATAATAATGACCGAGACAGTGGAAGCCGCCGCCCTGACAAGATCGGTGCCGAAAATAGTCAGCACAAAAATAATCAGGCCAATGAAAACGGTGCAGAGAATGTATGGAATTCCCGTAAGAGTGTGAAGCGTCGCACCGCCCGTTGCGAACGCCACCGACGGGGCCAGGCAGATGGTGAACAGATAAACAAGCTCGTACAGGTTTGAAAAAATCGGTCTGGCTTTTTCGTCCAGATCCCCATAGAACCGGTCGGTAAAGCTGCGGTAGTCATAAGTATTGTGTCTTTTGGCATAGCGGAGACCGTACCACTGGAAAAACGCGCCGATCGCTTGGGCAATGATCGGTGTGATCAGCGTCCAGATCCCAAACTTGACAAAATAAACATAGAGCTGAGCTCCAGATGCAAATCCTCCGCCGAACTGCGTGGTGAACCAAACAAAAGCCACGCCGATCGCAATCGGCATCTTGTTTTTATTGATCATGGCCATCCTACACTCCTTCTTCTTCCCAATTAAAATAGACCCTTATTCGATATCAACAGCTATGGCTGATTCCCATTAAATAAAACAAGGTCTAGCTCCTTTTCACAATGGCTTTTTCAGGCCATTTCCTTAAACGCTTGTAACATGGTCCCGGCCTGTTCATAGTCCACCATCTGGCAGTCGACCTCAATGTTCAAATGTTTCAGCCCGGCGGCTTCGCAAGCCCTTTTAATCGGAACATAATCGAATTCTTCCGGATCGCAGAACTTCGTCATCAGCACAATCACACCCTCCGCATTGTGCTTTTTGGCAAGTTCGACCAGATAACCGACACGCTTCTTGTCCCGGTCGTAAAGCAGGGTGCAGTTGTCCATATCTGCGAATTTCTGCGCGAGCGCGTCAAGGGGACGACTGTCCATTTCCGGCACGTCCGTGCGGTACTGCCTCGACTCCTGCGCGACGTCGTCGGCTACGATCTTAATCCCGTTTTTGTCAAAGATATTCAGCAGGCTGGGCGAATCGGCCAGGATGCCGCTCACCACGACACGGACCTTTTCGTCCTCAGCCGGGGCCTTTTTCAGTTCTTCCGTCAGCTGCCTGACCAGGGCCGTGTGTTCTTCCTTGAGCATAAACCAAGCGCTCTTGAAGACATCGTTTCTCTGAGCGGCAGAGATTTTATGATCCGCAGCCACTTTCGCAAATTCCCGCATCGCCGCATTGTGTTCGTTGTAGATCCGGTTGGAATTTGCGAGGGCGACTTCAGAAAATTTGGCGCCCGTCGCCACCTCAAGGTCGCTGATGACCCTTTCATATCCCGCTCTGGTAAATTTGATGCCGTAATCCGGCTTTCTGTTCTGCGGGTAGGTCATGGGGATAAACGGGATATCCGGCACGGCGTATTTCCAGTTCTGTCCCAGGCTTTTCAGCGAGTCGCACAGCGAAGGAATGACAATTGCGGACACGCCCTTATATTTTCCCGTGATTCCGAGTTCAAGCACCGTCTGCATCACGGAGCAAATGAACGCCGGGTAATATTTTTTGGCTTCGGAAACCTCCATCTCCGCGCCCCAAACGCCCATGGGAACAAGCCCCATGGAATGAATGATTTCCTCCGGCGTGTAAACCGGCGCGCAGGCAACCACTTTTTTGCCTTGTGCAAGATAGCTGTCAAGCTGCTTCCTCGGAGACACAGCAACTTCATGAAACCGAGCTAATAATTCATCAATTGCCATCTGAATGACCCCCCTTGTTTGCTTCCATAATTTCCGTCAGGCCCTGAACGCGCGTATCATACTGCGCCTCGGAGAAATTCCGCGGGTCCGCTTGGTCGCCGTCGAAGCTGACCACCGGGATGCCGCACGCCTCACCGATCTGCCGGCTCATTTCCGCCATAAACCCGGACCACAGCTTACAGGAGCGGTTGGTGTGCACCAAAAGGCCTTCAACGTGGTTGTCTTTGCAAAGTTTGATACGCTTATCCCGCGAAAGTTCTAGGTTCATCGCATTTGGAACCCGCGCATATGCGCGGCACATGCCGTCGAAACCGTCGTAGATAAATCCGAACGCATCGGCATAGATGGTTGTCACCATATTGATGCCCCTGCTCTTCAGTCCGGTCGAAGTGACTCTCAGCCACGGCCAGCATGCGATGCCTTCGAACATGATACGGTACTTTTCCTCCGTGTGGAACGTAGAAGTCCCGTTCCGATGGTTTTCCTCGTATTCTTTCAGGAGGGTCTCCATCGCTTCCGCGGCTTCTTTCTTGCCGCGCGCGGTCACCATGACCGCCATGTGGTTGAGAAGGTCGAATCCGTTGAACGGCGAAGGGACATATTTGGCGCAGGCGGTTGCCGCCAGCCAGGCGCGGCTCGAACGCCCGGAAATCTCCTTGACCTCCTGAAACCGCTCGTCGCTCCACTTTTTCCCCGTAATTTGCTCCAACTGGTGAATTGCATCCCAGAACTGAGCTTTTATATACTCAACCTCCGCGTCGGACACCTCATAATCAGGATTGAATGGAATGTCAATCATGATCATAGGGATATCCAATTCCTTTGCGATGTTTTCGTACCATTTAATCATGCAGTTGCAGATGTTGTTGCAGCACAGGACGAAATCGGGCAGTGGCATGTCCTGTTCCGGCGCCTTTTTCAGTTTCATGTACGCGAGGGAAATTCTTGCATAGGCGCAGATGTCGTTGGAATATCCTTCCCCTTCGCTCTCGTTGCACATCCGTTCACCGCCGCCCCTTGCGGCGATGGCCGCCGCCTGGTTTTCCGGATAGCACACATGAAGCCCCAGCGTCTCGGGTATTTCCACTGGGAAATTGCTCGCGCACCAGCCGATTTTTTCGCCCCGCGCTTTGGCCTCCGCGCAATCGCTGTAAGCTTTTGCCGCAATCTGACCCAGCTTATACTTTGCTGAATTCGGGTCCGGTGCACGTCTTTTCTTCTTGATATCTTCTCCCATCAATAAAAACCTCCTTCAAAAATTTTTGTTTTTGACTTTATCAAAAGCGTACAGTGCCGCGCCCAGCGCACCCATAAGCTGGGCATGTTCACTGTAGGCAATCTCAACCCCAAGCTCCTGTTCCATGGCGGTGCGCACGCCGGCGTTTTGAGCTACGCCGCCGCTCATGCAGACCCGCTCCCGAACCCCCACTCTCTTGACTAAGGAAGCGACGCGCGAGGCGACCGACCGGCAGATACCCGCCACCAAATCCGGAATCTTGACGCCCGACGCAAGCTGAGAAATCACTTCCGACTCCGCGAAAACCGTGCAGGTGCTGGAAATATCCGCGGGATGGGTCGCCTTGGCGGCCTCAACCTCCAACTGGGAAATATCGAGATGGAGAATATTGGCCATGACATCCAGGAATCTCCCCGTGCCGGCCGCGCACTTGTCGTTCATCACAAAGTTGACCATGCGCCCCTGCTCGTTCAGAGACAGGACCTTTGCATCTTGCCCGCCGATATCGATCACTGTTCTCACATCGTCGAATTCATGATGAACCCCGACCGCGTGACAGGTCAGTTCGCTCAGTTGCATGTCCACGCCTTCGTATGTTTTTCTGCCATACCCCGTTGCGACCGAAAAGCGGATTTGATCTCTTCCGACTCCGCTTTCCTGAAATACGTTTTCGATGGCCTGGGAAACGCCGTCCGTACCCACCGTCGCAATTACGATGGAGGAAGAGACAATTTCTCCCCCGTCTTTTAAAACGACTGCCTTCGCAGTGGTCGAACCGATATCGATCCCCAATGTATACATAAAAACTCCTTTCTCATCTGCGGTCGCTCCGACATTGTTATTTTTTTGACACATCAGAGTGACCGATATTTCTTCCCCAGTGTCAAAAAAGTCACGGGCTGCAATTATGTCTTCAAGTATTCTTGTCTACTTGTCTACAAGTTATATTATAACAACCATCATTCTTTCCGTAAATAGGCATTTTAAATAGAATAGAGTTTTATAAATTGTATATATTTGACATATCAGCTGAACCTTCCGCAAATGATTTAGTGGAAGTAGCGCGTCGGAAGATACTGCTGATCTTCCGCAGACAATATTCAGTTATCACAATTTTGCTTTTTGGAAATAATTTTCTGGGATATTTATGCAAAAGCAATTTGACACTTGCGCGCCTATCTTGCATGTGATAAACTGTTTGCTATAGAAGGTATCGCCTTTCTTGTGTTTTACGTTTACTGGGATACTTGTCGTCGATACATTTTTGCCACATTCACATCGCGGGAAATTTTTCTAAAACAGATAGACAGTCCGTATCGCTCACTTAAAGCGGTTAAGCGGGTATCAATAAAAATAGGAGAGTAAAACACATATGAGCACTTACCTGAACGGAAAAGCAAAGCGAACCGAGCCCTACACTGCCGATGAGATTTATCAAAAAATACTCAGCGGCATTATCAAGTTTCAATATGAGCCGGGACAGCGCATCAGCGAAAATCAGATGTCCGAAAGATATTACGTTTCCCGCTCTGTAATTCGGACGGCCTTTACCCGGCTTCAGCAATTACGGTTTATTGAAATTTATCCCCAGCGGGGCACTTATGTCAGTCTGATTGACTTAAATTACATTTCCGATCTTCTGATGCTTCGCACGGCGGTGGAAAAAGAAGTCCTCTACGAAATGTTCACCTATCTAAAAGACGAGGATCGAATGGCTCTCATCAAAGCACTGGAAGACAACCTGGCCGAGCAGGAAAAATGCCGCAATGAACAGAATTATTATGGGAAATTTCCAAAGATCGACGCGGCCTTTCACCAGACGATGATCGACAGCGTTGGCCGAGCTGCTTTGGTCGATCTGCTCTCGGACAACATGCTGCATATTGCGCGGTGGCGCAACTTCGATGTGGCGTTCGACCACAGGATTCCCGAAATCATCGACCAGCACCATGCGATTGTTGACGCGATCAAAGCGGAAAATCTGTTGCTGGCTCAGCATAAAATGGCGACTCACCTTGAAACGATCTCAAACATCGCCGACAGGGCCAAGGCATACTATCCAAGCTATTTTAAATAGGATGCTCCCGGCGGGATTGGATCTGAGATGTAATTCTTCCCGTTCGCTTTCACCTGCAACAAATTCGAATCCCGCATGGTTAGTTTCTCCGACTCGACTGCCTATCTACCGTACCCGACCTACGGCGAGCTGCTGTTCAGCGTTGTGTAAAATTTTATTTGCCTCCTGTCATATTCTGTTATTGATAAAAGGCAAAGGGTCTTGCCGCTTGGCGGGGTCCTTTGCCTTTTTGATAAACTGCCCGCGTCGCCTGCGTACAGCGTGAAAGCTTTACAGAAAATAGAAAAATTCATGATTTTGTCATATTTTGCAAGTACGATGAAAGCAAATGATTCCGTAAAATGGAAAAGTCAGCCTGCCCGCAGCGTACAGGCGAAGCGGTCTAGAAAGGCTCTTCCCGTTCCGGGTCGTTCATCAGGGGGCGAATTTGATTGAAAAAAAGCACTGCGATTCTTATGGCTCTTTTGTTTTTACTCTCCGGCTCCGGATGCACCGCCGGGGCACCGCCGGAAAAAGAGACGCCGCGAACTTCTGCACGGGCAGAGCTTTGCCTCTCCTCCGCGGCAGGAACAAAACACGCTGCAGTTCATACGCTGGAACATCGGAAAAAGCTGACGAAGGATTTTTCCTCGCTGGATTTTCCGGAACTGGCTAAAAAATACCACCTTGTCTCCGTTCCCACTTACGACGGTTCCGGTCAGGCAACCCACCCAAAGATTTTGTATTTTCCCGACGGCTGGAACGGTTGGAAATACTGGATGTCCTTTACCCCTTACCCCGGCGGGGCCGCCGCCTACGAGAACCCCTCCGTGGTTGTCTCCAATGATCTGATCCATTGGAAAGAGCCCGGAAAAGCGGAAAATCCCATTTCCGGAATCCCCGCGGACTCCGTTTACGGCGGGCACTATTCGGATTCCCATATCGTCATGCACGGCAGACTCATGGAACTGTGGTACCGCTATAACAGGGGAAACCGGAAAACGGTTCGGCCGGATTACAGTATGGACTTTTATTACCGGCGGACTTCTTCGGACGGCATCCATTGGTCCAGCCCGGAACTGATGCACCGGTCCCCGGATGGCATCCTGAGTCTCGTTGTCAACTACAGCGGCTCGGAATATGAGTTCTGGTATACCAACTATCGGCATCAGCTTTTGCACGCGGTCAGCAAAGACGGCAGTAACTGGAGCGTCCCCGACATCTGCGTGCTTTCCCTGCCCAAAAATTATGCGCCGTGGCATCAGGATATCATTCAATACAACCGCCAGTACTACCTGCTCCAGACAGGAATCAACCTTTCCGACTATTCTTTTTCCCTGTTTCTGTCCCACTCTTCGGACGGCGTCCATTTTTCAAATGGGATTCCATTTTACCCAAGCGATGATCCGCTGATTCTCTCCCACCGTGCCTGGCTGTACCGCAGCACTCTTACCGCGGGGAAAAACGGTTTTGACCTCATGATCTCTATGCGCTTCCCGGACGGTCGGTGGTACCTGATGAAAAGCGAGCTGTTCGCTTCGGCTTTCTATCAAAACTGGAAATCCGCCATTCTTTTGCGGCCCGGCGGGTCGCAAAGCCTTTTCCTATGACAAGAGGACGGACCGGGTTAAAAACCCGGTCCGTCCTCTTGTGTTTTCTGGCCCTAAAGCATACGCTCCGCCAAAAGGGCCTGAGCCCGGCTCAATTCAAAGAGAAGGGCTTGTTTTTTTAATTTCACGAAGCAAGCCAGAAAGTTCGTCGGCCTTTTCCCTAACCTGCTTCATCTTGTCTTTCGGAATATTATAAGACATAAACACATCCTTGATCGTCTGAACCGATTCGCAGAGGTTTTTATTCACGGTGATAAACTCATTGAACACATTGCTTTTGCTGGCATTCTGAAACTGACGGATGTCATTTTTAATGTACTGCACCATTTCCTGTGAGTTGGAAAAGACGCCCGCCGCCAGCGGGTAAGGTTTCACCATCTGAAGGAAAAACTTGTCCTTTACATTGATGTTGTACACATAAGACAGTTCTGTCTGGCCGAAATAGAAATGGATAAAGCTGATGATCCCATGCAGGCTGGTCACTTTTGCGCCCAGCTGCGTCAGTTTCATATCGATTTCTTCCTGATTGGCACTCATACCATTCATGGATGACTCCCCCTTGTTTCTATTATTATACCAGATAAAATACAATAAGATAGATCATTGAAAGTAAAATTGATACAATCATCAGAGGAAATCCATATTTTGTATATTCCGCGAAAGACAGCTTGCAGCCATGCTTTTCCGCCAGCCCGGACACCACCACGTTGGCGGAAGCGCCGATCAGGGTTCCGTTGCCGCCCAAGCATGCGCCGAGGGAAATCGCCCACCAGAGCGGCGTGATACTCATGCCGTGAACTCCCAGGGCTTTGATCAGCGGAATCAACGTAGCCACAAACGGGATGTTATCCAAAACAGAGGATGCCAGCGCGGCAAACCAAATGAGGACAACGCCAGTCAGAAGCAGATTGTTTTTCGTCAGATGTACGACTACGGTAGCCAGATCGTTGATCACGCCGACTTTCTCAAGCGCGCCGACCAGTACAAAGAGGCCGCCAAAGAAAAACAGCGTCGGCCACTCCACATTTAAGAACACTTCATCCACGCTTGCACCGCTCAGCAGAAGAAGAAGTGCCGCGCCGCTCAGGGCGACCATCGCGGAAGTGAGGCCAAGCTGCGTATGAAAGAAAAAGCCCGCGATAACAAGCACCAGCACAGCGATCGACTTTTTCAAAAGGGGAATATCCTTCAGCGCTTTCTTTTCGTCAAAGCTCAGAATTTCCTGTCTTTTTTCTTCGCTGATCGCAAGCTGCTTTCGGAACAGCATTTTAAAGATTAGAAACAGCACAACGAAAATGATCGCGATAATAGGCCACAAGTTGACAAGAAAATCCGTGAATCCCAGATTGGAAGCACTGCCGATCATAATGTTCGGCGGGTCGCCGATCAGGGTTGCCGTGCCCCCGAGGTTCGACGCGATAATTTCCGGAATCAGAAACGGGATTGGATTTAGATCCAAAGTATCGGTGATAACAAACGTCATCGGCACAATCAGCAGAACCGTTGTGACATTGTCCAAAATTCCTGAGATCACGGCTGTGATCAGGCTGAGGCTGAGGATGATCTTCCAGGGATCACCTTTTACTTTTTTGGCCGCAAAAATGGCGAGATATTCAAAGGCGCCCGTATTTTTTACAATGCCGACGATAATCATCATGCCGACCAAAACGCCCAGCGTGTTGAAATCGATGTAGCTCAAGGCCTGCTGAAAGGTCATGATTTTGAAAAGGACCACCAAACATGCACCGGCCAAAGCCGCTACGGTTCGGTTGACTTTCTCACTTATAATCAGCGCCATTACGACAACAAAAATTGTTATGGAAGCAACAAACTGCATAGACAATCTCCCTTCCCTATAATAATTTGGCAAAAATCTGCAGCAAGAAGCCGCACCGCCTTTAAAAGGAATTTTGCGCATGAGGAAAGCACAAAACCCATTTGCAAAAGGAGCAAGTTTAAAGGCATCTGCGGCATCCGTTTTTGGGATGTGACTTATCATACCAACACAAGGAACATTTGTAAAGGTTTTTCTTCGATCTTTGTCACTATTTGCGCATTATTGTGCTTGATTCGTTTTCTTTTTAGTTAATTTTATGACGGCCTTTGACTTTCAAAAAAACTTTAATTTTCGTATTCTCCGTAACAAAGCAAAAAAAGACGCCCCTGCGGAGCCTTTTCCCGCAGCACGGCGCCCGCCGGACAGACATGGACCCCCTGTACAAAATCTCAACCGGAAAGTATAATAAATTGTATGAAAATTGCATTGCGTAAAAGTGCGGCGGCTGCCACTTCCGCATTTTTTTACAGCAGATTTGTTAAAAGGCCCTCTGAAAATTCGACCACTTCGGCTTTTCCCCGGGGACCCGCTGGCAAAAAGAAGCAAAGGAGGGCTCCGGGTCTGATCATATTTTTGACAATAACAAACAGATTATGAAGTTTATAAAGAAAAGAGCTTACTATATCATTCTGTAAGCAAATAAAAGGATTAGACAGTTTGATGCTTTAGAAGTATGATAGGAACATTGTTGTGCTAAAGCAGCGTTTCGAACGCGCAAATGGGAAAGGGACAGATTGAAGATTCCAGGGGGAAAGAAACGGATGAAAAAAATACTTTTGATTGCAACGGGAGGAACCATCGCATCGTCTGAAACTAAGGAGGGTCTAGCTCCCGACTTGGACGCCGAGCGGATCTTAGCCTACGTTCCGTGGATGAAAGACATCTGCAAACTGTCTTGCCGTTCCGTCATGAGCATTGACAGCACCAATATGAACCCGAAACAGATGGTTAAAATTGCAGAGACCATCGGGGAGCATTACCGCGAATATGATGGCTTTGTCGTCACGCACGGGACAGATACGATGGGATATACCGCAGCGGCCCTGACCTACATGCTCCCAAACATCAAAAAGCCCGTGGTACTCACCGGCTCTCAGATTGCCATGGAAAAGCCCTATACGGACGCAAAACAGAATCTGTCCGACGCCATTCGATTCGCCTGTGAAAAGATCCGGGGCGTGTTCGTTTTGTTTGACGGCAGGCTGATCAACGGAACCCATGCAGTGAAAGTGAAAACGCGGAGCCCCGATGCTTTTGCAAGCATTAATTTTCCGACGGTGGCATACATTAAGCATGGGAAAATTACTTATAACAAGGTTTTAACTTCCAGCGACTGCCAGTGGGATGAATTGAAAAGGGCGCCTTTGCAGCCTTTTCAGATAAAAGCGGATCTTTGCGAGAATCTCCTGATTTTAAAGATGTTCCCGGGAATTCGGCCGGAGGTGTTTGACTTCATCAAAGAGCACTGCAAGGGCGTTGTTCTGGAGAGTTTTGGGATCGGCGGAATCCCGAATGAAGATTATGACCTTGTTTCCAAAGTTCAGGAACTCGTTCAAGCGGGCGTAGCCGTGGCGGTTACAACCCAATGCCTTCTGGAAGGAATCGATCTGGGCATCTATGCCATTGGCCAGCGGCTTGCAAAACAGAAAATCATTTCCGCGGCCGACATGACAACGGAAGCCTTGACCATGAAGCTGATGTGGGCTTTGGGCAACCGCGAAAGCCTTGCCGCGGTTAAAGCGTTTGTAGAAACACCGTTTTTTGCGGACAGAAGCTATTGAATTTTAGGGCAGGGAAGCAGCCGTACGGCGGAAGAACATTCCGCGGGGGAATTCAATCTGTGAAAATCTTACAGGAATAATTGATGTATTTTGTCAGAAATTGTGATAAGATAAGAAAGAATTTTTGTTTTTATGAAGGGGGAATCTTTCAGAATTTGTGATTCTTCAGCACTTTCGTTAAAACTAATATGAGTCTGAGAAAGGTGTGAGAAAAATGGAAAAGAAAAAGAAGGGACTGTCGCTCCCGGCATGGATTGGAATTTCCATGGTCGCCGGCATCGTGCTGGGCGCCATTCTGTGGGCATCCATGGGAGCCAAAGCCGCCGGGGACTTTACCACAGGCTATATCAAGCCGTTCGGCACAATTTTCATCAATCTGCTGAAATTCGTTGTCGTGCCGATTGTTCTGCTTTCCATGGTTGACGGCATCGTTTCGATGCAGGACATTAAAAAGGTAGGCTCCATCGGCTGGAAAACCATTGTTTATTTTTTAGCCACCACGGCGATTGCCTGCGTAATCGGCCTAGTGATTGCCAGCTTATTTCAGGGCTCTTTCCCTGTGCTGAAAATGAGCGGAGGGCAGGCATTCCATTCCACTGCAAAAAGCAATATGATGGACACGATCGTCAACATTTTCCCGAGCAACCTCTGGAAGTCACTGACCAGCGCCAACATGCTGCAGGTCATCGTGATCGCCCTGCTGTTCGGCGCCGCGATCTTGTCGGTCGGTGAAAAAGGAAAAATGGCGGCAGATCTGGTCTCCTCTTTATACGCCGTGATGATGAAAATTATGATGTTTATCATCACGATCTCCCCGATCGGCGTTTTCTGCTTGATGACCTGGGTCGTTGCAAGCCAGGGGCCGCAGATCCTGGGCAGCCTCGCCATTGTGCTTGCCGCAGCTTACATCGGATACATCCTGCACGCCGTTATTGTTTACAGCATGTCGGTCAAGGTGTTCGCCGGTATGAATCCCATCAAGTTCTTTAAGAGCATTGCTCCGGCTGCCATCTTTGCGTTTTCCTCTACTTCCTCCGTTGCGACGCTGCCGCTTTCCAAAGAGTGCTGTGATAAGATGGATGTTAATTCGGAAGTATCTTCGTTTGTTCTGCCGCTGGGTGCTACGATCAATATGGACGGCACCGCCATTTATCAATGCGTGGCCACCGTTTTCATCGCCTGTTGCGTCGGAGTCCACCTGACAATGAGCCAGATGATCTTAATCGTCGTTACCGCGACGCTGGCCTCCATCGGTACAGCTGGCACGACCGGTTCCGGCGTCATTATGCTGACGATGGTTTTGGAAGCCGTCGGCATCGATCCTACTTACATAGGTCTGATCTTCGGCATCGACCGTCTGTTCGACATGGGCCGTACCACACTGAACATCATGGGCGATATCTCCTGCTCCGTTTGCGTCAACCACTGGGAAGCAAGAAAACTTCGCAAAAACAGTGTCGCCGCACAATAGCAGCAGGCACTGCTCCCTCAGAAGCTTTTGCTGAGCAAAAGGCCAGAGAGAGCATAGATCAGTTTGCTTCATCAAAGCCTGCGGCCGGATTTTATCCGATCGCAGGCTTTCCTTTTCTGACAAAAAGAAAAGCGCCGAAAACCTTGACGGCACGGCGTTTGTGGTGTCCTCGGGC
>DHDF01000112.1 GCA_002399225.1 bacterium UBA4883
CTGCAGAGGATGAACACGCTGGCTGTTGAGTCCGCCAACGGTGTTTATGAGGATGGAACTAACACAGACCGTGGCAATCTGCAGGCGGAAGTTACCGCTCTGATTTCCGAAATCGACCGGATCGCGGGTTCCACAAACTTCAACAACATCAACCTTCTGAACGGCAATCTCGCAACGACGGCATTGACCCTGCAGATCGGCTCTGACAACGTGGAGGCACAGCAGATTACTCTGAACATTTCCAACATGACCGCTGCTTCTCTTGGCGTTGCTGATTTAAGCGTTGGCACCCAGGGAGATGCGCAGAGCGCAATTGATACCATCAAAACGGCAATTCAGAATGTGACCGCACAGCGTGCGAACCTCGGCGCCCTGCAGAACCGTCTCGAGCACGCGTCCAACAACCTGAGCACCATGAGCGAAAACCTCACTTCCGCGGAAAGTTCTATCCGTGACGTGGATATGTCCGACGAGTACGTCCAGTATTCGAAGAACCAGATCCTGTCGCAGGCTGCGACCGCCATGCTGGCGCAGGCCAACACCGCTCCGCAGAATGTTCTTACCCTGCTGAAAGGCTGATTCATCCTTTTGGCAATACTTTCAAGCCCCCGGCTTTCGCCGGGGGCTTGTTTTAGCCTTCCCCCAAAGCCATGCCTTTCTCTCTGGGGAAGGTGGCGCGCAGCGCCGAATGAGGACAGCTTCCCCTGAAAGGGAAGCCCAGTTACTGCGGCAGGCGGGAAGCCAGTTCTTTCATGGTTGGCTCCGTATGAGTCAGCTTCTGGAACCGAAGGACGTCTTGATCCTCCGGCATCAGCTTTGCAAGCTGGGCGGTTACCTGACCGGCCTGCTCCAGGTTTCCCGTCCGGAGCAGCGTCTCGATCTTCCGCTTGACCTGTCCGGCAAGGATGTTGAATTCTCCGGCCTTTTTATCCCGCTCGTCCTGCTCTTTTTCAAAACGCTCGAGCAGGAAGCGGACCGGCTCCTTCATCACCGGATATTCCTTTAACGCCGCCCGCAGCCCGGACAAATAATGGACGCCGTCCGAACGGTCCCGCGCGGCAAACGCCTGCCCGGCGTAATAGGCAAACCGGGACCGGCGCGGCAGAACGGCGAGATTGGAAGGCGTAAACAACTCCCTTTTGTAAACCGCGCGGGCGTACTTCACGGAAGAATCCGCATAGCTTCGGAACAGCCTGCCGTATTGTTCCGCATCCCGCTCCGCTTCCCGGGTCAGAACCGCACGTTCCAGCAGGCAGACCGTACCGGAAAGCCCCCGGACATTTTCAAAGGAATACATGTTGAAATAGCCAAAAACCACGTCCGCAAAATCCGGATGCTGCCTCTGCATGTTGGAGGCAAACGTCGGCAGATTTTCCGGATCGGTTTTCAGCAAAAACGGCATCAGGTTGATTTTTTCCTTCATGGCGTAATACAGGACGTCCGCATAATTAAAATCCTGCCGCCAGCTTTTTTGACCAAAACGGTCCAGAGCGGCAAGGGCCGCCTTCCGGTCCTTGTTCAGCTCCGCACAGCACAGGCGGCCAAGCAAAAAGCAGTCGCCGTCTCCTTCTTCCCGGGCAAAAGCCTCACATACCGCCGCCTGTCTGGAAGGGTATTTGAGAAGATACGATTCGGCGGCCCTCTCGAAATCCCGCAGCTTGCCGGTATCGTCCAGTTTCAGAAGCTTCCGGTAATACTCCACGGGGACCGACCAGTCCCCCAGCCGGCCGGCAAGCTCGAAACACACGGCCGGGCTTTCGTTTTTCGTCGAATTCTTCCGGGAAAGGTCCAGTTTTCTCAGGCAGTCCAGCGCCTCTTTCGGCTTTTCCTCTGCCAAAAGCGCCCTGGCGTTGACCACCAGGCATTGGTCTCTGGATTCCGGTGAGATGAAATAGAAAATATTGCACATCAGCAGAGCATGGTCAATTTTCCCGTCCAGATAATTCCGATAAAACCGCAGGTATCCGCGCCCGTATTTCAGCGCCTCGCCGTACCGCTTCAAAGAAAACGCCGAAATCTGGCCCATCCGGAAAAACTCCAGATCAAAAACGCTCGGCCGGAGTTTGTGAGACAGGAATTCCGTCAGCGTGTTCAGCACGTCTTCATGGCATCCCCACAGAAAATATGCGCGCATCCGGTAAAACGTCATCCGGCTATACGTCAGCCTGTCTTCCGGCCCGCTGATTGCAATTCCCTTGTCGGCATATTCGACGGCTTTTTCGTACTCTCCCCTGATGATCGCCCGATCCGCGGCCTGGATGAGCGCTTTCCGGTCCTTCGGATTTTCTTTCAGTTCTTCCAGCAGCAGATCCCGGTTCCGGCGGTCCTTCCGCTCTTTTTCCTCCACGTTGCGAAAAACATAGCCGTAGTGGTGGACATAATCGTCCAGCATCTTGACCGGCGGCCTCAGCGCAATGTCCTCATGCACTTTATTTCGGAAATGGATTCCCTCGTACATCCGGTAAACCCGGCAGGCATGATAATCGTGGAAGGTTTCCCCCGTCTGGTCCGTGTAATTCCTCTGAATATAGGAAGCCGCCCAGTACCCGTCGCACTCGCCGCTGTTAAAAAAGCGGACCAAACCGGCGGTGTCCTCAAACCATTCGTCGCCGTCCAGAAACAGGAACCATTCCCCGCGCGCCGCTTTCAGGCCGGTATTCCGGGCGGCGGAAAAATCGCCGCACCACGGAAAACGGATGATATGGCCGGTGTACTTTTCCGCGATTTCCGCCGTGCGGTCCGTGCTTCCGGTGTCGGTGACGATCAGTTCGCTCGGCACGGCTTCGAGCAGAGGCTTCAGAGAAGACAGGCACTTCTCCAGCGTTTTCTCCTCGTTTTTCACAATCAGGCCCACGGTAAGCCGTATCTCATGCCCGTGGAACGGGCCTTTCCCTTTCGGCGCGGCCGCGTGCTTTGCAGGTATGTACGCTTTCATTGATAAAAATCCTCTCTGTTTCCGAAACCGGGGCATCAAAATTTAGAATACCTCTATTATATCTATCGTCCGCAGGCTGTCAATCCTTAGCGTTGCCAAGCTGCGGCGGAGAAAGGAAAAATGTGCTATAATAAAAAGGAAAGAGGGGAAGCCCATGATCCGCATCAGCGTCTGCATGATCGTCAAAAACGAAGAAGCCGTTCTGGACCGCTGCCTGGGCAGCCTTTCCGGCATCGCGGACGAAATCGTCCTGGCGGACACCGGCTCCGCCGACCGGACCAAAGAAATCGCCGCGAATTATACCGATAAAATCTATAACTTCCCCTGGACGGGCGATTTTTCCGCCGCGCGGAATTTCGTGTTTTCCAAGGCGTCGATGGATTACATCTATTCCGCGGACGCCGACGAAGTCCTGGACGAGGAAAACCGCCGGAAATTTCTGCGGCTGAAGCGGACTCTGCCGCCGGATGCGGAAATCGTTCAGATGAAATACGCCAACCAGACGCGGTACAACACCGCCTACAATTTCGACACGGAGCTCCGCCCGAAACTGTTCCGGCGCCTGCGCACGTTCCGCTGGGTCGACCCGGTCCACGAAACCGTCGACCTGGGCGTCCGCATCGTCAACAGCGGCATCACCGTTCGCCATATGCCCGCCGGCCTTCATTCCGGCCGGGACTTCTCCCTGCTGGAAGCCGCCGCGAAAGCGGGCCCCCTGAGCGAACGCCTTGCCCGGATGTACGCCAAGGAGCTGTTCATCAGCGGCACAGACCGCGACGTGCTGGCGGCGCTTCCCTGCTTCGAGCCGGTCCTGCACGACGAAAACCGCGGCCTCGACGAAGTGCGCGTGGCGCAGTGCGTCGCCGTGCGGGGTGCCCGGCTGAAAGGCGACGCGGCCGCGATGTTCAAAACGGCCCTCAAAAACGTCATCGCCGATCCGTGCGCCGAAGTCTGCTGCGAGCTGGGCGCATACTTCAAGGCGTCCGGCGACTGGGAAGAGGCGGCTACCTGGTACTACACCGCGGCCTTCGGGGCGCAGAGCGAGCTGAATGTCCATTCTTCCGGAGATATTCCCCTGCGCGGCCTCGCGGCCTGCTACGAGAAGCTCGGCGCCCC
This sequence comes from bacterium UBA4883, assembly GCA_002399225.1. Classification (GTDB taxonomy): domain Bacteria; phylum Bacillota; class Clostridia; order Oscillospirales; family Acutalibacteraceae; genus Caproicibacter. Next base: position 4,052 of record DHDF01000112.1, read on the forward strand.
CGCCGAGGCGGAAAAATACCGTTCCCGTGCTGACGAATGGGTTCCCCCGCAATCCGGTGACACATAAATTTCCCATTCTGTTCATAAATTGTTTATCATTCATCATAATAGATATGATATGTTTATTATTAGAGATAGTATGCCTATGCTAACCAAATCTCATGGAAAAAGAGGTATCAAATCATGGCAGATTATAAAATCGTCGGCGTCCGGGGGATGCAGATCCTCGACTCCCGCGGGAACCCCACGGTCGAGGCCACCGTCCGGCTGGAAAACGGAGTGACCGGAACCGCGGCCGTCCCGAGCGGCGCTTCGACCGGAACGTTTGAGGCGCTGGAACTCCGCGACGGCGACAAGTCCCGCTTCGGCGGCAAAGGCGTCACAAAGGCGGTCGGCAATATCGACCAGAGCATCAGCGAGGTCGTCATCGGGCTGGACGCGACGGATACCGCCACGGTGGACGGCTCCATCCTCGCGGCGGACGGCACCGCGGACAAATCCAAATTCGGGGCGAACGCGGTCCTCGCCGTTTCGCTCGCGGCGGCGCGGGCCGCGGCCAACGCGCTCGGCATCCCGCTGTACCGCTTCATCGGCGGGGTCAGCGCGGACACGCTCCCCGTCCCCATGATGAATATTTTGAACGGCGGCGCCCACGCGGCGAACAACATCGACATCCAGGAATTTATGATTATGCCGGTCGGGGCGCCCAGCTTTTCGGAAGGGCTGCGCTGGTGCACGGAAGTGTTCCATCAGCTTGGGGCCATTCTGAAGGGCAAGGGCTTTTCCACCGCGGTCGGCGACGAAGGCGGCTACGCCCCGAGCCTCGAGACCGACACGGAGGCGATCGAGCTGATCCTCAGCGCCGTGAAAGCCGCGGGCTACAAGCCCGGAAGCGACTTTGTCCTCGCCATTGACGCGGCGTCCAGCGAATGGGCCGGACCGGGCGGCTACACGCTTCCGAAGCACAAAACGCACTATACGACCGACCAGATGATCGCCTACTGGAAAGACGTCGTTGCGAAATACCCGATCCGCTCCCTTGAGGACCCGCTGGGCGAAGAGGACTGGCAGGGCTGGGCAAAAATCACGGAGGCTCTGGGTTCCAAAGTGCAGCTGGTCGGCGACGATCTGTTCGTCACCAACACCAAAAGGCTTGAAAAGGGAATCACCATGAACTGTGCAAATTCAATCCTGATCAAGCTCAATCAAATCGGTTCGCTGACCGAGACCATCCGGGCCATTAAAATGGCGCACAACGCAGGTTATACGGCGGTGGTTTCCCACCGTTCCGGCGAAACAGAGGACACCACCATCGCCGACTTTGCCGTGGCCATGAATGTCGGGCAAATCAAAACCGGCGCTCCCAGCCGAACCGAACGCGTTGCGAAATACAATCAGCTTCTGCGGATTGAATCGCATCTTGGCACAGCGGCCGTTTATCCGGGAATGAATTGCTTTTACCAAAAATAAAAGAACATTTTTTAGAATAGTAAAAAGCCCGAAAACGCCTGTGAGCGTTTCGGGCTTTTTTTATACCGATTTTTAGGAGACGCTTTTTTGCAGATCCGAGCTTGTTTTTTTACTCTGCGGAAGACTGTGGAGCGCCGTCTTTTTGTTTTTGCCATCCAAACCGGAAGAAACAGCGGAATCTTTCTTCAGCCGGAACCGGCTCAACTCTTTCCGGAGCAGATCCGCCTGGCCTGAAAGCTCCTCGCTGGCCGCGGCGCTTTCTTCCGCTGAAGCGGAATTTGTTTGAACGACGCTTGAAATCTGTTCCAGCCCTTGGGTGATCTGCTGCACCGCTCCGGACTGTGTTGACGAAGCACGGTCGATCTTCTCCACCGCTTCGTTGATTTCGCCGATCTGACCGGATACCTGCTTCAGCGATTCTGCCGTTTTGTCGGCAATTTCGGTACCGTCTTTCACTTTTGCGATTGCACTTTCAATCAGAGCCGTCGTCTTGCTGGCGGCGTCGGCGGATTTGCCTGCAAGCGACCGCACTTCATCGGCAACGACGGCAAACCCCTTGCCGGCATCTCCGGCGCGCGCAGCTTCCACCGCGGCATTCAGCGCGAGGATATTGGTCTGGAAAGCGATTTCATCAATTACTTTAATAATCTTCTGGATTTCATCGGCGGAAGTGTTGATCTCCCCCATGGCAGTAAGCATCTGTTCGACCTGATCGTTACTGTCATGGACGTCGTCTATCGTTTTGGCCATGAAGGACGTCACTTTACTGATATGCTTCGACGTCTCATCAATGCTTTTCGAAATTTCCTGCGTGGAAGAAGACAGTTCCTCTACGGAAGCCGCCTGCTCGGTCGCACCCTGTGCCAGTTGCTCAGCCGTTGCCGAAACCTGCTGGGCACCGCTGTCTACCTGGTCGGAAGTCGACTCCATGATTGCAAAGGTATGATTCAGTTTTTGCAGAATCTCGCGGAACGAGGCGGTGATCGGGGCAAAATCCCCCTCAAAATCTCTGGTGACCTCCGTCGCAAGGTCTCCGTCAGAAATCCGCTCCAGCATTTTCAAAATCTCGTCGATATCTTTCTTCAGCTTGACAAAGGCAGAACCGAGGGAATTCGTCAGGCCGCCGATTTCATTCTGAGCCTCTGCACTGAGATCCGCCTTTAACTTTCCCTTCGAAAAGTCCTGAATGGCATTTTTCATCTTTTCCAAGGGCTTTGAAAATGTCTTTGGGATCCATACAATGGTAAAGACTACCGAAAGAAAAAACAGAAAACAAAAGGCGCCGAATACCACCATGATCCAAGGAGCGGACTGCTTCATCTGAGATAAATCCTGCCCATTCAGGAGCCGGGACAGTGTATAAATTCCAAATCCAGCGCATAGAATACCCATTATCGAAATTGCTAACTGAACCACTGCAAGCAGTTTCGCTAATTTTACATTTTGAATATTATTCTTTGATTTCATCGAATCTTTAACCTCCTTTAGACACGAAAAATAGAACAGCTTTTTTTCCTTCAGTCACAAAAAATTACATATAAAGCTGTTTCATAGGATAATATTGATTTTTCAAATCGAGTTTAGTATATATCAGTAAAATAGATATGTCAATACATTCAATGAGGTTAATTGATATTTCATTTACTTTTCTAATGCAATTTGTAGAATTGAATTGAAAGGGCTGATATGGAGGATGAACAGGATCCGTTTTTTACGCCTGCAAAAATCAATGAAGCAGGAAGAACTTGCAAAAGTAATTCATGTCAGTCAATCATCACTTTCCGGTTATGAAAACGAAAAATATGAACCGGACAAAAAGACGCTGCTCCGCCTGGCAGACTTTTTTGGGGTATCGGTCGATTACCTTCTCGGGATCGACAACATCCACCCCGATAAAAACAGTGCTACGGGAAAGATCCCCATTTATTCCAGTCTGCAGTCAAAACCGCTTTCGGGTCTTTGCGGTTCTATCCTGTTTTTTCTGGACTTTAACCCCTATTGGAAAACCGATGGGGAATATTTTGGCATCCGGGTCTGCGGCGACTGGATGGAACCGCGCATCTTCGATGGGGACATCGCCATTGCACGGCGGCAAAATACCGTGGAAAACGGAGACATCGCCGTCATTCAGACGGGTGACGGGAATGCAAAAGTGATCCGCGTGGCAATTCAGAGAACCGGCATCCTCCTTTTGCCTTACAATTCTAAATACGAAATCTCCTATTATACAAACAAAGAAATTGTGGACCTGCCGGTTAAAATTCTCGGCAAAGTGGTTGAATTCCGAGCAAAATGCTGAAAAAGCCGGAACCACAGTACTGTGGTTCCGGCTTTTTCAATTCTTTTTTGTCTTAGGAAAAGATCGGGATATCTTCAGCGCCGTCATGAAAACAGTTTGCTTTCAGTCCGGACTGCCGGACATATTCCTGAAGGTTTTTCTTCATCAGCTTATCAAAATTCTTGCCGGTTCCATAATTTGAAAGCATTTTTTTTGCCACGTCGCTGTGCGGCGCGCAGAAACTGCGGATAGAATCCGCAAAGTAGGAACCGTCTTTCGCAGCGGTGTGCCCAGACAGACGCCACGAGGCTCCGTTTTTGGAAAAGCGGAGTTCCATCGGGATCGATCCTCCGCTGACCGAATTCAGCACATCTCCGTCCAGCTCATACTCCGCCGAATGGACGGTTGCAAAAATCCGCAGCACACCGTTTTCCTCAAAGCTTCCGTAGATTGCCGGAGCATTGATCACCACGTTGCCCGGCGTGCAAGGTTCCGAGTTAAATTGAGCCAGCGCCTGGTAAACGGCGCTTTCCGCCGTCTGATCCGAATGATGCACATAAGACGGGAGCGCTCCGGCCTGCGCCGAGCCTTTTTGAGCCTTGGAGTTCGGAGGGCAGGGATTCTCCAGCGTAAGCACCGTGCTGCCATCTTTCGAAACCGCATAGCGCCGGTTCTGCCGCGGGCTTTGGAAGGATGGGACTTTGCAGAACAGGTGAAAATCAGCACCGCCGAAGGTTTGCTCCCGGAGCAGCATCAGCTGCGCGGAAGCGCTCAGACTCTTTTCCAGCGCGTGCTGCTCCTGATCGGCGGTCAGTCCACCAACCTCCCGCCCGTTAAAATCCGCCGCGCTGCGGCTTTGAAGCTCCATCAGAAATTTTCCCATTTCAGCTTCTCCCTGCGAAAATTTCCTTACATCCGTCTGTTCCAGCTTCGCCGCCTGCTCCTGCGTATAAGTAAAAGTCATCTGACAGTCCGGCCCGGAGACCTGAAAGGTAATGCGGCCGGCATTTTGAATCAGGCTGAGCAGAAGCGCCGCATTCCGGTAAGCCCAGACAAGGTCTGTTTTCGTAAGGACTTCGTCATTCCGCGCCATATAGCTGACTGTCAGTCCATACGGTTTGGCGCTTGTCTGAAGGGAGATTTCTTTCTGCGTTATTCCGTCCGGCAAAGGCGGCAGGGTGCCCAGCACCCTGCCGACCGCGCTGGCGTTTCCAATATACTTCGTGCGCGCCTGAATCATCTGTTTCGCCATGGTCCTCGCCTGCCGTGCCGAAATGGCCTTTCCATCCTTTCGGAATCCGACTGTCCGCGGCCCGCAGGCGATAAACGCACCGCAGGCAATCGCCAGAACGAGAACAAGGCAGAGCGCTGCCGCGCCGCGGCGTTTTCCTTTTGTGTCTAGAATTGTTTCCAGACGGCGCCTCAGTTCTTTTTTTCCGCTGCCAAAGCAGGTGGAAAGCATCGAGCGGCGCAGCACACCCTTTTGGGCCACGGAGAGAACCGCGCGGCCGTATTCTTCCCGAAACGCCGGCTCCGCTCCCAGAAGCGCCGCCTCGTCGCAGGAAAGCTCCAGATCCCGGTTTGCCTCCCGCACCATCAGCCAGACAAGCGGGTTAAACCAATGGAAAGCGCAGGCGGCGGCAAGCAGCAGTTTATACCACAGGTCGCGCCGCTTATAATGCGTCAGTTCATGCCGGAACACAACGCGCAGTTCGCCGGGGGTAAAAGCTTCCGCCGGCAGGAGCAGCACAGGGCGGAACAGGCCTGTCATCATCGGGCTGATCCCTTTTTTGCAGCGCATCAGGCGGATCCGGTTTCCGGCCCCGGCCGCCGTGCACGCCTCCCGGAACAGATGCAGGGTTTCGCTGTCCGGTTCCTCCGAGCTCCACCGCAGATACCGCCGCCGAAACTGCGCACTGGACACAGCCGTCCAGACAAGGCAGCACGCGGCACCGCCAGCCCACAGGACGGCAAGCACCGCCCGCAACGGCACGGTGCGGGTTTCCTGACGCGCCGGAAGCGGCTCTGCTGTCTCCCGGGCTGTTCCGGAAACCGCAACGGCTGCAGAACCTGCGTTCCGCGCGGCGGGAACAGTAACTGTCAGGCTTTGCCGCGGCGCCGGAATCGTGACAGCCGGGGCCGGGGCCGCAAAGTGGAACGGAACCAGCAGCCTGACCGCAAGCACCAGCCAGGCCCAGTACCGCCACCGGGCGGCAAAGGCTTTCCGGGTCGCACCGCCGGCCAGAAAGAGTGCCAGAATCAGGAGGGACGCCCCGGCGGAAATTTCCGCCGTGCGCGCGGCGACTTCGGTCAGAAAATTCATGCTTTTCCCGTCCTTTCCTCCAAAAAAGCCCGTAGCTCTTTCAAATCCTCTTCCGTGATGGAATGGCTGTCATAAAGGGATGCGACCAGCCGCGTAACGGAGTTTCCATTCAGTTTTTCCAGCACGCTTCTGTTCTCATCCGCAAGATATTCTTCTTCGCCGATCAGCGGCGTATAACAGCGATTCTTTCCGCGCTTCTCACTCCTTAGAAAACCGCGTGCGATCAGCCGGTTCAAAAGGGTCTGAAGAGCCGAGGTGCTCCACGGTTTCTCAAGTTCCAGAATCTTATGGAGGCGCGCGGTGGAAACCGGATATTCTTTACCGTTCCAGACCGCCATCATCACTTTGAGTTCCGCGCCGGGAAGACGGGGCAGTTTACGCATAACAAGCAACTCCTACAAATGTATGATATAAATATATTACATTTGTAGGAGTTGCTTGTCAAGGATTTATTCTAAAATATCTTTCAGTTCGGCCGCGTCTTTCTCTTCTGCATATGGTAGGCCAGCCGCACCACAGCCGACTGCGGCAGAAAGCGCTCTGCAAACAGGGCCGCTTTCATGGTGAAGCCAGGCACAATCAGAGTTTTGTGCGCAAACATTTTGTCCAGCGCATAGCGCGCGACAAATTCGCTGGAAAGGCCTTTGACGCTGAACCGCACATTTGCGACGGAGTCAAACTCCGTGCGCACCGGCCCCGGACAGAGCACGCCGATGTAAACCCGGCTGCCGTCGCGACGCAGCTCCTCCGCCAGCGCCTGCGAAAGGCGAAGGACATAGGCTTTCGAAGCGTAATAGCTGGAGAGCAGCGGCCCCGGCTGGAATGCGGCGGAAGAAGCCACATTCAGGATGCAGCCGGAATCGCGGTGTTTAAAGTCCCTGTAAAACAGTTTGGTTAGGATATGCATGGCACGGATATTGACATTGATCAATTCGAGCTCCCGCCTCAGATCGGTTTCATCGAACGGCCCGAAAATGCCGAAGCCGGCACAGTTGATCAGCACATCGACATTTTCGCCGCGGGCCTGGCGGTAAAGATCATAGCACTGATCCAGATTTGCCAGATCCACTCCCACCACGCTGACATGCGTTTTCAGATTTCGAGCCAGTTCTTCCATGCGCGGAACACGTCTGGCGGCAAGGATCAGGTCATACCCCCTCCTGCTCAGCTCCCGCGCAAAGTCCCTTCCGATCCCAGAGCTTGCCCCGGTGACCAATGCTTTCATTGTTTCTCCTCCTCAGGAAATCCGTCTTTCATAAACGGGAGTATAGCGAAGCTTTCCTCCCGGGTGATCCGACCGAAACAGTGTGATTCTGTCCACCGGCATTTTCATTGCGGGCACTACAAAAGCACCGTGGTCATACTCCCGCTTTAAAACCGCCTGCCGCACCAGCGTCAGATGAGGGCGGAAGCCGCGTTTTTCAAGCGCAAACCGGCGCGCCCGCAGCTGCGAACTCATTTGACAGTGCAGGGACATCAAGGGCTCCGAACGCTCCACACCGGCCCAGAAAATATCCCCGCCTTCCCTGCGGAAATAGCCAAATCCGCCAATATGCAGAAAAAACGGCGAACTATGGACGGCATCCATCGCTTCCCGCACCAGAACTATTTTTTCGGGAGAAGTCTCCCCCAGGAAAATAAGGGTCAGGTGCAGGTTTTCCGTCCGCGTGAACCTTCCGCTTTCACAGCAGGGCCGAAGGCCCCGCATCACTTCTTCCAGCGTACTTTTGACTGTGGGTTTCAGCGCAATGGAGATAAACAGACGCGTAAAACCACCTCCATCCTAACGCGCGTCTTTTTTTTAATTATATCACAACTTCACGCTGATTTTATCCGCGGTTCCTGTAAAATCATGCGGCCCAAATTTTCGCTTTCAGGGCAGTAAAAATCTGCGACGCTTCGAAAAAAACAGAACCCTCTAAAAATCATTTTTTCCTTTTTTTTCGATTTATGTCTTGTTTTATAAAATATTTTTATTTAATTTTTTAAATTAGAATAAAAAAAGGTTAAAAGGATTTATAATAAAATTAAATTTTAAGGAGCACGTCAGCTTGATTTTCTGGCTCGCTCCTTTTTTATTTTAAGATTACTCGGCTTTTTTATAATTTATCAAGCTATTTTACAAGGAGATGGATAGATGGATAAAATCGACGCAACTCTAATTACCGCCCTTCAGAAAAATGCGCGAATTCCGATTAAAGCACTGTCGAAAAAAGTGTTCTTGTCCTCTCCCGCAATCTCCGCCCGGATTGAAAAGCTGGAAAAACAGGGGGTAATCAGCGGCTATCACGCTTCGGTGAACCAGAACAAGCTCGGGTACCATATTACGGCGTTTATTAATCTGCGCATGTCGCCCAGCCAAAAGCCGGATTTTTATCCTTTTATCCGTTCCAGGTCAAACGTGGTGGAATGTAATTGCGTTACCGGCAATTACTCCATGCTGATCAAAGTGGTTTTTCACAGCACTTTGGAACTGGATGAATTTATCGGTCAGCTTCAGAAATTCGGCCCGACGGAAACCCAGATTGTCTTTTCCACCCCGGTAGAGCCGCGCGGCGTCGCGGTGCTGGAAAGCGATATGCCGTAAGGGATCTCTGCCCGACCGAAGCAAGTGAACCCGGCAAAAAGGCCGAACCGTTTTACAGCGATTTTTTATATTTCAGACGCGTGGCAATTCCGCCACGGATATGGCGCTGAGATTTATTGAACTCCAAAACAACTTTGACTTTCCGATAGAGTTGCGGATCAATGGTTTTCAAGCGCTGTGCCACATCTTTATGTACCGTACTCTTGCTCACCCCGAATTTCTTCGCCGTACTGCGTACGGTTGCTTTATTTTGAACAATATATTCGCCAAGCTCAACGGCGCGCTCTTCCACAATACCTTTCACTGCTCCACCCTCCAAACGAATCCGATTGCTAAATAGGTATGCCGAAAAACAGTATTTTAGTACAGAGTCCCGTCCTGATGGGAATATTGCGCAGCCGCTCCGTCTTGCGGCATGTATCCCGCAAAGGTTAGGCGGAGGTGCTTTCCCGCTGCAAACGGCCGGAAAAGCTGCATAAATTCGGAGGAAAAGCAGAAGAATCTTGATCTATCCATGTAATTTTTTTATTTTATTTTCGAACTGTGCTGAAATTATCTTGTTTCTCATCTATAATGAAAGAACTTATTATACTTTTCAATGAAAACAAAAAGAGGAGTATTCAGAATGAAATATGATTTTGACACTGTTCAGGATCGATCCCACAATTATTCCGCAAAATACGATGAACGCAAGATGAAATTCGGCACCGACAAGGTCATCCCCTTGTGGATTGCCGACATGGACTTCAAAACCGCTCAGCCGGTCATTGACGCCATGAAAGCCCGCGCCAAAGAAGGCATCTGGGGCTACACCTCGCGGCCCGACAGCTATTTTGAAGCGATCTGCAGCTGGCAGAAGCGCCGCAAAGGATGGGAGATCGACCGCTCCCTGATGAGCTGGAGCCTCGGGGTCGTGCAGACGATCAGCGCGATGGTCTACCTCTTCACCCCGGAAAACGGCTCCGTTTTGATTCAGCCTCCGGTTTATTCCGAATTTTACGACATGGTGGAAGCATGGCACCGCAACGTGGTGGAAAATAAAATGATTGAGCGCGACGGGCGGTGGAGCATCGACTGGCCGGACTTTGAAAAGAAGCTGGAGCAGGTGGATCTGTTCCTTTTATGCAGCCCGCATAATCCGCTCGGCATCGTGTGGAAACCGGAGGATTTAAAAAGAATGGCAGATCTGTGCATCCGCCACAACGTTCTGCTGTTTTCCGATGAGATCCATTCCGACCTGATTTTCCATCAGAAAAAGCACACCCCCGTCGCGGCGCTTTCCCCGGAAATCGCCTCCCATGTGGTCACCGCCATCTCCGGCACAAAGACCTTCAATCTGGCGGGGCTTCAGGCTTCCGCCGTCGTCTTCCCGAACGCTCACATGAAGGAAGTATACGACCATTATTGGGCCTGCATGGACATCCGACGCAACAATGCCTTCAGCCTGACGGCGATGGAAACCGCTTTTAACGAGGGCGAGGAATGGCTGGAACAGGCTCTGACCTACATTTCAGACAACTTCGACTATATTCACGATTACTGTGCAAAGCATATTCCGAAAATCAAACCCAACATTCCGGATGCCACTTATCTGGTCTGGCTGGATTGCCGGGATCTGGGGCTGAGCAATGAGGAGCTTCACGATTTCATGATCAGGAAAGCCGGGCTGGGCCTCAACGACGGCTGCACATACGGCCGCAGCCTGAACGGTTACATGCGGCTCAATGCCGCCTGCCCGCGCAGTATTTTGAAGCAGGCCATGCATCAGCTGGAGGCCGCCGTTAATTCCCTCTGATCTCGCTTTGACTTGCCCTCAAGCTATCTATATAGAAAAGAGAAATATCTTATGAAAATGAAACACAGCCTGTGGAAAAGCTATCGTTTTTCCGTTTTTCTGCTGACGGGCATTGCGATCGGCTGCATTCTAGGTATTCTTCTTGGAAAGCAGGCAACGGTTCTGGCTCCTTTCGGCGATATTTTTTTGAACCTGATGTTCACTGTCGTGGTTCCCATGGTTTTTGTCTCGATTGCGACGGCCGTCGGCAACATGCTCAACATGAAACGCCTGGGAAAAATTCTGGCGGATATGATCCTGGTCTTTATCGTCACAGGCCTGATCGCCGCTGTTCTGGTGCTGTTGGTCGTCCACTGGTTTCCGCCCGCAGCGGGCACCCATATCGCCTTAAAGTCCGCCGCAATGAGCAAGCCGACCAGCGTCGGCGACATGATCGTCGGCGCCCTGACCGTGGACGATTTCGCCGGGCTGATGAAACGGGCAAATATGCTGCCGATCATCGTGGCGGCCATTCTCTTCGGTTTCTGCGTCTCCGCCTGCGGCAGCAGTAAAAGCCCCGTCGGCAAATTCATGAATAACCTCAACGATATCATCATGAAGCTTGTGAATGTGATCATGCTGTACGCGCCGATCGGCCTCGGCGCTTATTTTGCCAACCTGATCGGCAAGTTCGGACCTAACCTTCTGGGGGACTACGGCCACGCTATGCTGATCTATTACCCCTTGTGCCTTGTGTACGCTCTGATTGCGTTCCCGGCCTACAGCTTTTTTGCAGGCGGTTCTCTCGGCGTCAGGCAAATGGTCAAAAATATTACGAACCCGGCTATCACCGCGTTCGCCACCCAGAGTTCGGTGGCCACTCTCCCGGTGAATATGGACTCCTGCGATAAAATCGGAGTTCCGAAAGATATCCGCGATATTGTGCTGCCGATGGGGGCAACCATGCATATGGATGGCTCCGTGCTCGCCGCGATTTTGAAAATCAGCTTTCTCTACGGCGTGTTCGGCCAAAGTTTTACGGGGGCCGGCACCTATGCCAAGTCGATTTTCGTGGCGATCCTCAGCGCCTTCGTTCTTTCCGGCGCGCCGGGCGGCGGGCTGGTCGGCGAAATGCTGATCGTCAACCTCTTTGGATACCCTTCGGAAGCTTTCCCGCTGATTGCCACAATCGGCTTTCTGGTCGACCCGCCCGCGACCTGCATCAACGCTGCCGGGGATACGGTGGCTTCCATGATGGTCACACGGCTGGTAGAAGGAAAAGACTGGCTGACCCGCCGGCTTCAGCCAAAACAAACGGAGCCGGAAAAGCAATAACACTGCCGGTCTGCCCCGGCGAAAAAACAAATTGGATCGTATGATGCGCAGCCCGGGATCTGATTCCCAGGCTGCGCATCTTGGTTTGTACGATTGAACGTTTTACATCCAGCCCGCAGCTCAACGCAGCGCCCTGAAGCTGCACCTTCCCCGTTTTTGCAGCCAAAATTTCCTGCAAAAGCAGGCGAAAGCAGAGAAATCGCTTTTAATTTCACTTGTTATACCCGCCCGAATATTGTAGAATACATTAAGGTTCTGTTTTTTTTATACGACCAAAAAACAGATTAATTCCGAACAGTGATGAAAAACGGGTGATTTTTTGTATCGTGCTTGTATTTTTGACTTGGACGGCACTTTGGCCAATACGCTGTATTCCATCGCATCCTTTTCCAATGAAGCGCTGAAACAATGCGGGTATCCGGCCATACCGGATGAAAAATACCGCCGGATCGTGGGCGACGGAGTCGACATGCAGATCCGCCGGATGCTGACCGCCGTAACGGGCAGACCGCCCGCCGAGCGGGAGTCTGCAAAGCTGAAAGAGATTTACTGCCGGCTTTACGGAAACCGCCCGGCCTACCTTGTGCGCGAATATCCCAGAATGCGCAGGACCCTGGCGGCGCTGAAAGAGAAGGGGATCGCGACGGCGGTGCTCACCAACAAGCCCGACGCCTGGGCCCGGGAGATTATTGACTCTCTGTTCCCAAGAGGCAGTTTCGAGTTTTGCCTCGGCCAGCGGCCCGGCATCCCCAGAAAACCGTCGCCTGCGGGCGCGCTGATGATTGCCGAAAAATTTGATCTTGAGCCGAAAGAGATCCTTTATCTCGGCGACACAAATACGGATATGAAAACCGGAAACGGCGCCGGCATGGACACGGCCGGCGTGCTTTGGGGATTCCGGGACCGCAGGGAACTGGAGGAAAACGGTGCGGTCTATATCCTGAAAACACCGGATGACATTCTGTCGGTTGCAAACACCAAGAGGTGAATTATGAAACGGTTCCTCCGTTTTTTTCAAAAGAATCTGCGGCTTGGGTTGCGGATTATCAAAACGGGCATCGCGGTGACTTTTTGTATTGTGCTGTCCCATCTTTTACATCTTAATCAGCCTTTTATCGCCGTGATCTCCACGGTGATCTCCATGGGAAAATCCATCGATCTTTCCGTGAAAACCGGCAAAAACAAAATGGTGGGTGTCATCATCGGTTCCGCCGCAGGAACCCTCTGCGCCGCTATTCTGCCGGGCAACGCGGGCCTGTGCGGGATCGGAATCATTCTCTCTCTGTACCTGTGTCATCTGTTTCATCTGGAAAGCGCCGGGGTCCTTTCCAGCTTTGCGTTCACCGCCGTGATGTTCGGCGCATCTCAGGACGCGCCGTGGAAGTACGCTCTTTCCTGTACGGTTGCCGCAATGCTTGGCATCGCCGTGGCAGTCGTAGTCAATTTGACCGTCATGCCGCCGAACTATGCCGTGGAAATTAAGAAAGCGTATACCGAACTGAAAGAGCGGACCGCCGCCGCGATTCGGGACGCCCAGGCAAGGAACACCATCGGGACCGGGGCGGTCGAAGAAGAAATCGAGCACCTGTCCCGCGCGCTTCAACTATATTCATCGGAGGCAAAGGTTCTTCGATGGAACGACGACGAGGTTGCCCGCGTTTCTTCCGGACTCTCGATTTACCGTCTGGTGCTGGACGAGCTGAAGGCGGTCGAAGTGATGGAACTGACCCGGGACAGCGAGCCGGAACAGGAAATCCTGACGGTTTACCGCTACCACATGAACCGGATGCGCGAGCTTTTCCAGCGCGTGCCGGAACTGGAAAGCGCTTGAACGTGTCTTTCCAGACGCGGCAGGGACAGGGACCGCGAAAAGCCAACCTAAAAAACCAGCCTGAAGCCGCACCGTTTCGTGTGCCTCCAGGCTGGTTCTACTTTAATATGTTTTGTGCCCGTTAAAATGTAATGTCCTGCCCATAATAGGCGCAGGTAAGAACTTTCAGCATGTTTTCCGTGTTTGTGGGCCTCGGGTTGGTGCTGGTGCACGGGTCTTTCACCGCGTTTTCAGCAATGGTCTGCGCGTGAGCCTTGAAATCTTCTTCGCTGACACCGTTTTCCTTGTAAGTCGGCTGAATGTCCAGCTTGCGGTTGAGCGTGCGGATCGCTTCCACCAGAGAACTGGTGAGCTGTTTGTCCGTTACGCCCGGCAGATTGAGCCGTCTGGCAATCTGGGCATAGCGCTCCATGCAGACTCTGGAATTGTACTGAATGACAAACGGCAGCAAAATCGCGTTGCAGCAGCCGTGCGAAATATGGAACACCGCGCCGGTCTTATGTGCAATGCTGTGTGCAATGCCGAGCATCGCATTGGAAAACGCCATGCCGGCCATGCATTGGGCAATGTGCATCTTTCCACGCGCCTCTTTGTCGCCGTTATAGGAATCCAGAAGAGAATCAAAAATATCCGATATCGCCTTGAGTGCCAGAGCGTCGGAAAATTCGGAGCGGGCGGAGGCCACATAGGCTTCGATGGCATGGGTCAGCGCATCCATTCCGGTGTGGGCTGTCAGGGTCTTCGGCATGGTCTGCGGAATGTCGGAATCTAAGACCGCGATATCCGGTGTGACTTCAAAATCGGCCAGCGGATATTTAATATTGGTCGAATAGTCCGTGATGACGGAAAAAGCCGTCACTTCGGAAGCGGTTCCGCTGGTGGAAGGGACTCCGACGAAAATCGCCTTGTTTCTCAGCTTCGGCATGGTAAACGGTTCTTTGATGTCTTCAAACGTTTTGTCGGGATATTCATAAAACACCCACATGGCCTTCGCGGCATCCATCGGGGAGCCGCCGCCGATTGCGGCAATAACATCCGGCTGAAATTCACGCATCGCTTTTGCGCCGTCATACACGCGCTCAATTGAAGGATCCGGTTCAACGCCTTCATAAATTTTGGTTTCCATTCCCGCTTCTTTCAGGGTATCGTCCAGCTTCTGCAAGAAACCGGTTCTGCGCATGGAATGACCGCCGGTTACGATAAATGCCTTTTTATGACCCTTAAGGTTTTTCAGTTCGGAAATTGCCCCGGGTCCAAAATAGATATCACGCGGTAAAGTAAATCTCGCCATTTAAAAAGTCTCCCTTCGATTGTTTGTTATTTATTAAACAACTTTGTAAAATTAATCTTACCATACTCTCGCCGCAGTTTCAAGGGCCGGAAAATAATTATTTTGAGCCGTCAAGAAGGCGCCGCAACTCTTCCGGACTGTAAGCCGGAGGAAAGCAGGTGCGCCCGGTGCAGACCAAGGCGCACGGCCGCCCGTTTTTCTCTCCTTTCGTATCAAAACTTTCCTTTTTTGTGCGGAAGGTCAGAAACGGCCGGTATCCATTCTGAAGCACGGAAAACATGGGACCGAGATCCTTATCCCCTGCCGCCTTCAGAACGACATCCGTCCCGCCGCAGTGAAGATAGAGCGCCGCCCACGCCGCGGTCGGGCAGGCGCCGGGCGCCCGGGACAACTCCGGCGAGAACGCCTCCAGCGTATGCCGCGCGCGCCGTTCCAGCTCCGGCTGCTCTGTCAGGCGGGAAAGGCGAATCAGCTGGACGGCATGAACGGCGTTGGCGGACGGCAGCGAGGAATCCCAGATTTCCTTGTTCCGCGCCGGAGAGCGGACCTCCCCGGCTTCCGAAAGAAAGAATCCGCCGTTTTTCCGGTCCTCGAAACGTTCGCAAAAGATTTGCTCCAGCCGCAGCGCCCGCTCCAGCCACTGCGGATCCTGATCCGCCTCATACAGTTCCAGCAGCCCCCAGAGGAAAAAGGCATAATCGCCGGCAAATCCCGGTCCTTCCGACGGACCGTTCCGGTAAACGGCACAGAGAGATCCGTCTTGCCGAATCATGCTGCTCAGCACAAACTTCGCCGCTCTGCGGGCCGCCGCCAGATATTTTTCTTCCCCAAAGGCGCGGGCGGCAAAAGACAGCGCCGCAATGGCAAGTCCGGTGCGGGAAGGTAGAATTTTGTCGTCCAGAAACGGTGCCGGCCGCTTTTCCCTGTATGCCAGCACCCGTCGGCGGAAGGACTCGGCAAACGCCCGCCGCTCTTTTGGGATTTTCCCCGAAAGCAAATTTGGAATGCTTTTCCCATTAAAATTTCCATTCTCCGCAATACCGAACAGACTGCAGAACTCCTCGGTCCCGGGACCCAGCACCGGACGCAGTTCTGATGGTGTAAAGGTATAGTACTTTCCTTCCACTCCTTCGGAATCCGCATCCTCCGCCGTATAAAATCCACCGTTTTCCGACTGCATCCGACCGGTCAGGTAAGAGAGGATCTCCTCCGCCGTGCGGCGGTATGCCTCTTTTCCCGTAGCCTGCCAACCCTCTGTGTATGCCAAGCAGAGAAGGGCGTTGTCCGACAGCATCTTCTCAAAATGAGGAATTAGCCAGAGACGGTCCGTCGAATACCGGCAAAATCCGAAGCCGATCTGGTCATAGATGCCGCCTCGGCGCATCCCATCCAGCGTCCGTTCGCACATGTCGAGAGCCTTTGCGTTGCCGGTCACAGAATGATAGCGCAGCAAAAACAACAGGTTCTGCGGAGACGGGAATTTCGGAGCGGCGGAAAATCCGCCGTATGTTTTTTCAAAGCTCTGTTCCAGTGCCCGAAAGGTCCGCTCCGGCAGAGAATCGTCCACCGGGGCCGGCCTTTGGCAGCGCGGCGCGGTCCGGCGGCCGATCTGCTCTGTCAGGCCGGCAATCTGCTTCCGGCTGCTCTTCCACAGGAATTCAATCCTCCCGAGCAGAGTCAGAAAGCCTGCCATCCCGGGTCTGTCCTGCTTTGGAAAATAGGTTCCAGCGAAAAATGCCTTTCCATCCGGGTCGAGGAAAACGCTCAGCGGCCACCCTCCCGAACCCGTCATCCGCTGACAAAGCTCCATATAATAGCCGTCGACATCCGGGCGCTCCTCCCGGTCTACCTTGATGCTGACAAAGGCGCGGTTCATTGTGCGGGCAACTTCTTCATCCTCAAAACATTCCCGTTCCATCACATGGCACCAGTGGCAGGTGGAATAACCGATGCTCAGAAAGACGGGCTTATTCTCCCGCTTCGCTTTTTCAAAAGCCTCATCGCCCCAGGGATACCAGTCGACGGGATTGTGGGCATGCTGAAGGAGATAAGGGCTTTTCTCATAAATCAGTCTGTTCAATTTCCTGTTTTTTTGATCCGTGGCGTCGGCCTCCAGTCGAAAAATTATTTTCGATAAATAGTGTAACTCTTTTCCCGCCCGCGCATACGGCCACAAAATCATTTCCCCTTTTTTAAAATGCGCCACAGGGTGGAACGCCCGATTCCGAGCCGGCGCGCAGTGCTGGACTGATTCATGTTTTCTTCGGCGAGCACCTGCATCACGGCATCAAATAAAATGCCGGACAAAGGCTGCTTCAGGTCAATCTGCGCGCCGGCCGAAGGACGGAACAAGACGCTCTTGTCTTCTTTCAGGAGCTGGCGGATGGTTTTCGCCGAGATCCACGGCGAATCCGTCAGCAGAATCGCTTCATGCAGAATACGCTCCAGCTGTTTCATGTTGTGCGGCCAGCGGTAGTTTTGCAGCACGTCGAGCGCTTCCGGCTCCAGCCCGACGATCTGGCTGCCGGAAAGGCGGTTCTGCTGATGAATATACAGAATTGAGATATTTGGGATATCATCCGCGCAGTCGCAGAGCTGCGGCAGGCGGATCTCCATGCAGCTCAAAAGCTCTTTCAAAATTCTGTAGCGGTAGTTGTCCTGAGACACATCCCGGCGGCAGGAATTGCTTTCATAGGAAAAGAAAAGACGGCTTTTTCTCATCCGGGTGACGTGCTGCAGCCCCTCGACAAGTTTGTCGAACAGATCGTTCCCCAAAAGCTGCACATCCTTAAAATAGACCGTTCCGTTCTGAACATAAAGCGGAGACCGTTTTTCATAAAGCAGAAATTTCAGATCCTTCTGGGACATCAGGGAGCAGTTCACCACATAAAACGGAGAGCGGGTGCGGTCGCTGTCCATATAAAGCTGCTGGGCGCAGCGCTCTTTCCCGGTGCCCGAATCGGCGAGGATCAAAAGGGAAGCGTCGGAGCGCGCAAGCGCCGAGCAACGCTTTTTCATCTCCGGGCGCCCGCTCCCGCAGAAGAGCGTACTGCTGGCATCCTGATTCAGGCAGTCGTCGTAATTGCGCACCTCCACGCTTGTAAACCCCGGAATGGACTGAAAATCCAGTCTGTTCTGCTCTATCACAAACAGATAATAGACGGCGGAATAGATGCGGCAGCTTTTTCCCGTGACCATATACAGGCCGTTCTGCATTTTTTTATGCACCGTGAATTCTTTTCTCTGCTGAAGAGTCGGCAGCATGTGCCGACACAGCGTAAAAAAAGATTTTCTCTCGTTGGGAGCCGTCTGGTAAGCGGGATTCCCATCCCCGTCCAGCACAATAAGCCGCGCATTCCAGGTGCGCATCAGCGCCTCCAGCAGATCGTGTTCTCTTTTGATACGCGCATAATAGGTGCAGACGCGGACCGCGTCGTCATACGCCTGGCTGATGCTCTCTTTGCCGGAGGTCAGAAGGATGCCGCGGATGTCAAGCAGCTGAGCGTAATAGGTCGACATGGTGTCGCCAATAATCAGGGAATATCCGTTCTGCTTGACGATTTGCACGGTGTCCCTGGCATCTTTCCAGGAATGAATGGTAAAAACCTTATAGTCGTAATGAAGAATGTCACAGAGGACTTTTGCGGACTTTGTAATGTTCGGGTAGGTAATGATGGCAACTTTTCCGGTGTAATTTTCCACCAGCTTGATCACGTTTAGCAGATCAAAATAGGAAATCGGAATTTCAAAGACGGGCTTGTCCGTCACTTTTTGAATTTCCAGCAGCGTGCCGCCGCGGGAAAGAATGGCGTCAAAATCTTCCCCTTCATATTGCCGAACAATATCCGCGCCGGCTTCCACGTTCCCGACAACCGCGGTTACTTCAATGTCTTCTCTTTCATTCGCCACACGGAGCATGGTGTCGCGCATGGATTGGTAGGGGGCAACCCCAAGGATGCGTACTTTTCTGTTCATGACAACTCCCTCACATGTTTCATATTAAAACAATAATACCCTATTGCAAAGCATAGATCCACCTTTTTGTAAAAATTGATTTAATTTGAAACGCCTTTCTTAGTAGATAACGTTGAAGAAGAAATTGAAAAGTGATAGATTTTTATTTGCAATAAATTAATAAATTTATTGCGTAAAAATTTGGGAACAATGCACATAAGCAATCTGATTCAAAATTAAGAATCAACAAAAAGGGAGGAGAAACTGTCATGAATTCAGTGATTCGCGTAAACGAAAAGGACAACCTGGTCACTTGTCTGCGCCCAATCAAAAAGGGGGAAACCATCTCTTTGGACGGAAACAGCTACACGGCAAACAGCGACATTCCAAAATTTCACAAGATGTCCATTGCAGAAATTAAAAAGGGTGACTACTGCTACAAATACGGGCAGATTATCGGCTGTGCGCTGGAAGATCTGAACCCCGGGGACTACGTTCATGTGCACAACCTGGAAAGCACCCGCGGGCGCGGTGACAAAAGGGTAAACAAGAATTAGGAGGAGAGGAGCGAAATGACGATGAAATTAATGGGTTACAGACGTGAAAACGGCCAGTTCGGCATCCGAAATTACCTGCTGGTCCTGCCCACCTCCGTATGCGCAACGGACACGGCCGAAAAAATTGCCGCTCAGATTCCGGGCGCCATTGCGGTGCCCAACCAGCACGGGTGCTGCCAGATCGGTTCCGACGAGGCGCAGACCGAGCGCACATTAGCGGGTTTCGGCAAAAATGCGAACGTCGGTGCGGTTCTTGTGGTAGGCCTCGGCTGCGACGGCGTTCAAGCCGAACAGCTTGCGGAAGATATCCGCGTCGCAAAGAAGCCGGTGGAAGCCATCACCATCCAAAAATGCGGCGGGACGCTGAAAGCGATTGCGGCCGGCGCGGAGATTGCCGCTGCCATGGCAGCCAAACTTTCCGTCCAGGAACGCGCGGAAGGCGACTGGAGCGAAATCATTCTCGGCATGGAATGCGGCGGTTCCGACCCCACGAGCGGTCTGGCTTCCAACCCGTCCATCGGCTATGTTTCGGACAAACTGGTTTCCATGGGCGGCAGCAGCATCCTCAGCGAAACGACCGAAGTGATCGGCGCCGAGCATCTTCTGGCAAAGCGCTTTGCCGATCCGGCGCAGAGGGAAAAATTTCTCCGCATGGTTTCCGACTGCGAGGAGCGGGCTTTCCGCGTGGGCGAGGACCTGCGCAGCGGTCAGCCCACGCCCGGCAACAAAGCGGGCGGCCTTTCCACCATTGAAGAAAAATCCCTCGGCTGCATGTACAAGGCGGGAACCAGTCCGTTTACGGGCGCGCTGGAGTATGCCGAATCTCTTCCCCTGGAAAAGGAGGGCCTTTATTTCATGGACACGCCCGGCCAGGATATCGACTCCATCACCGGCATGGTGGCCGGCGGCGCTCAGGTAATCGTCTTTTCCACCGGCCGCGGCACCCCGACCGGCAGCCCGATCGCACCGGTGATCAAGATTACGGGCAACAGCGACACCTTTCACAACATGCCGGACAACATCGACATCAACGCGGGCCGCATCATCACCGAGGGAGCTACGATTTCTCAGATCGGAGAAGAGCTTTTCCAGATGATGACGGAAGTGTGCAACGGCAAACGGACAAAAGCGGAAATACTGGGGCACCGTGAATTCGGCATCTATAAATCCATCGGCACCTTCTAAACAATCGCCCTTTTTCAGGAATTGATAAAAGAGAAAGGTTTATCCCCATGAAAATTTTAAAAACCGTAAAAAAAGTTCCTGGCGGCATTATGATTATTCCCCTGTTGCTTGGTGCACTGGTGAATACTTGCTGCCCCTTCTTCTGGTCCTATTTTGACAACACCTTCACCACTTATCTTTGGAAAACCGGAGCGATGCCGCTCCTTGCAGCCTTTCTGTTCTGTAACGGAACAACCATTGATTTTAAGCAGGCCGGCGTCACCATGTACAAAGGAGTTGTTCTGACCGCCGTCAAAGTGCTGATCGGCATGGGAGTCGGCGTTCTGGTCAGCTTCACCTGCGGGGCGGTAGGCATCTTCGGCCTGACTCCTCTGGCGATCATCGCGGCAATCGCCAATTCGAACGGTGGGCTTTATGCGGCCCTGGCCGGTGAGTACGGCGACGCAACGGACGTTGGCGCCGTTTCCATCCTTTCGATCAACGACGGACCTTTCTTCACTCTGCTGGCCCTTGGCGCGGCGGGCTACAAGGTGCCGATCGCAACGCTGATCGGATGCATCATCCCGATTCTGGTCGGGTGCATTCTCGGCAACCTGGATCCGGAGATCCGCAAATTCTGCGAACCCGGAGCCGTTCTGCTGATCCCGTTCTTCGCATTTCCTCTGGGCGCCGGCCTGAAGCTGACCGCCGTTGTCAAGGCCGGCCCCGCCGGAATTCTTCTGGGCGTGACCTCCACCGTTCTTACCGGGCTCGGAGGATACCTGGTCTATAAGCTGCTGCGGATGAAACGCCCGGAGGTAGGCGCCGCCATCGGCACAACAGCCGGCAACGCCGCTTCCACCCCCGCCGCCGTCGCAGCCGCGGGAGTTGTCTCCGCTTCTGCAAGCGGCCTCGCCACGGTACAGGTCTCCGCCGCTATTATTACAACCGCGATTCTCTGCCCGATTTTCGTTACCTTCCTGCACAAGCATGAGATGAAGGCTCACCCGGAAAATTATGTCGTGGCAGCAGAAAACGTCTAAAGCGGAATGATTGACCCTCGGTATGTCCCTTCTTTTTCATAGAAGCGGAAGGCAACAAACTGCCAAAGAGAGTTGCCTTCCATTTCTTTGAAAAGCGAAAAACAAGCAAAGGATAAAGATAATGGTTAAATTACTGATTTTAGCAGATGATTTTACAGGAGCGCTCGACACAGGCGTGCAGTTTGCCGAAGAAGGGGCCGCTACCCTGGTGGTCACCGACCCAAATTATGATTTCAGTCCGCCGCCGGGCGGAGAAAATGTCATTGTTTTTGACACGGAAACGCGGCATGTCTCCCCGGAGGCAGCCTACAGGACCATATCTCACGCTGTGTCGCTTGCAAAAGGGGCCGGCATTTCTTATTTTTACAAAAAAACAGATTCCGCCCTGCGCGGCAACATCGGTGCGGAACTGGCCGCTCTGATGGATGCCGCCGGTGCCCCAAGGCTTCATTTTGTGCCTGCTTACCCCCGCATGGGGCGGACCACCCGGCAGGGCATTCATTACATCGACGGAATTCCTGTGGCGGAAAGCGTTTTCGGGCGGGACCCATTCAATCCCGTGACCTGCTCGAACGTGACGGAGCTGATTGGGATGCAGTCGGCGCGCAAAGTCTTTTCCATAGACAAAGAGCCGCTTTCGCATGACCGGAACGGCATCCTGGTCTATGATGCTTCCACGGACGCAGACCTGAAAAGCATTGCGAACGGGCTTGCAAGAAGCCGGGAATTGAATTTTCTGGCCGGATGCGCCGGATTTGCCGCCGCTCTTCCGGCTCTTTTGGGCCTAAAAGGCACGGCGCCCACAAGGAAAGAGCTTCTCTCACGTCTGCTGGTCATCTGTGGAAGCGTCAACCCGATCACGCTGGCGCAACTGGACGAAGCGGAAAAATCAGGCGCTTTGCGTCTGCGGATCCGCCCGGAACAGAAGCTGGAACCGCTGTGGTCTTTTTCCAGAGAAGCGGAAAGCACTTTGAAAAGCTGGGCGGACCTGTGCCGGCAAAACGAAATCTGTATCTTAGACACCAACGATTTGCCGGGTTCGGACGAAACGGCGCAGTATGCCGCCGCGCACGGCCTTTCACTGGAAGAGACCCGGGCGATCATTCCCAAAAGCGTCGGCGGCATGGTAAAACGGCTTTTAGAATTCGGGCTGAACAGCACTTTTCTGGTCACCGGAGGAGACACCCTGCTGGGAGTAATGAGGCAGATTGGGATCGACCGCCTCTCCCCCGCCGGGGAGCTGGAAGCCGGAGTGGTACTTTCCCATTTCAGTTTTCAGGGGAAAAGTTACCCGATCCTCAGCAAATCCGGCGGGTTCGGCTCCAAAGCGCTGATGATGGAATTGATGGAAAAAATCCGCACGCCGTCCGCCGAAAAACAGCCGTAGCACAGTTTCAGCAACAGAATCGAACGAACCAAAAAGGAGGGGCAGCATATTGCCGAGAAATATCAATCCCATTGTCGCCATCACAATGGGAGACCCTGCGGGCAACGGGCCGGAAATCACCGTGAAAGTTCTCTCTCACCCCGAACTCTATGACCGCTGCCGTCCCGTCGTAATCGGCGACGCAAAAATGCTCGAACAGGCAAAACGCTTTATCGCCCGGCCCGAAGTTAAAATTCACCGGGTAACCCGGGTGGAAGAAGCGCTTTTTCAGCCCGGGACCATCGACGTGCTGCATCTGGAGCTGATCCCGAACGTCGCGGCATTCCCGATTGGAAAAGTCAGTGCGGAAGGCGGCAACGCGGCTTTCCGCTGCGTGGTAAAGGCCATTGAGCTGGCCCTGGCGGGTACTGTGGACGCAACCGTGACCAATGCGCTGAACAAAGAGGCGCTGAATCTCGCACTTGCCCCCCAGGGTCTTCATTTCGACGGGCATACCGAAATCTATGCGACTTACACCCATACGAAGAAATACGCGATGATGCTGGCTTACCGCAATCTGCGTGTCGTTCATGTTTCAACCCATTGCAGCCTGCGGGAAGCCTGCGACCGGGTCAAAAAGGCCCGTGTGCTCGAAGTAATTGAGCTCGCGGACCAGGCCTGCCGCGGCCTTGGAATTCAGGCGCCGAAAGTGGCGGTGGCCGGCCTGAATCCCCACTGCGGAGAAAACGGGCTGTTCGGCCGGGAAGAAATCGACGAAATCCGCCCGGCAGTGGAAACGGCTCAGGCGGAGGGAATCCACGCCATCGGACCGCTGCCGCCCGACAGCGTCTTTTCGGAAGCGCTGGGCGGCTGGTACGATATCGTTGTGTGCATGTATCACGATCAGGGGCACATTCCCCTCAAAACACTTGGCTTTGTCTACGACCGCAAGGCACAGCGATGGAAGGCGGTCGAAGGGGTCAATATCACGTTAGGGCTGCCGATTATCCGGACCTCCGTGGACCACGGCACCGGCTTTGCGGTGGCAGGAAAGGGAACGGCCAATGAGTTGAGCCTGCTCAACGCCATTCATTTTGCGGCTCAGATGGCGCGGAACAGAAAGGAAAAAATCTAAAGAAGTATTTTCTTTGTGAATTGAAGTTTTCGCATAAGCGCCCGGCATGTTTCTGCAGGAACACGCCGGGCGCTCTCATTTTGCCCGTTGCAGAATCAATCCGGGCCCCGTTTTTCCAGCGGGAGAAACGCGGGGCCTTCCAGAACATTTCCATCCGCGTCGAACCGGGAACCGTGGCAGGGGCAGTCCCAGGTGTTCTCTTCCGGATTCCAGCGCAGAGGGCAGTGCAGATGCGTGCAGACGGGCCGAACCGCATGCAGGCTTCCGTCCGTGCCACGGTAAGCCCCGATCTTGTCCCCGGCAAACGCTGCGATGCCGCCTTCCCCGTCTTTCAGCTCCGCTACGCTTCCCTTGGGAACTTCCGCATATCCGCGCAGAAGACTCGCCGTAGCGTCCGCCGCCGTTTGAAAAAAATTTTTCGCCCCCATTTTAAAATTGACGCGATCCGGCGAAAAGACTTCGGCCGTTCCGCTTTTGCCGGAAGTGATCCGATCCGAAAGGATTTCCGCCGCCGCCATGCTGCCCGTCATCCCCCATTTGTTAAAGCCCGTCGCCACATAAACCCGGTCACCAAACTGGCGGTAACGGCCGATCAGCGGAATTCTGTCGTCCGTCATGCAGTCCTGCGCCGACCAGCAGAAGGCGACGGAAGAGACAGGGTAAAGCTTGCGCGCCTTCTCTTTCAGCTTTTTGTAATGGGACACGTCGGTCTCATGCCCCGTCTGATGAGCGCCCCAGCCCAGAAGAAGAAGGGATTCGCCGCCGACAGAAGCGCTCCGGAACGACAGCCCCGCCTCTTCGCAGTCGAGATAGATGCCGGAGATCTCCGGAACACCCCGCAGGGCGGCCAGATAAGAGCGGCTCTGCACGATTCGTGTAAAATAAAATCCCCGAAGATTGGTAAACGGATAGTGGGAACAGAGAAGAACGTTTTTGCCGTAAACGCATCCCGCCCGGGTCAGCACCCGGTTATCGTTCAGGGCGACGGCGGGCGTATGCTCATAGATTTTCACACCGCGATCCCGCAGGATCTCCGCGAGGCGGCAGGCAAATTTCATTGGGTGAAACCGCGCCTGACGAGGAAAGCGCACCGCCCCTTTAACCGGGAACGGCAGTTCGCCGCACTCCGTGGCAAACTCCGCACCTAGGCCCAGCCTGCCGGCGGCTTCCGCCTCCGCTTTCACGCGCTCCGCCCCTTCCTGCGTGCAGGAATACACATAGGCGTCGCAGGAGGAAAAATCACAGTCGATTTTTTCTTCCCGGATTATCTGCGCAAAGCGGGAAACCGCCTCTTCGTTTGCCCGCGCGTACTGCTGTGCGGCGCGGGGTCCCATCCCTTTTTCCAAAGCGGCATAAATCAGACCGTGCTGAGAGGTGATCTTTCCCGCCGTGCGCGCAGTCGTACCGCTCAAAATGCGGTCGGCTTCAAGGATCACAAGACTGCGGACCCCTTTTTGCAGCAGCTCATAAGCGCACAGCAAGCCGCACATCCCGCCGCCTACAATCACCGCGTCGGCATTGCAGCCGCAGTCCAACTTAGGGAATTCAGGCGGCCTCACCGTCTGCCAGCAGGATTGAACCCGGTCTTTCCCCATGCTTGCCATCACATCCTTTTTCTTTATTCTGACCCGCCGGGAAAGGAATCATGCAGGCTGACAGAACGCGAAGATTTTCGAAGCCGTAACGATAGTATCTAGTTTTTTCATAGAAATCGTCCTTCATTTAGGCAAAGCTATGAATTTTATTGAAAAGATTGACTAATAGTCATTTGAGCTCTATAGTAATACGGAACAATAAATGACTAAAAGTCATTCTTAAAGAAGGGAATGTCTTCATGGGAGGAAAATTGCTGGAAAACAAAAAATTAAAAGCCACCCGGCTTTACGAAGCCGCCTATGAGCTTTTCACTTTAAAGGGAGTTCATGCCACCGTTGTGGATGAAATCGCGCGACACGCCGGCATGGCCAAAGGGACTTTTTACCTGTATTGCAGGGACAAATACGACCTTGTCGATAAAGTGATCATCCGGAAAACCTCTATTCTGCTGGGACGAACCATGAAGGCGCTGACGGAAAAAAAGGAAGAGCACCCGCTCAGCTTTCAGGAAAGCGTCGTTTTCTTCGTTGATTCTCTGATTCAAGAATTTCTGAACGATACGCGCTTTTTGGAACTGGTGTTCAAGAACCTTTCTCCCGCGCTGTTTGAACGGCTGTTCCGCTGCCCGGAGCTGGAGGATATGCGTCAGCAATTTATCGACAACTTCATGCTCGGCGGCGGGACCAGCGAAACTGCCAGGCAGCGGCTGTACCTCATCGTCTGCATGGTCGGCGCCGTCTGTTATGGCTCTATCATTATGAAAATGCCCTACGGGTTTGACAACATCCGCCCGGAACTCTACCGCTCGATCGAACGGATTCTGGCCTGAAGCGCCCGACGGGTTTCAACCATGCCGCCTGCCACTCATTTTAAGGAAACGGAGAGATATTGATTGCTTTCCAGATTTGCAAAGATCCTAACACGCCACCCTTCCGTGGTGGCTTTCATCGCTGTTCTGCTGCTGATTCCCAGTTTTTTTGGATACCTCAAGACCAAGGTCAATTACGACATTCTCTCCTACCTGCCGAAAAATCTCGACTCCGTCAAAGGCGAGGACGTTCTGGAAAATACATTTCATGACGCCGCGACTTCCATGCTGGTGATTGAGGGCATGCCGGAGCGGGACACCTCCGCGCTGAAAGACAAAATCAAGAAAGTGCCCGGCGTGAACGACTGTGTCTGGGTGGACGACATTGCGGATCTGAGCGTGCCCAGGAACATGCTCCCGGATAAAGTGAAAGATCTGTTTTACAGCAAGAACGCCACCATGATGCTCATCACCTACAACGGCTCGACTTCCTCGGAAGACACGTTTGAGGCCATCGCGAATATCAAGAAGCTGCTGAACAAACAGTGCTACCTCAGCGGCTTTTCCGCCATGCAGCGGGACATGAAGAACCTGCTGATGGGAGAAACGCCCTATTATATCCTGCTGGCGGCTGCGCTTTGCCTAGTGGTGCTTTCCCTCTGCATGGAGTCCTGGTTTCTGCCGTTCGTCTTCCTGCTCGGCATTGGGATCGCCATTGTCTACAACATGGGCACCAATATCTTTCTGGGTGAAATTTCCTTCATTTCCAAATCCATTGCGGCCATCCTGCAGCTCGCCGTCACGATGGACTACTCCATTTTCCTGATCAACCGCTACGATGAGGAAATCTCAAAATTTGAAGACCGGCGGGACGCGATGGCCAGCGCGATTAAAACCACGTTTCTGTCCCTGGCGGGCAGCTCGCTGACCACGGTGGCGGGCTTTTTGTCCCTGTGCTTTATGGAACTGACCATCGGCCGGGATATCGGCATCGTCATGATGAAGGGCGTCGTGATCGGCGTTCTCTGCACCGTGACTATTCTACCTTCCCTGATCCTGCTGTTTGATAAACCGATTCATAAGTATAAACACCGCTCGCTGATCCCCAAGTTTGACCGCGGGGCAAACGCCCTGATCCGTCACCGCAAAGCCATCATCGCTCTGTTGCTGCTTTTGATCGGCCCAGCGTTTTACATGCAGTCGCATACCAAGGTTTATTACAATCTCGACAAGACCTTGCCCGCAACCCTGGACTCCCGCGTTGCAACGGAAAAGCTGAAAAAAGAATTCAATATGGCGACAACGCATTTTGTCATTCTGGACAATGATCTGCCGTCTTACCGGATGCAAGAGATGATTGATGAAATTAAAAAGCTGGACGGCGTGAAAAACGTTCTGGGCTACGACGACCTGATCGGCCCTGCGGTTCCGGACAATTTCATCCCTCAGAAAGTAAAGGATATCTGCAAAAAAGACGGAAAACAGATCATCATGATCAATTCCCAGTACCAGGCTGCGGACACAAAGGAAAACGACCAGATTTCGAAAATTATTCAAATTACAAAGCATTACGATCCTTCCTCTCAGGTGACCGGAGAGGGGGCGCTGACCAAGGATCTGGTGGAAATTGCGGATCACGATTTTACCGTGACGGGTTATATCTCCGCCCTGCTGATGCTGGTCATTGTCGCGCTGGTATTTAAATCCGCCGTTGTTCCGCTCATTCTGGTAGCGGTCATCGAGCTGGCCATTTATATCAACCTCGGGGTTCCATTCCTGACAGGCTCCGTGATCCCGTTCATTTCCCCCATCGTCATCAACTGCGTTCAGATGGGTGCCACCGTGGATTACTCCATCCTGATGACCACTCGGTTTCAGGAAGAGCTGAAAGCCGGGAAAAACCGCCTGGACGCGATCCGCGCCGCCAGTACGACATCGTTCCCCTCCATTGTCACCAGTTCTCTGGTGTTCTTCTGCGCAACCACGGGCGTTTCGTGGATTTCCAAAATGGGAATCATCTCAAGCATCTGCGCCATGCTTGCGCGCGGCGCCATCCTCAGCGCGGTGATCATCATCACCCTGCTGCCCGCCGTCCTGTATGTGACCGAACCGGCGATTCAAAAGCTGAGTTACCATTTTAATACCAAATGACAAATCTTTTCGGAAAAGGAGGTTTTTATGAGATGAAAAAAAAGATTTATTCACATGCCGGCCGGATCGGCTGCCTGCTTCTTGCCGTTATCTTTGCGGCCTCCTGGCCGACGGCAGCGGCGGCAAGCGGAAAGTCCACTAAAAAAGACGAGACCGTTTATGTCAATCTGAACGCCAACGGCGGTGTACAGGGCACGACGGTTTCCGACTGGCTTCATTCGTATTCCAACGCCGTGCAGATTGCGGACCGCTCGAACTTAAGCGGAATTCAGAACGTGAAATCCGCGGTGCAGCCTTCCCAGAAGGGAGACAGTCTGACCTGGGCCATGAACGGCAGCGGTAGCAACGGCTCCGACATCTACTACCAGGGAACGACCCGCGCGGCGACGCCGCTGACCGTATCCGTTTCTTACTTTCTGAACGGAAAGGAGGTCACGCCGGCCCAGATTGCCGGTAAATCCGGAAAGGTAAAAATCCAGGTCAGCCTGAAGAACACCGACGCCCACACCATTCGGGTGGACGGGCAGAAGACCGAGATGTACACGCCGATGACGGCAGTCGTTGCACTGACACTCCCGTCGGATACGTTCCGCAACGTGAAGATCAGCAAAGGGAAAATGATCTCCGACGGCAACAAGCAGTTCGTCACGTTTCTCTGCATGCCCGGCCTTTCGGAAAGCCTCAACCTGAAACACTGCGGCGTGAGCGAGATTGAATCTATTGACCTTCCGGAATCGCTGACCGTTACGGCGGACGCGAAAGATTTTACCCTTGACCCGATCGCCGTCGCGGCGACACCGGAACTGCCCAGCGAGGACGACCTTAAAAACAGTACCGACCTGAACGACATGAAGACCGACCTCGACAAACTCAGCCGGATGCAGAGCGACATTGAGGATGCCGACCCGAACAAAGATATCCGTTCTCTGTTTACCGACCCCGACCGCACCGCGGCCGCGCGCCTGCTGGTGGACGATGTGTTTGACTTTTACGACCTCGACACAGCTGCCCTCGACATTATGCCGAAGTACGTGACTGATAAAAATATCAGCCTTTATGACCGGATCACCTCCGACGTTGACAAGGCCGACCTGGAATATGTGATGGACAATAAAATCATCCGGGGTCTGAACGACCGCGTAACCGATACGAACGTCGATAAAGTGAAAACGCTGCTCGGCGATTACGACGACATCGAAACCTTCCAGATTGGCAAGCTCGACCGGGTCATCCATGTGCTGGATCATTATGACAGGGAATATGACCACTTGAACGACGCCCTGAAAAAAGCCAAGCACATTTACAACCGCCTTGATGACAATGACCTCGATGTGCTGGACGCGCTGAGCGACTCCGACGTGCGCGACCCAATGAAGGAAACGCTCGACAGCATGGATGAGCTTTCGTCCTCCGGCTTGGTTACCCCCGGCTTTCGGCTGAATGATGAAGACGTGGAAGCCCTGATGAAAGCCATTCCGAAAGACCATCCTGACATTTGGGAAAATGCTTTGGAAGGGCAGCTTTCCAAAATGGAGGGCGATTACGGATATATTTCCGTTCCCAAGCTGCAAAGTATGACAAAGGGCCTTGACTCCGCCACACAAAAGGCTATTATGGATAAAATGACGTCTGCAATACGCGGCAATGCGGGCTCAAAAGCGGCTATTCCGGAAAACGTGATTCAGGAGCTTCCCCTTCCCGTAAAGCCTACGCAGGAACAGCTTGAGGCGATCTCCGATGGCCACGGAAATGTCTACATTCAAAAGCTGCTGCCCCTTTTGCCCGGCGGTATGGACCCTTCTCCTCTCATCTCTGATGTGCTGATTCCGGAAAATGAGGTCCTGGCCGCGATGGAAGATATCGTCGCAAAGAATCCGACGGTCCAAGACGCACTGATCGGCAGCATGATGAGTTCCACGAATATCCACAGCATTACCAATTCTTTGAACCGCCTGCTTTCCAGCTCTGCCGACCTGCAGAGCGGCCTGAAAAAGGAACTCGGCAGTGATTACTCCTCCCGTCTGACCGACGCTATGGCCAACATGGGGCATCTAAAAGGCGACATCGACGATCTGAAAGACGATGTGGACGACCTCAGCGACAAGGACAGGGAAAACTTGGAGGATGATTTCGACGACACGAAAGACCTGCTGCTGAACAAGGACGACATGGACTACATGCTCACCTGGGCCAAAAAGGTCAAGAGCATGAAGACCGACCTGGACGGCAGCACGGAGAACATCTCGATTCTGCGTGATCTGCTCAGCCTGAACGACGACGCAAAGATTAAGGACTTCCGCAGCATGATTCCGACCCTGCAAAAGGATTACGATGATTCCCGCCCGATTCTGGACTCGCTCAAAGCCGAACTGGATCTGCCGGCCAACAACGCGAGCCTGCACAAGCTGCCTCAGACGACGCAGACGCTGACCAAAACGGAAAACGATGTCCGCAGCAACCGGAAAATCATGGAAATTTTCCGCCTGACCACCCAGCCGAAAACCGTGTCTCTCTTTAACGATACTTTCGGTCTGCTGGATGAATTCAAGCAAAAAGGCACGACGGACGATATGAAGGGCAAGGTCAACGATATGACCACCCTGCGCGATAAAAAGGATGCGTATACGGATCTGTCCGACCAGTATAAAATCTTCACAGAGGCGGCGGACGGAGCCGAAACCAGCGTGAAATTCGTTTACAAAACAGCCGAAATCAAAGAGCCTGAAAAGGTGGAGGCCACGCCGGTCAGCACCACGCAGAAATCCAGCCAAGGGAACGGTTTTCTGGGATGGCTCCGTTCCACCTGGAACTCCGCACTCAGAACGATCAGCCATCTGTTTTAAAGATCGGATTCCCAAGCTAAAAGCTTCGAAAGACGCCCCGCCGGGTTTTGCCCGGCGGGGCGTCTTTCGCGCATTGCAAGAAAAAGCCGGGCCCGTTAAGGCCCGGCTTCTCTGTGTTCCGGCAGACACGGGGTCTGCTGCTTTGGCAAAAATACAGTAAACTTGGTCCCCTGGCCCGGCTCGCTTTCCACCCGGATTGTTCCCCGGTGCCGTTCCACAATCCACTTGACAATGGAAAGCCCCAGACCGGAGGAAACTCTCCCTCTCGTTCTTGCCCCGTCCGCTTTGTAAAAGCGGTCAAAGATATGTGGAAGATCCTTATTCGAAATGCCGACACCGGTGTCCGCCACTTCAAGTTCCACCCGGCCTCCCCGATCCCGGCAGGAAATCGAGATGGTCCCGCCCGGCGGCGTATATTTCATGCTGTTGTCGACCATTGCGCGCAGGGCCTGCTTTAGAAGCGCATGATCCGCGACCAGAAAAACATCCTCCTCAATTACATCCTCCAGCGTATGATCTTCGTCAATCATCCGGGTCTCTTCCGCGACTTCCCTCGCCGTTTCGGTGACGTTGAACCGCTCGAAATGGACATGCTGGGTATTGCGATCCGCGCGGGCAAGAAACAGCAGACGGTTCACCAGCTGCTGCATATTGTCGGTTTCCTCAATGATTTTCTGCACGGATTCTTCCAGTACCTCCGGATTTTCACTGCCCCACCGGCGAAGCAGGTTGGCATAGCCGGAAACAACGGAAAGCGGCGTGCGCAGTTCATGAGAAGCGTCGGACACAAAGCGATTTTGCTTTTCATAAGATTCCTGAATCCGGTCCAGCATTCCGTTGAACGTTTCGGCAAGCTCCCGGAATTCATCGTGAGAATCCACCGTGTTGATCCGTTTGCTCAGGTCGTTTGCTGTAATCGAGCGCGCCGTCTGCGTCATATCGTACACAGGGCGCAGCATCTTGCGGATCAGCATCCCCCCGAACACGGCAGAAACCAAAAGCAACAGGGCCATTATCGAGACAAACGCACCGCGCGGCAGGCCGGCAAAGCCCAGATTTTCATTACTGACCACCCGGATCATCCAATGCCGGGACGGCGTGCCGACCCGCCTCACGGTTTCCAGATGCCCGGCCACATTGATGCTGGAATTCCCATAGGTCGTGACTTCGCCCGTGTCGGTGTTTTTGATTTCAATATACACGCGGTTGGCCTGGGCAAAATTCTCCAGGCTCGTTTCCGTATCGTCTTCGAATTTCGGTGCGTGGGAAGCAGAGGAACCGTTCGGGCTCGGCAGTCTCGGCCTTTCGTAGCGCCCGGCTATAAAGGACGCAAGGCGGTCCAGGCTCTGGGAACGGACGGTATAGGCCGTGTAGGAACTCGTCAGGCCAACCACCACGGCGACCAAAATCAGACTGAATAAAAGTGTATAAATCGCCGCGGTTTTAAAAGCAAATGGGATTCGGATCTCTTTTGCCCCGGCACCGCGGCGATAAGAAAGTTTTAATTTAAGTTTCATAGGTTTTAATAATATAGCCCACGCCACGGATGGTGCGGATCAGCTCCACATGGAACCGATAATCGATTTTACTGCGGAGATAGCGAATATAGACATCCACCAGATTGGTCTCCCCGCTGAAATCGTATTCCCATACTTTTTCCATCAGCTGGTCGCGGGAACAGACGATGTCATGATTTTCCATCAGATAATACAGGAGGTCGAATTCCCGCTTGGTCAGCTGGACCGGCTGCCCGTCATAGCTGACCTCCCGGGTGGAGCGGTCAGCCGTCAGCAGGCCGATCGTAACGGCCTGTTTTCTGTCTCTGCCGGCAGTCCCGTTCTTTTTCAGCGCCGCGCGCATGCGGGCAAGCAGTTCTTCAATGGCAAACGGCTTGGTCAGATAATCGTCCGCGCCATCGTCAAGCCCCTGCACCTTGTCGCTGACGGCGTCTTTTGCGGTCAGCATGATGACCGGCGTGTCCGACACCAGACGAAGCTTTTGCAGCACTTCCATTCCGTCAAGCCCGGGCAGCATAACATCAAGCAGGATCAGGTCAAATTTTTCCTCCGTCGCCCGCCGCAGTCCGTTCAGACCGTCATATTCTTTTTCAACCAAGTATCCTTCGTGCTCCAGCTCCAATTGAAGAAAGCGCACGCTGTTCCGGTCGTCGTCGATAATCAGGACCTTGTTCCGAGCCACTGATCTCCCCCGCTTTCCAAGTCTTTGGTTCTTTTTTTAGTATACATGGAATTTATGAGGAAGATTTAAAACGATTATGAAAATCAAATGAGAAAAGGGCTCTGCATTTCCCGCTCGCCGCCGATCGGCAAAGAAAGGGCGCGTTCCGCGATCTGCTGCGCGAACAGTTCAAGAAATTTACCGTAATCTTCCTGCGTAAAGGAAACCGCCAGCGGCGCGAGGGTGTCCCCGATTACGGCGCTCCCAGACGCCACACCACCGGTTTCCGCGCCGCAGGATGTCCCCGCCGAATCGGGCACCGAAAGATTTCCGCCCGCATAGGAGAGGACGCGCTTCACATAATTCTGTGTTTCCGGGAAAGGCGGCACTCCGCCGTACCTGGCCACGCTGCCGCTGCCCGCGTTGTAAGCCGCAAGCGCCAGTTTCGCATCGCCGCCGTACCGGCTGAGCAGGGATCCGAGGTACTTTGCCCCGCCCATAATATTCTGCTCCGGGTCCAACGGGTCTGTCACGCCGAGAGACTTCGCCGTCGACGGCATCAGCTGCATGACGCCTTGTGCGCCGCAGCGGGAAACTGCGTCCGCCCGAAACCCCGATTCTGCCTTTGCGACTGCGCGGAGAAGATTTTCAGGCACACCATAAGTTTGTGCGGCACGCGCAAAAATCCCGTTCAGATCCTGCCCGCCGCTTTTGGAAATCGCCTGTTTCAGCGCCGTGGAAAAGCTTCCCGCCTTAACACCCGCCCGCGCTGTCTGTACAGACGGCTGAACTGCGCCGGAAACCGCTTCGATCCGCATAAATAAGGCCTCCTCTTTTCGTTGTCCTTTTATAATTCTTATCATAACCGAATTCCGCCCTAAAATCAATCATAAAACAACATCTTTTTTCACGCCGTCACCCAAAGTGCAACGTTTTCATAGTATGGGGGCAGACAATCGCTGCGGGAGGGAACAGAAAATGTCATTTGGGATTGCGCTGGCCGGCGGAGGTATCCGGGGTGCGGCGCATGTGGGGGTGCTGCTGGCTCTGGAGGAATATGGCCTGAAGCCGGAATCCATTGCGGGAACCAGCGCCGGCGGAATTGTGGCGGGACTTTACGCCGCCGGATTTTCCGCGGAACAGATGAAAAAAATGGTCCTGAAATTTTCCGGCGGCGGCGCTTCGTTTGTCGACCCGGACTTTTCCGGTCTGGCCTCTCTGCTCCCCAGCCTGCTGTTCCGAAAGACTTCCGCCGTCTCCGGGCTGCTGAAGGGGAACCGTCTGGAACAGTATTTTTTCCGTCTGACCGGCGGTCAGCTTCTTTCGGAATCCGGTATGCGGGTGGTGATCCCCAGCGTGGATCTCTGCTCCGGCGACACCATCGCCTGCACCAACACCCTGTGCGGAGTGCATCCGCTCCGCCGGGTGCGATGGACGGACCGGCTGCGCTTTTCGGAGGCAATGCGGGCCACTTCTTCGCTGCCTGCCATCTTCCGTCCAAAAATTATCGACCGCATGTGCCTCGTGGACGGCGGCGTGACGGATGTCCTGCCGGTTGATCTGCTGACTGCGGCCGGGGAGCGGAATGTTCTCGCGGTGGATGTCTCAGAAAGCTATAAAATGCCGGAAAACTTCAGCCTGGTCGAAGTTGCTTCGCACTCTCTTTCGATTATGGAGACCCGTTTGCGGGAATATGTGACGCGTGGGGAAAAGATGCTGCTGGAACCGGACCTTCCGGAAACAGACGGGGTCCTGAACTTAAAGCAGATGCCCATGTGCCTGGAAGCGGGGTACCGCTCCGCCAAAAGGGCTATGCCGCGTCTGCGGAGCTTGTTCGCATAAATAAAAAGCGCTGTGGGGCGCGGCCGCTGGCCGCGCCCCACAGCGCTTTGACAAAGCTTTTAAGTCCGATTTGGCTGCCTTTGCAGGTACAGCAGGGCAGCGTGTGCGGCATTTGCACCGTCCGAAACTGCCGTGACGATCTGGTACAGCGCCTTTTTTCGCAGATCCCCCGCGACGAACACGCCGGGAAGCGCCGTTTCACAGGTTTCCGGCGCCTCGACAAAGCCGTCCTTCAGCGGGAGAAGCCCCTGCAGGAGCTTGGTATTGGGTTCCACGCCGACTGCCACAAAGACGCCTTCCACATCCAAGATCTTCTGTTCCCCGCTGTTCCGCTCTTTTAGGACAAGGTGTTCCACTTTTTGCCCGCCCTGAATTTCCTGCGGCAGGTATGGATGCACAAACTCAAGATTGCCGCAAGTTTTCGCCTGCCTGATCAAATGATCCATCGCACGGAGCTGATCTCTGCGGTGTACGAGGAACACTTTTCCGCACAGGGCAGAAAGGCCGATGGCATCCCCAAGCGCGGTATTGCCGCCGCCGATGACCGCGACCGTCTTGTTCCTGAAAAAATTGCCGTCGCAGGTTGCACAGTAAGAGACCCCGCGGCCCGTAAATTCCTTTTCGCCCGGAATTCCCAGTTTTCTGCGTTCCGACCCCTGCGCCAGGATGACGGTCCTCGCCTGATATTCTCGTTCTTCCGTTTTCACGGTCTTGACAGGGCCGGAAAGTTCCATCGCCTCGGCGCTTTCTTCCAAGAGTTCCGCCCCGACGGACTTGGCATGCTCCGAAAGTCTCTGCGCCAGATCAGACCCATAAATCATCGGAAAGCCCGGGTAATTGTCCACCACATCGGTGTATGCTACCTGACCGCCTCGCGCGGGCCCCGTCAGAAGAACGGTGGAAAGCCCCGCGCGCACCGCGTAAATTGCGGCGGTCATTCCCGCAGGCCCGCCGCCCGAAATCAATACGTCATACAACGGTTTCACCCCACTCTCACATCAGTTTTCGTTTCTTCCGTCTCAGTGCCGGCCTTACAGCGCGGCTTTTACTTTGGCATCCAGCTCTTCCGGAGTCACAGTCGGTTCAAACCTGCGAACGCTTTCTCCATCCCTGCCGACCAGGAATTTGGTGAAGTTCCACTTGATGCCGTCCCCGGTCAGATTGTCCGGATAATGTTCTTGAATGACGCCATAAATCGTTTTCCCCATTTCTTTGTCGAGTTCAAATTTCTGGAACGGTGCCT
Organism: bacterium UBA4883; assembly: GCA_002399225.1. Classification (GTDB taxonomy): domain Bacteria; phylum Bacillota; class Clostridia; order Oscillospirales; family Acutalibacteraceae; genus Caproicibacter. The sequence goes on from DHDF01000112.1 coordinate 40,821, forward strand.
TCTTCTTCAGCCAGGTGTAAAGTGAAGCAGCTTGCGGGCCGTTGACGTCGATTTTTGAGAAAAGCGGGAAGGTCACGCCGTAATTCATTTTGCAGAACGAAGAAATTTCCTGGTTGCTGCCCGGATCCTGCTCCAGGAACTGATTGCACGGAAAACCGAGAATGACAAATCCCTGCTCCTTGTACTTCTGGTAAAGTTTTTCCAGACCCTCATACTGCGGTGTAAAACCGCACTTGCTTGCGGTATTGACTACCAGCACCAGTTTTCCCTTGTAATCAGATAGAGAAACTTCTTCCCCTTTGATGTTTTTCATTTTAAAATCGTACAGGCTCATGTTACTTCGACCTTTCTTCCTATAAAATTTTTGGTTTGCAGATTTTTTGTTTTCCTTGTCTCTGTGTTACACTATAGCATGGATTGAAGCGCTTGTAAATAGTAATAATTATTGTTTTTAATTTATTCATATTTGGGGTTTGTGTCCCGGTTTCTTGCCGGGCGGATTTTTTAATAAATTATTTCTATTCTATGACTTTTCTATGACTTTTTTTACATTTTGTGCTATAATGACTTTTTAATGTAAGTTTTTTTATTGCATGAAATTATTTGGAGAAGGGGGAACAAAAATGGATCGAGAACAATGGGGTTCCAGATGGGGGTTTGTACTGGCGGCGGTCGGCTCTGCAATCGGACTCGGCAATATTTGGCGATTTCCTTATGTTGCTTATAAAAATGGAGGCGGAGCTTTTCTAATTCCTTACATTTTTGCTCTTTTAACCACGGGGCTATCCTTTGTTGCGCTGGAGTTTGTCATTGGGAAAAAGTACCGCGGTTCCGCGCCTCTGTCATATTTTCGGATTAACCGACACATGGAATTCGTCGGTTGGTGGCAGTTTGCCATCAGTTTCGTTATCATGACTTATTATGCTGTCATTCTGGGCTGGGCTTTGAGTTACATCGGATTTTCCTCAACGCTGGCGTGGGGGAAAAACACAAAAGATTTTCTTTTCAATTCTTACCTAAATGTTCTGCCGAATGCTTCGGTGTCAAACTTTGGGGGAGTTGTGTGGAGAGCGCTGATTCCCTTGTTGGTCGTCTGGCTGGTAACGCTGGCCATCTCCTTCCGCGGTGTGAAAAAGGGGATTGAAAAGGTCAGCAAAATCGCCATACCGGCTTTGGTGTCTCTGTTTCTGATCTTCGTCATCCGTGCTGTTACGCTGCCGGGCTCCAGTCTTGGCCTGAATGCCTTTTTTCAGCCTCAATGGAATCAATTTCTGAATCCGGAAATCTGGAAAGCGGCTTATTCCCAGATTTTCTACAGCCTCTCTCTCGCCATGGGCATTATGATCACTTACAGCAGCTACCTTCCGGAAAAAACCGATACCACAAACAACGCATTTATTGCGGCGTTTTCAAACTCGGGCTTTGAGCTGCTGGCCGGCTTTGGTATTTTCGCTGCGTTAGGCTTTATGGCCACCAACTCCGGCGTTGCGGTCAAGGATCTCGCCGCCGGCGGAATCGGCCTTGCTTTCGTCGTTCTTCCGCAGATCATCAACCAGCTTCCGTTTCCACAGTTTTTCGGCGTCGTCTTCTTTGTCTGCCTGCTGATTGCAGGCATCACTTCCCTGATTTCGCTTGTGGAAGTCTGCGTTTCTGCCGCGATAGAAAAATTTGGCTGGAGCCGTCACCGCTCCGTCATGATCATTGGCGGGCTGGCTACACTGGTTTCCGTCGCATATACTACGCGCGGCGGCATGTATTTACTGGATGTTGTGGATAACTTCGTCAACGGGTTCGGCGTGCTTCCGTCCGCAGTCTTCGAGATCGTTTTGATCCTCTGGGCATTCCATCAGATGAAACCCTTGATGGAAGAAGCAAACCGGTATTCGCAGATCCGGCTCGGCAATTATTTTAAAATTTCTCTCGGGCTCATCACGCCCGTTATGCTGGTGGTCATTCTCATCAGCTCTCTGATCACCAATATCACCACCGTGTACGGCGGATATCCGTCGAACTTCGTCGGTTTGTTCGGCTGGGGCATGGTGATTCTGATGCTGGTGTTTGCAGTTCTGATTCCTCATATGCCTTGGAAATGCAACACTTCTCTGACTCAAAAGGAGGAAGAAAAATGAGTGTTTCTGCAATCGTCATGATGATTGTCGCCATCGGTGTCATCTGGGGAGGCCTTGTCGTCAGTGTGATTCACGCTGTCCGTCATCCGTAATTTAGAAAGGTTTTCCTCGCCGGAAAGGAAATGTTTGCATGGGCCTTCCGAATACAGTGAATAAACTGTGGCAAATCGCCTGGATTTCTGACCTCGCGGTTCCGCTCGCCATATTTCTTCTGCTTTATTTTCTGCGCGGTCCAATCGTGCGGTGTCTGTTCCGGCCCGTGCATCGACTGAACGGTGAAAAAGAATGGCCCGGGGAACTGGAACGCAGTTTTCAGCAACCGCTTCGCGCGTTGATCATCGCCTGCGGCATTTATGCCGCGCTGTGGATTTCTCCCGCCGTGCCCCATGCGGGCGCCGGCTGGGGAATCTTCGTACGGTGCTTTCGCAGTCTGCTGGTTCTGCTGCTGGCCTGGGGGCTTTGCCGTTTATGCGGCAGCCGCGAGCTGGCCGGCGGCCTTTTGCTGAAAAAGCTGGAGGTCGACACCGACGGGATTTTGTTCCCTTTCCTTTCTAAAATTCTTCGGTTTCTCGTTCTGTGCCTGGCTTTTTTGATCATCGCACAGGAATGGGACTACAGTATCAGCGGCCTTCTTGCCGGGCTTGGGCTCGGCGGGTTGGCTTTTGCCCTCGCCGCACAGGATATGCTCTCCAATCTGTTCGGCGGCTTGGTGATTTTTCTGGACCGGCCGTTTCACCTCGGCGACTGGATTCAGGCCGGTGACGTCGAGGGAACGGTGGAAGATATCAACTTCCGCAGCGTCAAGGTGCGGACTTTTTCCCAAGCTATGGTCACTGTTCCAAATTCCAAGCTGGTTGACCGGCCGGTGACCAATTACAGCCGGATGGGAAAGCGCAGGGTCAACTTTACGGTTGGGCTGAAATATGGCACGACGGAGCGGCAGCTCCGTGCCTGTTCGGACCGGATCCGGGAAATGCTTTTGAAAAATAAGCAAATTGACCCGGAAACCGTGATCGTAACCTTTAGCAACATCGGAAAAAGCAGTCTGGATTTAATGCTTTATTTCTTTACCAAAACGACAAACTGGCAAGAATACCTAAATGTGCGTGAGGAAGTTTATTACGGCATCCTGCGGATTCTGGAGGAAGAAAAGGCGGAAATTGCTTTTCCGACCCGCACCATCCAGGTGGAAAAAGAGACTTCCTAGCTTTTTCGATTATATCTGTATTTTTTGCGGGCCCACCCATTGTGGCGGCCCGCTTTTTCTTTATATTGAAACGATACCGAATTGATGTTATAATAAATGCCAAATAAGGGAGAATCTTTTGCATGTCAAACCTACTGTTCAGCTTTAACGCGGTTATGCCCGTTTTCCTTTTGGTAGGAATCGGCTGGATCGTCAGACGGACCCATTTGGTTGGTGAATCTTTTATTGATGGGGCGAGCAAACTAAACTTCAGAACCGGTCTGCCCGCTCTATTGTTTTTAGGAATTTATCAAGTAAAGGGAACCCATATTTTTGACTGGAAATTTATTGCCTTTATGACTGCTGGCTGCCTGGGCTCCGCGCTGATTCTCTGCCTGACCGTTCCGAAATTCATCCGGGACAAAAAAAAAGCTTCCGCGATGATCCATACCATCTTTAAGCCAAACATCATCATACTCGGCTATCCGATGGCAATGATGATTTTCGGCAGTGAACACTGCGCTGCCATTTCAATGCTGCTTCCCGTTCTGATCCCGGTCAACAACATCGTAGCCGTGCTGATCCTCTGTTCGCTGGACCCGGAAAACCAAGGGGTCCGTTCTAATTCTATCCGGAAAGCAGTGAACGGCGTCGTTAAAAACCCGATTATTCTCGCCGCAGTCGCCGCGGTCCTTTTACGGCAGGGACATGTTCCGCTGCCGACTTTTCTTTTGAAACTGCTGACTTCCCTGTCCAACTTAGCAACCCCTCTTGCTCTGATCACTTTAGGGGCGCAGATGACGATGAAATCCGCCCTCTCAAACCGCCGATATGTGGCCTCTGCCACAGCGCTGAAAGTGTTTGTCACTCCGCTCGTGATGGTTTCTCTTGCCGTTGCACTTGGATTCCGCAGCTATGAGCTGGTGACGGCTTTCATGATTTCCGCTTCCCCAAGCGCCGTCAACTGCTATATGCTGGCCAGGGAAATGCATTCCGATGAAGTGCTCACCGGAGAAATTATCCTCAGCACCACTTTATGTTCCATGTTCATCTTTTTCTTTGGCATTCTCATCTTTAAAAACCTTGCGATCCTTTCCTGATTGAAAAACTTTCCACCTTTGCCGGCATCAGGCCAAGGCGAGAATTTTTCCGGGGGCTGTGCGATGAACTATACTGATCTGGTCAACACCGCAGTGGAAACCGGTTATCTTCTGGTTTCAAACGGCGGAGAAATTTACCGCGCTGAAGAATCCATGCAGCGCATTTTCCGCGCTTACGGAGTAAACAACGGCGAAGTCTTTGCCATTCCCAATTTGATCGAAGTGACCGTCCGCACGCCGGACGGAAAGCCGATTACCCAGATTAAACGTGTGCCGCAGCGCACGACAAATCTGGACCGCGTGGAACAGGTTAACGCGCTGTGCCGCCATATTTGCAGCGACAGACCTCGTCTTTCGGAAATCCGTGCCGAATTGAACCGCATCGGGGAACGGCCAACCCTGTCGTTTCCGATGCAGACCCTTGCTTATGCGATGGCCGCCGCAGCTTTTACCTTGTTTTACGGCGGTTCTCCGCAGGATGCCGTCGTAGCTTTGTTCTGCGGTGCCGCCATTCGCCTCACAATTCATTTTTTGGAGCGATTTCAGGTTAACTCCTTTTTCGTAAACATGGCGGCAAGTTTCGTCGCCGCGGCAATCGCCCTCACGGCGGCAAATTTTGACGTTGCGCTGAGCTATGACAAAATCATCATCGGC
>DHDF01000073.1 GCA_002399225.1 bacterium UBA4883
CAAAAACTGGATTGCCCTGCAGGGCCGGTACGACTGCATCTACGCGCTGGCGGACCTGCACACCATCACGGTGCGGCAGGACCCCATAAAGTTCCGACGCAACGCGCTCGAAGCCTATGCGCTTTTGCTGGCCTGCGGCATCGACCCGAAAAAGAGCATCTTTTTCATTCAGAGCCAGGTCCCGGAGCATGCGCAACTGGCATGGATTCTGGACTGTTACACTCAGTTTGGCGAACTGCAGCGCATGACGCAGTTTAAGGATAAATCGCAGAAGCACCCAGACAACATCAATGCCGGGCTGTTCACTTACCCAAGTCTGATGGCTGCCGATATTCTGCTTTATCAGGCCGATCTGGTTCCGGTCGGCGGGGATCAGAAGCAGCATATCGAGCTGACCCGCAACATTGCGGAACGCTTCAACGGTCTGTACGGTGAAACTTTTAAAATGCCGGACGGTTACATTCCCGAAGCCGGCGCGAAGATTATGTCCCTTCAGGACCCGACCCACAAAATGAGCAAGTCCGACGAAAATGTGAACGCTTCCATTGCGGTTCTCGACCGCCCGGAAGATATCATGCGCAAATTCAAGCGCGCCATCACCGACAGCGAAGCTTGCGTGCGCCGCGCGCCCGGGAAGGACGGCGTCAATAACCTGATGGGCATTTATTCCTGTGTGACAGGGCGCACCGATGAACAGATTGAAGCCGAATTTGCCGGAAAAGGCTATGGTGAGTTTAAAACGGCGGTCGGCGAAGCAGTCGTGGAGCATCTCAGACCCATCCGCGAAAAATTCAACGAATATATTAATAACAGAGATTTTCTTGAACAGTGCTATGCCGACGGCGCGCAGAAAGCGGAGGCAATCGCCCGCAAAACTTTGCGCAAAGTGATGAAAAAAGTCGGCTTTCTGCCGCTGAGCCGTTAGATTATCAGATCTTTTTCTTAATTTAGAAAAAGCCTCCCATGCCGGATTCGGCTGGGAGGCTTTTTTATGGTCTGTTTTCTTTTAGGCTTTTTGCATACAGAGACTGAAAAACCAGCGCGGCCGTGAACAGAATGGCACATTCCCTGGCGCCTGTCCCCGTGACCGCATTGCGGATCGCTGCGATGATTGCGGCCAGTGAAAATACCCATGCCACGATCATCATGGCTTTTTTTCTCTGCATTTCCGCTCCTTCTGCGGTCTGGCCTGCACCGCTTCAGCGGTTCAGGTAGCTGAGGTTTCCCATCGGCTTGCCGTCGCGCAGATAGACGCGCGGTACGCGCTTGGAAATGCCGCATACCAATTCATAATGGATCGTCCCCGCTTCTGAGGCCAGCTCATCCACCGGCAGGATACTTTCGCCGTCCCTGCCGAACACCGTGACCGTATCCCCAACCCGTACGCCTGGAATTTTTGTCACGTCCAGCATTAGTTGATCCATGCAGACCCGGCCGATTACTTTTGCCCGCTGCCCGCGCACCAGCATTTCCGCCGTGCGGAACAAACGCCTCGGATATCCGTCCGCGTAGCCGATCGGGACGGTCGCGACCTTCATTTCCCTGGGCGCGGTAAATTCCCGCCCATAGCTGACTGCGGCTCCGGCGGGCAGCACTTTAACGAGAAAGACAACACTTTTCAGTTCCATTGCGGGAACAAGCGGAGCGGGGTTCTGAAGGCTGCCGGAAGGCATCAGCCCATACAGGATTACACCGGGGCGGACCATGTTGAGCTGGGTTTCCGGGTAGTCGAAAATCGCCGCCGAATTCGCGCAGTGCCTCAGGCGAAAGGTGATCCCACGCCCCCGGAGCCGCTCGATTGCGTCGCTGAAATTGCGGTACTGCATTTGAGTGTAGGCACGCCCGTTTTCCCCTTCGTCCGCCACCGCAAAATGGGTGAAAATCCCTTCCGGGTCCAGACCGGGCAGCGCGCAGGCGCGTTCGATTTCATCCAGCGCCGCGGCATCGCGCTCCGGGTCCTGGTACAGAAAGCCGATCCGGCTCATGCCGGTGTCAAGCGAAACATGCACTTTGACGGTTACGCCGGATTTTATGGCCTGATTGCTCAGCGCCAACGCGTAGTCTTCGCCAATCAGTGCCTGCGAGATGTTCAGGCGGGCAAGCTCCGCCGCTTCCTCGGGCGGGGTGTAGCCGAGAATCAGGATGGGCCGCGCTGCGCCCGTCCGGCGCAGCTGACATGCTTCTTCCAGATTGGAAACCGCAAACCAGTCCGCGCCGAGCGCTTCGTACTCCTGTGCCAGGCGCTCGGCGCCATGCCCGTAAGCGTCCGCCTTAACCACGCAGCACACCTTTGTTTCGGGTCTCAGCCTCTTTTTAATTTCCCGGTAATTGTGCTCCACGGCGTCCAGGTTGATTTCAGCCCAGGTGCGCCTTAAGATATCTTCCGTCATAACCGATTGCCAGCTTTCAGACTCATTGATTTATTTAAAATATTTTACGCCGGATTCAAACAGCTTTTGATCTTTTTCACCCGGAACATTTTTGTAAAGATTTTTGCCCATCCGCTCGGAGTGGCTCATCTTGCCGAGAATCCTGCCGTCCGGACTGGTAATACCCTCCACTGCGCAGACGGAGCCGTTCGGACTCCATTCCGAAGCGCCGCTCGGAGTTCCGTCCGGCGTGCAGTACTGAGTCGCAATCTGCCCGTTGGCGATCAGTGCATCCATCACGCCGCCGTCCGCGACAAAGCGTCCCTCTCCGTGAGAAATTGGAATTACGAACACGTCGCCGGCGTTTACTCCGGAAAACCACGGCGATTTGACGGAGGTCACCCGCGTGTAGACCATGCGCGAGATATGCCGGCCGATGCTGTTAAACGTCAAAGTCGGCGTGTGCTCCGACGGAGCCGTGATCCTGCCGTAGGGGACCAGCCCCAGTTTGATCAGCGCCTGAAAGCCGTTGCAGATGCCGAGCATCAG
>DHDF01000133.1:0-3859 GCA_002399225.1 bacterium UBA4883
TCCACATAAAGGGTCATATCACTTTTCAAATAAATGGGCCCCGTCAGAAAAACTCCCTTTGGAATATAAACCTGATCGCCATGGCTGCACGCGTCAATAGCCCTTTGAATGGCTTCTGTATTCAGCGTTTTTCCGTCGCCGACCGCGCCAAATGACGTCACATCGAAAATTTCCAGCTTTGGCCGGGTCGTTATGGTTATGGCGGGGCCAACCGGTATGCTCTGCCCGTTTTCCACCTGATAGACACACGCTTTATAGGTTTCAGAGCTTTTCAAACCGCGAACCGTATAATCCGTATTCCGTGTACGGCCCGTTTCTTTTCCATCGACAAAGATTTTATAGTATTCTGGCTTCGGCTGGTCTTCCGGAGGGTCCCACAAAAGTGCAAAACTCTCCTCCGTCCAGGTTTCAGACGGAGATTTCAGGTTGGATGAGACATCTTTAGTTTTCATGAAAGTTTCACTCCTTCTTCAATCAATTGGGAGGCAAAGCCTGTCGAGCCTTCCAGCTTTTTTATCTCGCATCCGATATAAAAGTTACAACGTGATTCCATCTTTGAAGATTGCCAGGTCGTGTTTATCCAGCGATTCAGATTTCGCCTTTTTCACACCGGAAGCAATATCGAGGACGCGGTCGAAAAATTCATCGGAAAGGGTCTGCATATCCACGCCGGAAAGCAGCCTTCCCGCATCGAAATCAATCCAGTTCGATTTGTGGCGCGCAAGATTTGAATTGCTGGAAATCTTAACGGTCGGCACCGGGCATCCAAAAGGCGTGCCGCGCCCCGTGGTGAACAGCACCAGGTGCGCGCCGGATGCGGCGAGCGCCGCGGACGCCACAAGATCATTTCCCGGCGCCTGGAGCAGGTTCAGGCCCTTCCGCACTGCAGGTCCGCCGTAGGGCAGTACGTCGCACACCGGAGCGGTTCCGCCTTTTTGCACGCATCCAAGCGACTTTTCTTCCAGCGTTGTGATGCCTCCGGACTTGTTGCCCGGCGATGGGTTGGAATCGATTTTCTGATGATGGCTGATAAAATACCGCTTGAAATCGTTGATAAGCGCGACGGTTTTTTCAAAGACGTCTCTGTTTCTGCAGCGCCGCATCAGCAGCGTTTCCGCGCCGAACATCTCCGGTACTTCCGTCAGGATGGTAGTGCCTCCCTGCGAGACGAGGCGGTCTGAAAACGCGCCGACAAGCGGATTCGCCGTGATGCCGGAAAATCCGTCGGAACCGCCGCATTTAAGGCCCACCGTCAGCTCGCCGGCAGCGCAGGGCTCACGACGGAACTGTGCCGCGTACCGGCAAAGCTGCCCGGTCAGCCTCACACCGTCTGCGACCTCGTCTTCACTCTCCTGACAGATAAGGAATTTCACCCGGTCTTCATCGTAAGAACCAATGGCTCGTTTCATCTGAGCAAGCGTGTTGTTTTCGCAGCCAAGGCTGACGACGAGCACCGCTCCGGCGTTTGGATGGCGAATCAGCCCCACCAGAATTTTTTGGGTGTTTGCAAGGTCTTCGCCAAGCTGGGAACATCCATAAGGGTGCGTATAAGAATAGACGCCGTCAATCCCCGGCGTGAGAAATTTCTGAGACTGCCGCTCGATTTCACGCACGACGCCGTTAACGCAGCCGACCGTCGGAAGAATCCACACTTCATTGCGGATGCCGACGGAACCGTCCTTTCGCCGGTACCCCGCAAACGTTCGCGGAGACATAGCCGGCAGCGGCTGAAAGGACGGATGATAAGAATATTCCAGCAGGTCGCCCAAACGGGTTTTCATGTTGTGCGTATGCACCCATGCGCCCGCCGGGACTGGAGCCGAAGCCGTTCCTATGGGAAAGCCATACTTTATAATGTTTTCGCCCGGCGCGATATTCCGCAGAGCAACTTTGTGTCCGCTTTTAATATCCTCGCGCACGGTCACGCTCGCAGCGCCCGCAGCGGCCATTTCTCCGGCTTTCAGGTCTTTTAAAGCGACCGCAACGTTGTCGGATGAGTGAATCCGAAAAATCTTATTCATGCTTTTCAGCCTTTCAGCAACATTTCCACCGCTTTTGTCATCCCGACTTTGCGTATGGTCTCAAGGTCTTTTGTCACAAGTTCAGCAAAGCCGTCGAATTTCACCGAAAGGTCTTCGCCCCAGAAATCCTTGCGGGAGAGAAACGCTTTAACGAATTCCGCCGCCGGTTTGCTTTTGCTGTTTGCGGCGAAGAATTCCAGGACCTTGCGGTCGTCCCGGATTTTATACGGCTGACCGGAACGGTCGCCAATCAATGCGTCTTTTTCCAGCTTATCCGAAGTATAAAACGCCATCAGCGCCGCGAGCGAGAAGGTCAGGTACTTCGGCGGCCTGCCCGTCTTTGCATAAGTATCGCGGAACGTGGGCAGAAGGCGCGCTCTCCATTTTGATACGGAGTTGAGCGAGATGGAAAGCAGCTCGTGGTCGATAAACGGATTGTCGAACCGCTCGAATACGGCATTTGCAAAGTCTACGGCCTCTTGGCGCGGAAGTTTAACCGTGGGGACAATTTCCTCAAAGACAATGGTTTCCATCAACTGGCGGATCAGGGGGTCGTGCATGCAGTCCCGCACGATGTTTTTGCCCATGAGATAACCGGCCAGAACCGTCGAGGTATGCGCGCCGTTCAGAATGCGGACCTTACGCTCGCGGTACGGCCGCAGATTCTTTGTGAAAACGACATGCATTCCCGCCTTGTCGAGCGGAAACCGCGCCGAAATGTCTTTTCCGCTTTCGATGACCCAGAGCGAAAACGGTTCGCCGGTGTCCAGAAGAACGTCTTCGTACCCGAGTTTTTCGCAGATTTTTCCGGCCTCCGCCTTCGGGTATCCGGTGACGATGCGGTCTACCAGCGTACTGCAGAAAATATTGTCTTCTTTGATCCATCTTTTAAACTCTGCGCCGAGCTTCCACAGGTCGGCAAAATGCAGAACGCAGTCAAGCAGCTTTTTGCCGTTATCCTCAATCAGCTCGACCGGCAAAAGAATCAGGCCTTTATCCTCCGCTCCCCGGAAAGCTCGAAAGCGCCTGTACAGGAACTTTGTCAGCTTTCCTGGATAAGTGTTTGGCGGCGTCAGCTCGAACCGGTCCGTTTCGTCAAAGACAATGCCCGCCTCCGTAGTGTTTGAAACGACAAACTGCAGCGTGTCAAGTCTTGCCAGATCCATAAACGCGTTATAACCGCCATAAGCACTAACAGCCTTTTGTATGCTGGTAACAACGCGCTTTTCAACATAGGGTTTGCCTTTCACCCGGCCGCGCAGCAGAACGGTGTAGAGGTTATCCTGGTTACGGAACCGCTCGATATCGCCGTACTGAATCGGTTTGACGACGGCCACATCGCCGTTGAACACGTTTTTTTCATTTGCAATGTCGATCATGTAGTCTACGAAGCAGCGCAGGAAGTTTCCTTCTCCAAATTGAACGACCTTAATCGGCCTTGGACTGCGATGGTAGATCTCATTAATTTTTCTCACTGGAAAAACTCTTCCTTTCTTAAATATAATTTTATGTAAATGTAAGAGCTTACATATAAGTTTAGCATTTGTTATCAGAAAGTCAATATATCTCAGAGGGCTTTTATGGATGATTATGAAAAGAGAAAGGGCCCGCCCTTTGCGCAATGCAAAAAGCGGGTCCCTCTCTTTATTCCACCGGACGCGGGGCTTTTACTCCGGTAGCAGCCGGAACCCCATTCCATCCGTGATATAGGGCAGGTATGGGACATCTTTCGGTGAAATCCGGCCGACGATATTGACCCTTTTCTCCGGCGGGAGATCTATCCGGGCAATTTCCATCTCTCCGGAATAGCGCAGATAGTCCTGATTGCCAACCGAAAC
>DHDF01000133.1:3976-4128 GCA_002399225.1 bacterium UBA4883
TAGTCCTGATTGCCAACCGAAACACTGCCCCTTTTCCGCTCCGGGAAAGGTTTCGGCGGAAAGATTTTTCCCTGTGAAGCATACTGCCTGGATTCCTGGGAACGGATCACATACTCGCTGGAATCGGGTCGGTCGTGGTGGACGATGTCCCT
>DHDF01000133.1:4156-4425 GCA_002399225.1 bacterium UBA4883
ACGATGTCCCTCAAAAAAGCGTATTCCGGCTCGATTTTCGCATGCAGGGGAACATATCCCCGCGAGAGGGCCGAGAGCTCCGACCACGCTCCGGAGCTGATGTCGATGTCGCCGATCATGCCGACATCAGCGGCGCACGGTCCCGTCAGCTCCAGCAGATGAAGCAACACGTCGCCCCTGCGGTGGGCTTCCACGGTCGGCAGCCCTTCGTGCAGAGGGCCGCGAAGGACGCCGTCCCCCGCGACGAACGCCATGGTCTGGATTCCGAA
>DHDF01000110.1:0-3797 GCA_002399225.1 bacterium UBA4883
TTCTGCGGCTGAGACATTTTTCCAGAACCAATCATATAGTCGCAGACCTTGGAAGAAACGGGGACTCCTCTTTCTGCCATGATAATATCGTTCGCTTCTTTTGAATTGACAAACCAGTTGATGAACTCGGCCGCTTCCTTCTTATGCTTTGAAGTCTGGGCAACCGACCAGAACATTGAAGGTTTCAACCACAGACCTTTCTTATCAGAGCCTGCAAGCTTCGGCGGCGGCACAACTTTAAGTTTGTCGTTCGCTTTTGCCGTTAAAACGGCATAGTTATTCCAGTTCTGAGTAAAGGCGGCTTTCCCTGTGACGACTGGTCCGGATTCCAAACCAAGTGATAAAATCTGCGCGTACTCGTCGGGATTCGGCACTGTGTCGTCATCCATTAAGTTTTTCCAGAATTTCAGGTAATCGACCAGGACCTTATCATCCTTATAGCCCAAGGACTTGCCATCGTCGCTGAAAAGTTTCTCTCCATGCTGTCTTATCCAGTAATTGATGAGATTGGTGTCATACGCGGGATCAATACTGGCGCAGTCCGCAATACCTGTTTTTGCTTTTATGGTCTTATTAATCTTGATGAAATCGTCCCATGTCCAGTCGCTCGTCGGCTCTTTTACACCCGCTTTGGAAAGGACGGTCGGATTGTATCCAAATGCAAGCACACTGGTTGACATAACCATTGCAGCCATTGTGCCGTTGACTTTACCTGTTTTTAAAATATCCTGGTTTATGCTGGAAACGTCGATGGTTTTATCGTTGATAAACGGCTGAAGGTCCGCCAAGGAGTTGTTTTTGGCATAGGTTGTGATGTACAGATAATCCATCTGCACAATATCCGGCATCGAACCGGACGCCGTGAGGGTGGACAGTTTGTCAAAATATCCATCCCAACCGGAAGGCGACGCCGTAAATTTTACATTGGGATGGGATTTTGTATAAAGGTCCAGAAGCTTCTTTGTGTAGTCATGCCTGCTCTGTGAACCCCACCATGTAATTTTGAGCGTCACAGGTTCGCCCGCGGCGCTGGTGCTGGCCGCGTTTCCGGTGGCGGAAGAACCGGACCCGCCGCCGTTCGACCCGCAGCCGGCCACAGAAAGTGCCATGATACCCGCCAGGGTGGCCGACAGCAGCCTTTTCATGTTACTGCTCAACTTTGTCTCCCCTTTTCTATAAAGTTAGGTTTGCCGTGCGCACAGCTTCTGTCTGTAATTTTAGCTAAATGTAATAACAATGTGAATGATTTTTTAAGACTTTTCACTTGTAAAAAACCGACATCTTATTTTTTCAGCGTATCGCGGTATTCCGTCGGCGACATTCCGGCGACTCTCCGAAACTCTTTTGAAAAATACTGGCCGTCCGAAGAATAGCCGACTATTCCGGCAAGTTCCGAAAATTTCAGTTCAGGTTCGTATTGCAGCAGCCTCTGTGCCAGGGTAATTCTTCGTTTTGCCAAAAATGCTGAAAATTTTTCCTTTTGAATTTTAATAAACAGGCGACCGAAATAATCTTCATTCATAAATAGAACTTTGCCCGACAGATAATGGATATTCAGGTATGGGTTCCGGATATTGCGGTAAATCGACAGCATGATTTTGCGGATTCTCTGCCCTTCTTTTCCAGGGCCCGGTGACATTCCCTGTTTTGTGGCAATCTGGTCCGTCACCTGCTCAAACAGATCCCATCTGCTTCCTTTTCCAACGCGTTCGGGCACTTTGTTTCCATTCACGAGAATAGACAGCACCCAGCCCATGATCTCCTCTTCCTCCTGAAGCGGGTACCGGCGCAGCTCCATTTTTGCAAACGCCAAATAAATTTCAAACAGGATATCCTCATATCCATTTGCGTTTCGGATACGCTGATAGTCCACCAGCAGCATGGCGCTGTTTTGAATGTCCCGGAACAATCCCTCATGCAAAAAGCCAATCTGCCGCTCGATGTCGCCAATCCGAAAAAGTCCCTGCACCTGAGCGTACATCCGGCCGATATGCTCCGGTATCCCCGCCCTGCTGACGGCAGCCTGAATCGGAGACGGTTCCAGTTCCGTAAATTCCTTTCGCGTCCGGGCGACAGCCGCTTCCAGATTTGCACGCGCATCCGCACCCACCAGCAGCAGAACTTCGTTCTCGATGGCGGTGGACAGCAGCACCTTTTCTTTTCCCAGCAAATCCGACAGGATGTTCCCGATTACAAACTGCTCCAAATTGTCGAAACCTTTTTGGATGCGGAAGGCAAGGACCGCAACTTCCCGGCTTTTTCCAATCTTGTCAAGCAGCAGCTGATAGTCCTTCGTAAACTGTTCTCTGCCCAACAGCATGTTCCGGAAAATCTGCTCCTTCGCGCGGGGCAAAAGCTTCCATACGTTTTTTTGATATTGGTTTTCGTCTTTCTGCTTTCTTCTTTCTTCAAGTTCCGCCTTGACCTTGTTTAAAACCGCCGCAATTTTTTGTTCGTCGCACGGCTTCAGAAGGTAATGCCTGACCCCCTCTTCCATGGCCTGGCTTGTAAATTCGTATTCGCCGTATCCGGACAGAACCACAAACTCGATTTCCGGAAAGCCCTTTCTTGTCTTCCGGATCAGCTCGATGCCGTTCATGACCGGCATCTTGATATCCGTCAGGACAATGTCGGGTCTCTCCTCCCGGATTTTCTCGAAGCCTTCCACCCCGTTCCACGCCGAACCCACAAGCTCAATGCCGTATTTGTCCCACCGAATGAATTTCTCCATCCCTTCGCGCTCAATTTCCTCATCGTCCACAATCAGCAGCTTATACATCCGTCTCCCCGACCTTCCGTTTCGGAACCAGGATTCGTACGACCGTCCCTTTATCGAGCCGGCTCTCAATCTGGAATTTGCTGCCCGGGCATACCATTTCCAGACGTTCCCGGATATTTTTGAGCCCAATCCCGTGCCCTTTCGGCTTTATCGTAGAGTTTCGGACGGCCTCCAGCTCTTCCGGGGTCATTCCCGGGCCGGTATTTGCCACTTCCAGCAGAACTGCCTCTTTTTTTTCCTGCACCTGCACGATTACATTGCAGCAAACCAAGGAGTTTTCCACGCCGTAATAGATTGCGTTTTCCACCAGGGGCTGCAGCGTCATATGAGGGACCTGATAATCGCCGGGGTTTCCCTTGATTTTCACCTGGAATTTTGCACGGTTGCGATAGCGGAACTGCTGAATCGTAATATAGCTTTTTACGAGCCGCACCTCCGACGCGACTGTGGTCAACGGTTCCTTTGCAAATGAAGCCCGAAGCATCTGCCCCAGCTCAATGATAACTTTTTGGGCGTCTTCGCCGCGGTTGGCCTGCACCATCCAGTTCAGGGCATTCAGCGTGTTATACAGAAAATGTGGATTGATCTGCGCTTGAAGCATCCTGTATTTAGTGTCTTTCAGCAGCAGCTGCTTTTCATAATTCTCGTGAATCAGCGCGTTGATTTTCTCAAGCATAATCCGGAATTCCTGCGCCAACATTCCCGCTTCATCATTGCGGACTTCGCGGGTTAAAACTTTTTTGGCCCCGGCAAAATCGCCGGTCTCCACAATCTGCATGGACTCCGACAGCTGTTCCAACGGGGCGGTGATTGCGCCGGACAGCTTTTTCATAACGAGGGTAGTCCCGAGAAAAATGATGAAAAAGCCCGAAACCATCAGATAACGTACCATCATGGTCTGCCCGAAAATTTCCGAATAGGGAAAAATATTCACAAACATCCACCCGCTTTTGGATGATTTCAGATAGCACATAAAATATTTCTGCCCTTTGTAGAAAATAATTCGATAGCCCTGCGT
>DHDF01000110.1:3862-5471 GCA_002399225.1 bacterium UBA4883
AAAATAATTCGATAGCCCTGCGTCTGATCCACTGAAGGGAGCTCCGGAACCTCGGCTTTGTCTTCCTTGTAAATCATTCCGCTGTTGGAATAGACAAACAGAGTGGAGTGGTTCGCTTCCAGCTCATTGATTTTTTCCTTGATCATTCCGGAAACGTCGCACGTCATCATCAGGGAACCGAGGTCGTCCATGCTGGCGTCCAAATGTTTCAGCACGTCCCTTCCCGCCAAAAGGTAGGGGTATTTTCCCGTAGGGCCCCGCACCACGTAGCCGCCCCGTGCCTCGCGGAACTGTTTCATCAAACGGTTATATTCCCCCGGATCGACTGTGCCGCAGTCGACGCCAACCGTGATTTTCGTCTTGTTCCTGTCCGTGTACAGAATATTTTTTATCATCGGGTGGGAATTCAGTTCGTTCAGCAGTAAAGTACGAAACTGATACATCTCGTAAGAATATTCCGATGAATGGTAACTCAGCGATTTTATTTTGGAAAGCTGCCGCTGGATTTGCGTATCCATGGCAATGGCATAAGAAAGGTCCTCCACCCCGTCCAGATTATCGTTGACCTTCTGCGTGAAAAAGTCCAGCTCCTGAAGCGACTTTTCATACAGCTTGCCGTCGTAGATATTCAGGCTTATCTGCAGCGCTGCGACGGCGATACCGCAGGAAATGCCAAAAAGAATCACATAGACCACCATCATTTTTTTGGCAAGTTTCCAGTTCCGAAATTTTTTCCACAACTTTCGTTTCATGGTTCAGCCTCCCGCAGCGCGCCGTTCCAATATGCTTTTCCCCCCGTTCTCCCCCGCTTTCGGACCCGCAGAAACTGTGGACCTTTTATAAAACTGACAATGCCTTTATTTGTCCGGCAGCCGGGCTTCTCCGTTATACAGCTGTCGTCAGACAGTCAGTTTTCTAAACTGATTCATCTCATCGCACATGATGAGAAAAGCACCGACGCCATGCAGGTCGTTTACACTGATGGGACGTTTTATGTAGAAACCATAATCGCCGATTCCCGTTCCGATGCAGACGTCCCCAATCCGAACATTATGGTTTTCATCGACCGTTATGCTGCGGATCACTCCCTGATACCCTTTCCTGGCATTCGCCCAATACTTCCGGTCAAGATAGCCGTTGCGCGCCGCCTTCGCAACGGCATAAGCGAACAGGCAGGAGCAGGAGTTTTCCAGCCAGTTGTCCGGCCTGTTCCCTTTGTCCACGACCTGATACCAGCGGCCATCGATTGCATCCTGGCACCGAACGATACGAGGTACAAGTTCCTTCAAAATATGCAGCAAGACTGGACGGTCCGGATGCGATATCGGCAGATAGTCCAGGATGTCGACCATTGCCGTTACATACCAGCCCAAGGCCCGTCCCCAGACTTCCGGCGAGCGTCCGGTTTCCCTGTTTGCCCAAGGCGCCTGCCGGCTCTCATCCCAGCCATGCAGCAGCAATCCCGTCTGTGGGTCCAGATTATGTTGATACATCAGTTTTGCCTGTAACGCCACCCTGTCAAAAAGCTGCGGACGTCCAAATCGGGCGGCGTACTCGGCGGTAATCGGGCCGCCCATAAAAAGGCCGTCCAGCCACATCTGATGCGGCA
>DHDF01000110.1:5626-5916 GCA_002399225.1 bacterium UBA4883
CAGCCACATCTGATGCGGCAAATCTGCCTTATGCCAAAGCCCGCCGTCTGGATTGTGCTTAAAATCGGCAAGATTGCCGATCAGAGTATCCAGCGCCCTTTTATAGCGCGCGTCGCCAGTATGGTCGTAAAGCTCATACAGCAGAATANNTGAATATCGTCCATCTGACCGGGGTCATATTGCAGGATTGTGCCGTCTGGACGGATCAGGCTGTCGACCCAGGCCTTGATGTACTCGAAATACTTCCGCTTCTTGTCCTGCTCCCAACATCTCTGCATGCCCAGCAGAAA
>DHDF01000110.1:6149-6434 GCA_002399225.1 bacterium UBA4883
GCTTCGGCCCATTGGATGGGAGTCCGCGGTGGGTTTAAAGGCATTGTCAATACGCCCTTTCATAAAATTTTTTCAGCTATAATCTGTGTTCTCGTTTTTTCCTGGATGGACTTCTACATTTTCTAACGTACAACAACTGGTATTGTATATCTTCATACCATGTTTGCCAACCGCCCGTATATTTTCCAGACGTAAATTCTTCAGCGGGCTTTCCGGGAGACCGGCCAGATAAATGGCGTTTCCGGCAATCGTATCGGTGGTGATATTTTTCAGCAGTATGTTTCT
>DHDF01000110.1:6632-6812 GCA_002399225.1 bacterium UBA4883
GATGACAGGCGTACCGTCCGTTATCGCTTCCGGCTGTTCCGCGTCAAACGTCTCATGGCTATAAAACTGATCAATATTGATCGCTCCCCGGAACCATCTGCAGTCTTTGTATTCTGTGCTGCCATTTTGATGGGCGATGTTTTCGTACCGCACATTTTCAATCACACCACCGCGTCCTCG
>DHDF01000110.1:6996-7264 GCA_002399225.1 bacterium UBA4883
CGGCACAGTATACGTTCTCAAATTGACAGTCCCGTACCAGAACATTCCGCACACCGCCCGACATTTCACTGCCGACAGCGACGCCAAAACCACTTTGGAAAGTGCAATTTGTAATTTTAACATTTTCTGATGGAATTCCAACTTTTCTGCCTTCCGCGTCTTTTCCGGACTTGATGGCAATGCAGTCATCCTCGCTTGCAATTGTGCAGTGAAAGACTGAAACGTTCCGGCAGGAATCCGGGTCGAAGCCGTCTCCGTTTTCTATGCC
>DHDF01000110.1:7509-7656 GCA_002399225.1 bacterium UBA4883
CTGCCGCACTGTGACATCCTGCAAGTAAACGCCGTCCGTATTGCGCAGACAGACGGCGCGGCCAGGCTTTCCCCTGCCGTCCTTGAGCTCTTTTTTCCTCAGCGGACTTCCACTGGCATCAATCGTTCCCGGCCCGGCAATCACAAT
>DHDF01000084.1:0-331 GCA_002399225.1 bacterium UBA4883
GGCGTGAGCCCGAACAAGCTGATGGATTATATGATGGCGGGAAAACCGGTCATCTTTGCCATCGACGCCCCAAACGATATGGTGGCGGAAGCAAAGTGCGGCGTGTCGATCCCGCCTGAGGACAGCAAGGCTATTGCGAGGGCGGCGGAGCAGCTCACCGCCCTCCCGAAAGATCGGCTCGAAGCGATGGGACGCCGCGGCCATGAATATATCCTTCAGAATAATGAATATGATGTTTTATCACAGCGGTTTCTGGAAGCGCTGCGGCAGGGGAAAAAACAATCTTAAAATCAGTTTGAACGGTCGGGCGCCGGCAGCATATGCTGCCGGC
>DHDF01000084.1:588-12513 GCA_002399225.1 bacterium UBA4883
AGTTCCAGCTTGGCGCGGATGCTTCGGGCGTCTTCAAACCAGACCGCGTGTTTTTTTCCGTTGTAGGAGTAGTAGCTGAAATGGGGAGACTGTGCTTCCTCATCAAAAAGGATGCGTGCGCCGACCTCGGATGCAAGCTCGACGGCGCCTGGGTTGGTCAGGGGATGGGCGGCGGTTCCGCGGACGAACGGCAGAGTCCAGTCATAGCCGTAGTTGGGAATTCCCATCAGAATTTTTTCCGGCGGAATTACGGAAACTGCGTATCGGATGACTGCTTCCACTAAATTCAGCGGGGCGACCGGGCGCGCCGGACCATACGTGTAGCCCCATTCATAGGTCATTAGGATAATGTAGTCCGCCAGGCCGCTGTGAACAGGGTAGTCGTGCGCTTCGTACAGAAGGCCTGTCTGTTGCGCGCTGTTTTTCGGGGCGAGGGATGTGGAGACGGAATACCCCATCTGACGCAGTTTGGCGGTGACCTTGCGCAGAAAACTGTTGTAATTTTCACGGTCGTGGGAATAGATGTATTCAAAATCAAGATTCAGGCCGTAATAGTTTTTTTCCTGCAAGACCGTTATGATATTGTTGAGTAAAACATCCTGAATCTCGGGACTTGACAGGATTGCATTTGCGTTTTCGCTGCTGAAGCCGCCCTCGGCGCGCATGTTGGTCACTACCATGAACGGCGCGGTGCCTTTTGCCCGCGCGGCGGTAATGACCGGTTCATCCTCGATGGAGGACAGAGAGCCGTCGGGTTTGGCCATGTAGCTGAAAATGCTGACAAAGCTGAGAAAAGGGAGCGTGCGCTCCAGCGTGCCTTGGTTCACGGAAGGAAACACATAGCCGTTGACCAGCATGGAGCCGAGCTTTTGAGACGTGACCGGAATGGTCAGCACTTGCCCCGGCTGAAGCAGCGCAGGGTCGGTGATCTGCGGGTTTGCCTCCAAAAGCTGGTCGGCGGAAACCCCATACAGCGCCGCGATGGAGTAAAGGGACTGGCCGGAACCAACCGTATGCTGTACGCGGTCCGTCATCAGGACCAGCGCCTGGCCGACCACAAGCTGCTGGGTATTGCGGATCTGATTATCCTCAATGATTTTCTGTGCCGGAATCCCATACAGCCGGGATAACTGGTAAATGCTGTCGCCGGGTCTGACTCTGTAAATCACCATTGCTGATTCCACCTTTTCAAAAGCTGTCGTTTCCCCATTGCCTATTTATATGAGACGGCGGGGGGAGAAATCACACGCTTTTGAAAATTCAGGGTAAAAGAAGGGCCGCCGCGTTTTCTGCGCGGCGGCCATCTGCCTGAAAGAGCCCGATTCATAAATGATCGACGGATTATAACATTCTGCCCATCAGTGACAGAAGCAGACTGCCGATCAAAAGAATAATGGCTCCGCCGAGGCGGGAGGAAATCTGCGAAAACGGCATCAGTTCCATGCGGTCTGCGGCGGAAAGAACGGCAACGTCCCCGGTGCCGCCCATGTTGGCCATACATAACCCGGCGGTGATGCCCGCCTCCACAGGATAAAATTCGACCAGCTTGCCGACCAGCGCGGCGCCGAAAAATGCGCCGAGGCAGGTGGCCAGGCACAAAACCAGGTAAGTAAGGCTGAAACTCTGGATCACGGTGTTGATGTCCAGGTAGCACAGCCCGATGCCGACCAGAAGGGTGGTGGTCAGGTTCTTCATAATGAACTGGAACCACTGGTAGCAGGCAATTTCAATGTTCTCTGGAATCCAATTGAATATTTTGCAGATTGCAACGGTGATAATCATCCAGGCATACGGATGAATGTTGACGGCGGGGCAGATTGCGACCCACGCTTTTCCCACGATATATCCCCAGGCGAAAAAGGCGCAGGAAACAAGCAGGCCTACGCCAAGGTTTTTCACTTCAATGTGGTTGCGTTTTTCTTCCGCTTCAGGGCTGATTTCCGTGTCGGCAACATTTCGCATCAGCTTTCCATGTCCGTTCCAAGAGTCGTTTTTCACCACTTTCACAATGAGTCCGCCCAAAACAATGGAGATGGCGTTGCCGATGGCGACAGCGGGCGTCATGATGGAAATGGCCTTGGCTGCGGTCATTGTACCAGAGCTTTCGAAAATCTTGGAAAGGGGAACGGCGCCGGCTCCCATGCCTCCGCCCATGATTGGCAGGGCGATCAGCAGCAGATCCTTGACAGGATTGTACCCCATGAGTGCGCCGGCCAGAAGACTCAGTCCGAAAGCGCAGAAAATACCGCCGAAAATGGAAGGAAAATAACGTGCGGCCGCCTTTTTCAGCAGATTCCGATTCATGCCGAGAATAGAACCGGTAATCAGCGCGGCAATGTAAAAGTCCAGAAAGGCGCCGGTCGGTTTGAAAAAGGTGTTGATGCTTCCGACCAGATCAATGTTATGCCACAGGTGCATGTTGTAAACCTTGGTTCCGTCTGCCAGTGTCTTAACTGCGGCCGGCAGCAGATTAAAATAGTTCAGCAGCGCAGAACCGAACAGAATGACGATGGCGCCTCCGCCCAGATAAGAGCGGATGATGGGAGTCCGCTCGCCGATTTCGTTCAGAATGGTACCTAGAACAATCATGAAGGCAAAGCAGCCGGCCATCCCGGTAGGCAAGACGCCCAAATAGGTAGCAGCCAAAATAACGGCTGCAAAAATTGCAAAATAATACCATGGAAGGTTAAACAGAAGGAACGGGGCCTTCTGCTTTTGTTCGGAATCTGACATGGAAACTCCTCCTCTACTTTGAACCGGGCCGTCCCCCCGGTTTCCCTTTTAAATACGTGCGACGCCGGATCTGCGTGCGGCTTCCGCCACTGCCTCTGCCACGGCGGGGCCCACACGGGGATCGAATGCTTTCGGAATGATGTAGTCGGCGCCAAGTTCTTCTGGGGCAATTAAATCGGCGAGAGCCTGAGCGGCAGCCATCTTCATTTCCTCGTTAATGTCGCTGGCGCGTACGTCGAAAGCGCCGCGGAAAATGCCGGGGAAAGCCAGAACGTTGTTAATCTGGTTTGGAAAATCGCTGCGCCCGGTGGATACCACGGCCGCGCCGCCGGCTTTTGCGTCGTCGGGGAAAATCTCCGGGGTCGGGTTTGCGCAGGCGAAGATGACGGCGTCCCGGTTCATTGTTTTCACCATTTCAGATGTGACCAGCCCGGGCGCTGAGACACCGATGAAAACATCCGCTCCCCGCAGCATGTCGGCCAGAGAGCCTCTTTTTCCGTTCAGGTTTGTCACTTCCGCCATCTCTTTTTTGATCCAGTTCATGCCTTCCACGCGTCCCTGATAGATGGCTCCATGCCGATCGCACATGGTGACGTCCCGGAAGCCTGCGGAAAGAAGCAGCTTGACAATGGAGACCGCCGCGGCTCCTGCCCCGGAAGTGACGATACGGACCTCTTCCCTTTTCTTGCCCACGACCTTCAGCGCGTTGGTCAGGCCTGCCAGTGTAATGACCGCAGTGCCGTGCTGGTCGTCGTGGAAAACGGGAATATCGCATTTTTCTTTCAGTTTCCGCTCGATCTCGAAGCAACGCGGTGCGGCGATGTCTTCCAGGTTGATACCGCCAAAGGAGCCGGAAATCAGGGAAACCGTGTTGACAAACTCATCCACGTCCTTCGTTTTGACGCACAAGGGGAATGCGTCCACGTTCCCGAAGCTTTTGAACAGCACGCATTTTCCTTCCATAACCGGCATGCCTGCTTCCGGACCGATATCTCCCAGCCCCAGCACGGCGGAACCGTCTGTGATGACGGCGCACAGGTTCCACCGCCGCGTCAGCACATAGCTCTGCGAGATATCCTTCTGGATCTCCAGACAAGGCTGGGCCACTCCGGGCGTATAGGCCAGAGCCAGATCTTCCTTCGTTTTGACAGGCACGCGCGCTTCCACTGCAATTTTGCCTTTCCACTCTCTGTGAAGGCGCAGCGACTCTTTTGCATAATCTGTCATTGTCATTTTCCTCCTCGTGTTTTATGTGTCGTTTTTCCGAGCCGGCGTCCGGCCCGGAGCTCTTTTTCACTATAAACCGAAGCGGCTGGGCAGGATACTCTTTGCAAAGTATACAAACCCTTTTGAAAGTAAAAAAACATAGTTGCCACTTTTCGTCCCGGCCTGAAACGATTGAAACTCATTTATATAAATGTTAAACTAAAAGAAAAGCCGGTTCTGTGCGTCGATCTTGCAAAAGGACCGCACCGGCCTGCGATCTCTCTGTCCTGGGTAGGGGGAAGAAAGATGAAGCCTTTTCACTGGACCAAAAAGAAAAACCGGGGCACTGCATCCATGTTTATGCACCTGCTTTTCTGGTCCACGTTGGTCTGGATCGCTCTGCTCAGCGTTACTCTTGCCGTAACGCTGCACTTTTCCTTGTCTTCCTTGCAGGAAAAGATCGAAAGCGGACTGCGCTCCACAGCCTCCTCTTTGGCGGAGGACCTCGAAGTAAAAAGGGCGCTGCGGGAGGGAACCTGTCCGGAGGATCTCTCGAATTATCTGGATGACCTCATCAAGAAAACCGAAGACTTAGACATCGTCACCATTGCGAACGCCAACTCAACGCGGTTGTACCATGTGGTTCACAAGCGCATCGGAAAACAATTTGTCGGCGGGGATGAGACCCGGGCTCTTGCCGGGAAATCTTATCTTGTGGATGGTGTCGGCACCATGGGGCCGCAGCGCCGGGCTTTCTGCCCGGTTCGGGACGAACGTGGGAAGGTGATCGGGTTTGTGATGGCCGGCACCACAATGGACCGGATCCAGACTCTGAGGAACAGCATTGTGAACACTTACGTGAAACTGGCCGTAGTGCTGGCACTTGCTACGCTGGCGATAGCCGGGATTGTGACCTTGCAGGTCAGGCGCGTGCTTCTCGGCTACAGCCCGGAGGAACTGGTCCATTCTTATCTGACCCAGAACGAGGTGCTGAACAATCTGGATGAAGGGGTTGCCTTTGTGGATGCGGCCGGCCGGATCCAGATGGTGAACCGGGCGGCGGAACAGATGCTGGGGCAGCGAATGGAATTGCTGAAAGATGCAAAGCTCGATTCCCTGCTCCGCGGAAAATCGGGCGGGAGCCTTTTGAAAGAAGAAAACGCCCGGAAACGGAATACCTCGACCTCCCGCCCCAATCTTCTTTCCTGCAGCATCCCGATGGAAAAAGACGCGAAACAATTCGGTACCACGCTGCTTCTGAAAGACAAAACCGAAACGATGCGGGCGGCGGAAGAGCTGAACGGCACCAGGCATGTTATTTCCACTCTCCGCGCGAACAGCCACGAGTTCATGAACAAGCTGCAGGTGATCGCCGGACTGCTGCAAATGGGACGGCAGGAGGATGCCCTTATGTACATTGGGAAGATCTCCGCCCTGCAGGCAAAAGCCGTCGGCCCGGTGCTGCAGCATATCCACAACCCCAATGTAGCGGCGCTCTTGCTTGGCAAGCTGAACAACGTGCGTGAACTGGGCATCAGCCTGACTCTGCTGCCCAACAGCGACCTTCCGGAGCACAGCCGCTATTTGTCAACGTCTGACCTGGTCACCGTGGTGGGAAACCTGGTCGAAAATTCCATCGAAGCCATCAACGCCCAGTGCAAAGACGGCCCCAGAAATATCACGCTTCAGATTACGGAAGACGAAAACGGGTTGTTTATCTTGGTGACGGATACCGGGGTCGGCATTGAGCAGAAAAATCTTGAGAGAATCTACGATCCTGGGTTCAGCACAAAAGCCCGGAAAGGGCGGGGAGTCGGGATGAGCCTGTTCCGTGATATTGTCGTGCGCCGACAGGGCAGCGTGGATGTGGATTCCGAACCTCAGGCCGGGACCTCGTTTACCGTCATATTCAACAAGAAGCGTTAAAGGATGTGAGACCAATCGTTCATACCGCGATTATTGAAGACGATCCCATGGTGGCCCAGATTAACCGGCAGTACCTGCAGCAGTTCAGCGGGTTTGAAGTGGACGGCATCTTTGACAATGGCCGGGACGCCTCGGAGTACCTGCGCAGGCATCAGCCGGATCTCGCCATTCTGGACGTCTATATGCCTGCTGTAAGCGGAATCGAACTGCTCCGATGGATGCGCGGGGAGAACATTAAAAGCGCCGTAATCATGGTTACGGCCGCGACGGAGACAGATATCGTGGATCAGGCCCTGCAATTGGGGATTGTGGATTACCTGATCAAGCCGTTTACCTTTCTGAGGTTCCAGGAAGCGGTCCAGAAGTACCTGCGCAAGGTGGACCTTCTGCGGAGCACCACCACAGTGAATCAGGCAGTGGTGGATCGTCTGCTGAGCAATGAACCGACGCTGCGCGAAGCGGATCACAGCGAACTGCGCAAAGGGCTAAATCAGAAGACCTTGACCGCTGTCGGGGATTATCTGCGCCAACATTCTTCAGACAAGCATACTTGCGAAAGCCTTTCGGTCCGCATCGGCCTTTCCAAAGTGACGATCAGGCGATATCTGAATTATCTGATCGAAACCGGATTTGTGCTCAGCTCTATCGATTATGAGACCGGAGGCCGCCCGCGGGTCGTGTACTGGCTGAAAAAACAATAAAAAAAGGGCCGCTGCAAACTGCTTTGCAGCGGCCCCAAATCTATTCTATTTTAAAGGTTCCAGTTAATTCTGACAGATGAGTTTTTTCGTCTTTTTCCGGCGATCCTCTTTTTGAACTGGGCAAATGTTGTACACCGTCCCGTCTTTTGCCACCATTGAAATCGGAATCTGCGGCAAAAGCTTATGTATAATTTCGACAAATCCGTTTACCGGCGCTTCCGCCATTCCCGTGACGATATGCGTTGCATGAATGTTTTTTGCAACTCCGGCCGCCATGAGCGGCGCATCGTCGTAAAAATAGACGGACATTTCGGCGTCCGCGGCTTTTGCGTTCTGGCGAAGGTATTCCAGCTCTTCACAGTCCGTGTCAAATCCCGCCGAGGTTGGCTGAATACAGAGTACCTGAAGCGGAATGGACTGGCTGTCGGCGATCTTTTTCCCCGCGTGGATCAAGCGATCGCAGTCACGCTGGCCGGTGACGCAAACAAGGACGGCTGCCTTGCTTTTTCTCAAATTTCTGCCTCCTTATCAAGCAGGATGGATTTTGTTTCCTCTAACAGTATAGCAGAGTTATACTCCTTTATGAAAACAGTTTCTGTATAAATGATGAACAGATTGTTAATTAAATTGAACAACTTTTTTGTAACTATTGTCCTACACCCAAATTATACCAGAACGTGCTTCTTCTGACAAGTATAATTTTTGTAAAACTTTTTATCGGCCGTCTTTTTGTTTTTTGAAAGTTTTTATCGTTTAGCATCGTATCTTTTAATGAGAGCAGCATGGCCATGCCTCCCAAAGGAGTGACTGCACATGGATCAAAACGAAAAGGCGGAGTATTTCGTCAACACCTATGCCGATACCATTCTGCGTCTGAGTTACGCTTATCTGAAAAATACGGCGGATGCTCAGGATATCTGCCAGACGGTGTTTGTCAAGTTGTTGACCGCTCCCCGGGAGTTTGAAAGCCGGGAGCATGAAAAGGCGTGGATCCTGCGCACGGCGGCCAATGCCTGCAAGGATCTTTTGAGAAGCCCGTGGCGTAAGCGAACCTGCGGCCTTGAAACCTGCGCCGGGTGTAAAGCGGAACCCCTGGCCGGCGATTCGGTGCTGGCTGCGGTTAATTCCCTGCCGCCCCGTTACCGCACCGTGATTTATCTTTTTTATTATGAAGGCTATCAGGCCGCTGAAATCGGCAAAATTCTGGGAGTTCCCACCGGCACCGTTCATACTCGCCTTGCCCGGGGAAGGGCAAGATTAAAAAATTTACTGGGAGGGGCTGAATATGGAAAATCTGTTTGAATATCGCCGCGAAATGGATGTCATGCGCTTTACGCCGGAGCAGAAGGCTCGGCTGGCGTCGCAGGCCGCATCTGCCGCCGCAGGTGAAAAACATTCTGCACGCCGCCCGGCGCGCCGCCGGGTAGCGGTGGCCGCCGTTGCCGCCGCAGCGGTTTTGGCCGTGGGCGGCGGGGCTGCTGCTGCGGGGCTTGTCGGGAATTTCTTTACTCCGGTTTTTGGGAGTGCCCAGACCAGGGTGATCGATAAAATCGGCCGTCCCATCGGCGCAGCGGTAACCGACGGCGGCGTTACCGTCACTGCCGAAGCCGTCGTCGGAGATAAATACAACGCCTGTGTCGTTTTCACCGTCAAGCGCGCGGACGGTTCCCCTCTAGGCCTGCCTGCGGGAGTCCCGCTTTCCAATCTCTCTTTCGAGCAGGCTCCTTGTCTCCTTGGTGTTTCCGGGCACGGCACCTCCTGGTTCACAAAAAGCGAATCCGGAGGCAATGCCGTCCAGTATGTAGAGGAAATCTCAACGGAATCCCATCCGCTGAACGGAAAACGGCTCTGCGCGGATTTCCGCAACCTGCGATATTTCAACCAGAGTACCGGCAAGGCGGTGACGCTTTGCAAGGGTGAGTGGAAACTTAAGTTCAGGGCCGACTATGAGGATTCTTCCGTTGCGCTGCCTGCGGGAGAGACCTTTTCGCAGAACGGCATCCGGTTTCAGGTTACCGGCATCAGCGTTTCTTCTGTTGCAATGCACATTGAATATGAAACGGACAGCATGGCCGACCTGAACGAATCGCCGAAAGACGGGCGAAAGCCGTCCGCCGCCAATACGGAAAAACGCTATCTGGACAGCATTTCCGTGGTGCTGACAAAGAAGGACGGCTCCCGGCTGAATTTAACCAACTGGGGCGGAGGCATCAGCTGTTCGGGCGGCAAAACGGTTTGCGTGAAAAGCGGAGTCCTTCGGGAAATTGTCCCGCTTGAAGAAATGAAATCGGTCTCCGTCGGAGGCACGGTCATTCCCGTTCCAGCCAGCTGATCGACCCGGCGCACTTTCATCATGCCGCAGCAAAACCCGCCTTCCCAATTTTGGAAAGGCGGGTTTTGTATTCCAGCAGAATCCATCACAAGGAGAAAAATGGGAAAATTATTTCAAAATGGTAAGAGGATCAACGTATTTTCCGTTTACTTTTATCGCAAAATGCAGGTGGTTTCCTTCTGCCTGCTCAATCGGGACCGTGCCGACCGTGCCGATTTCCTGCCCGGCTTCCACCGTGTCCCCGACTTTCACTTTCATCTGATCCAGGCCGCAGTACCAGGCTTCCACAGCCCCGTGGGAGATGATGAGGGTGTTTCCCATCTCCTCGTCTTTATAAGCCTTGGTTACTTTGCCGCGCGCGATGGCCTTGACGGCTTCTCCTTTTTTGGCGCTCAGGTCAATGCCCGTGTGCGAGCGCCAGTCCAACGTCGTTTTGCAGTAAATCGGGTCGATGCTGAATTTCTGCATCACCGTTCTGCCGACCGGATAGGAATAGGTTGTAACTTCACCGACCGTTGCTTTTCCGGAGGCCGACGCGGCGGATTTTGCGCGAGTCTTGGATTCCGGCCGGGAAGCCTTTGAACTTTTCGGGGCAACAGACGACGCTTGGGGTTTGGATGAAGATTCCGGTGACCCGTATACGCCGCTGACCGACTTGTTGGTGGGGGATGTGCTTTGAAGTGTTTCGCTCTGCGATTGATTTTTCGGCGTTGCATAATGGACCACGCTGTCATAAGTCGCCCAAGCCGCAACCCCCACCGCAATCAGGCAGACCCCCAGTGCAATATAAAAACCTTTGGAAGATCCTTTTTTACCATTTTTATTTATGTGTAAATTCAATTCTGCCACCTCCGAGAGTATTTTGACCAAATAAATGGCCCAATATTCGGAGAAGACAGAAAAGGCAAAGATTTTTTTAGCGGGAACGCACCGCTTCGGAACGGAAAAGGGACCCGATCGAAAACGATCGGGTCCGATTTCATTAGCTTGAGGGGTATATTGAGGAGGGTAGAACATGAACCAAGAAGCGGTGCGGCTCCAACTTCTTGATTACGATTCCATTATATCTTACATGCACAAAAAAGTTGTGAATGAGTTGTGAATTCCTTGTGAATTTTTTCCAAAACCATCCCATAAAACATAGAAATTGATTCGAAAATCCCATTTTTGGTATTTTTCGGAAAAGAATTCTGAGGCCGTCGGCAGACCCCCTGACAGGGGCCTTTTCGTCGGCGGCCTTTTGCAAACGTTTGTTTCTTTTTTTATTTTCTTATGGTATAATAAACCTATCAAGCAGGAAGGATGATCCGGGTGCTGACAAAAAGCCAACAGAAGGTTTATGACTACTTGAAAGACAGAATGGAGAGCGGGCTCCCGCCGACCGTTCGGGAAATCTGCCGGGCAACGGGCTTAAAATCCACCTCCAGCGTTCACGCGCATCTGAAATCACTCGAAGCGATGGGACTGATCACCCGCGACCGGGGATTAAACCGCGCGATCCATCTGGCGGGGGAGCAGACCACCGTGCAGGTGCCGATCCTGGGGCGCGTGGCCGCCGGCAGCCCGATCCTCGCAGTCGAAGAAATCGAAGGATACCTTCCCTACGCGCCGGCCAAACGGGCGGGGGATGAAGAATATTTTGCCCTGAATGTGCAAGGGGAAAGTATGAAGGATGCGGGAATCCTGAGCGGCGACATCGTCATTGCACTGAAAACGCAGACTGCCCTTGACGGGGAGATTGTTGTTGCCCTGATTGAGGATGAAGCGACGGTCAAGCGCCTTTACCGTGAGAAGGACTGCGTCCGGCTCCAGCCGGAAAATCCCGTGTTTGAGCCGATCTATTCCAGAAATGTGCAGGTGCTGGGGAAGGTGGTTGCGGTTTACCGCTTTTACCGTTAGACGGTCAGTCCCGGATCAGGACGGCGCGGACCGGGGAAGCCTCCGCTCCGCCGAGGCGTAGCGGAAGGGCGATCAGCCGGTAAGGTCCCGGCGGCACCGCGGTGAGGTCAAGCTCTTCCAGAATCGGAATTCCTGCACCGAGCAACTCTGTGTGTGGACCTGCTTCGTCACAGGCGGGGGCAATGCTCTGCGCATCCGTTCCCACTAAAAAGATTCCGGTTCCGGCAAGCGCAAAGGCCGCGCTTTTTGACAGAAATGCCCTGCCGTTTCCCCGGAACAGAAGCCGGTCCCCCGGCTGCGGGGCAAGACGGTCGATATCCGCGCCGGTCAGGACCCCTTTGGCGGGGATCACCTTGCAGGGGCCGATGCACCGGTTAAGATCCACTTGGTCTACGGAGTCTCCGTCCGAAAGAAAATGAAGCGGGGCATCCAAGTGAGTCGCGCTGTGACAGCAGGCGTAAAATCCCGAAAGGTTGAAGTCATCCCCCAGTTCCATCCGCCGCAGGAGTTCCTGGCGCGGAGCCGGATCGCCCGGGTACGGCGGCGAAGAGAAAAGCTCTCTCGTGATGTCGATCAGTTTCATGCCGCTTCCCTCCGTTAAAGCTGTGGAAGAAGATTTTTCAGAAGCAAAGTGAGCTCTTGTGCGGAGTGTTCGGCAAACGCGGTGAAATCCATCGCCGCCTGTTCGTTTGCGTTGTCTGAAATCGCGCGGAGCACGACAAAGCCAACCCCGTTCAGGTAGCAAACTTGTGCGATGCTTCCGCCTTCCATCTCACAGGCGAGAGCATCGAACTCTTTTGCAATGCGGCCGAGCTTTGCCGAGTCGCAGATAAACTGGTCGCCCGTCGCGATGATGCCCGTATGTATCTTTTCGGACGGAAAGACGGTCTTGGCCGCCTGAAAAGCCAGATCTGCCAGAACCGGTGAAGCCGGGATGCGGATAAGATTCGGGCCGCTTAAAAATCCTTTTTCATCGCCGAGCGCGGTTGTGTCCATATCATGCTGCACCAGTGCACTGGAGATGATAATGTCGCCGATTTTCACCCCTGCGCCGGTTCCGCCCGCCACTCCGATGTTTAGCATGGCCGTGGGCTGGTACCGCAGAATCATGGTCTGGGCGCAGACGGC
>DHDF01000084.1:12649-13082 GCA_002399225.1 bacterium UBA4883
ATGGTCTGGGCGCAGACGGCCGCCGCCACCTTGCCGATCCCGCAGCGGGCAACCACACAGTTCACCTCCCTGATTTTTCCCCGATGGTAATCGATTCCGCTGACGGTTTTCGTTTGCCGTTCTGTCATCAGGTTCAGCAGATTCCGCACTTCCACATCCATTGCTCCGATGATTCCAATCATTCTTAAGATGCACCTCCGAATTTTTAAATGTAGGGTTTCTTTCCTTGTTTTTAGTCTTCTTTTTTTCCGTGCGGTCGCTTTTCGCCGCATTTTTCCCGGATGGCGCTGACGATCAGGTCCAAAGTCTGAACACGGCCGAACATTTTGTTCTGGGATTCAATAATATGCCACGGAGCGAACCGGGTCGAGGTGTACCGGAGCATATCGTTCACGCAGACTTCGTACTGTTCCCATTTGCTGCGGTTGCGCCA
>DHDF01000084.1:13273-16000 GCA_002399225.1 bacterium UBA4883
AGCTGCTCGTCCTTGTCGATCTGGAGCCAGAATTTCAGGACGACGGCGCCCCAGTCGGAAAGCTCGCGCTCAAATTCATTGATTTCACGGTAGGCGCGGCGCCAGTCGCTTTCCGTGCACAATCCTTCCACGCGCTCCACCAGAACGCGGCCGTACCAGGTGCGGTCGAAGACGGCCACATGACCGTCGCGCGGAAGACGTTTCCAGAACCGCCACAGATAATGCCGTGCCGCTTCATCCGGGGTCGGCGCGGCAATGGGGATCACCTGGTATCCGCGCGGGTCCAGCGCCTTTGCCACGCGCCGGATGGTGCCGCCCTTTCCGGCCGCATCCCATCCTTCGAAGGCAAGGATGACCGGGATCTTTTTCAGGTACAGCTCGCTGTGAAGCTCACGGAGCTGGTTTTGCCGTTCTTTCAGCCGCCGGCGGTATTCGTTTTCGTCCAGAGTCCGGTTCAGCGCAACTTCAGACAGTTTCGGCATTGGCAAAAACGGGTAGACTCCGGGGCGGATGGGTTCCCCTGCGGACGCCATGGCGGGGGTTTTCTCCAGTGCTTTCGTGACCTGCAGAACCACGGCTTTGAAAACTTCGAGTTCCGCGGCTCTGTGATCCATTCCGGAAAGAAGATGCCAAGGGGCGGCCGCCGTGTCCGTCGCGCCGATCATTTCGTCGAAGGACTCCAGATATTCGTCGTACCTCCGGTTCCGTTCCCAGTCCTGTCCAGTCACACGCCACTGGGTGTTGCGGTCTTTTTCAAGCTTTTCAAAGCGCTTTTTCTGCTCCTTTTTGCTGATATGCACGAAGAATTTGATGATGAGATAGCCTGCATCCGTCAGTTCGCGCTCGAAAGTGTTGATGCTGTCAAACCGTCGCGCAATTTCTTCGGCGCTGACGTTTTCCTCCAAGCGCGCGGTGGAAACATCCATGTACCAGCTGCGGTCCAGCACAGAAAAGTCGCCGGCTTTCGGGATGTTGCGCCAGTGCCGCCACAGAACCGGCTTGCGCCGCTCCAGTTTTGTCGGCTGCGTCACTGAGTGAACCTTGCACCAGCGCGGGTCGAAATTCAGGATCAGATCCGAGATCAGTTCTCCCTTGCCAGCGGCGCCCCACCCCTCAAACAGAATGATGACGGGCAGCTTCTTTTTCAGCACCCGCTGCTGCAAGACGGAAAGCTGTTCCCGCAGTTTCTTGGCGACAACTTTGAACTCTTCTTTCGAAACGCTTTTTTGCAGATCAATCTTTTCAAGCATGAGCAGCACCGCCCTTTTTCCTTTCTTATTATTATACGCTACTCTTATTGGATTTAAAAGGCGAATCGTTCGGAGGGGCAAATTCCTCCCCGGTATTCCCTCTGAACCGCATTTGTGATATAATGAAACGAATATTTTCCGGGAGGTTGGAAAGCAATGGTTATTCTTGGAATCGATCCCGGATATGCAATCGTAGGGTACGGGCTGATCCGGGCGCAGAGCGGGCGGTTTCTCCCGCTGGAACACGGCGCCATAGAAACCCGCGCCGGCGAGGATTTCTGCGCGCGGCTGGAAGCAATCTACAACGGCCTGCGCGCCGTGATGGCAAAATGGAAGCCGGACGCCGTCTCGATTGAAAAGCTCTATTTTCAGAACAACCAGAAGACCGCCATCGGCGTCGCGGAAGCGCGCGGCGTGATTCTGCTTGCCGCCCGACAGTCGGGAGCGCGCATTTATGAATACACTCCGCTGCAGATCAAATTGGCGGTGACCGGGTATGGGCAGGCGAAAAAACCGCAGGTGATGGAAATGACCCGGCGGTTGCTGTGCCTGAAGGAGGTGCCGAAACCGGACGACACCGCCGATGCTCTGGCCATGGCAATCTGCCATGGCCAGGCGGCCGGATCGGTGACA
This sequence comes from bacterium UBA4883, assembly GCA_002399225.1. Classification (GTDB taxonomy): domain Bacteria; phylum Bacillota; class Clostridia; order Oscillospirales; family Acutalibacteraceae; genus Caproicibacter. Next base: position 15,157 of record DHDF01000084.1, read on the forward strand.
AAACAGGCGATGCTTTCGGGAAAAATTCCGCTCCGGAACCGGAACCGCTGACCATGGAGGGAGTATGATAGATAGTGTAAGGGGAACCCTGACCCATACAGAGCCGGGGGTTGCCGTGATTGAATGCGGCGGCGTGGGGTTTAAATGTCTGACTTCGATGAACACCCAGCGGACCCTGCCGCAGATCGGCGAAGAAGCAAAGCTGTTCACCGTGCTGAATGTCCGGGAAGATGCACTTGACCTGTTCGGCTTTGCTACCCGGACGGAACTGAGCTGCTTTAAAATGCTGACCGGCGTTTCCGGCGTGGGGCCGAAAGTCGGCCTTGCCATTTTGTCGGAGCTGACGCCGGAACAGGTCGCAGCCGCCGTTGCAATGGGCGACAGTAAAGCGCTGACCCGGGCGAGCGGCGTCGGCCGAAAGCTGGCGCAGCGCATCTGCCTGGAGCTGAAAGACCGGGTGCGCGACTTGGGCGGGGGCAAAAGCGCAGCCGCAGCGCCTAGCGCGGGAGCCGTTTCGGCGTCTTCTCATGCCGAGGCGGCGGTGGAAGCGCTTTCCGTTCTGGGCTATTCACCCTCGGATGCGGCAGCGGTGGTTGCAAAATTCGACAGCGCCCTGCCGGTGGAAGAACTGCTCCGCCTTTCGCTGCGTGCGATTGACGCCGGGAAGCGGGGGGGCTGAACGGGAGAGGTGAAGAATGGAACAAAAGGATTACGAACAGAAGAGCGAAAGCGAATACGACTTCGAAAACCGTGTGGTTGCTCCGGAATACAAACCGGAGGACGAAGAGGTTGAAAATCCCCTGCGTCCCAGAACTCTTTCGGAATACATCGGGCAGGATAAAGT
>DHDF01000084.1:16283-16424 GCA_002399225.1 bacterium UBA4883
GCGAACGAACTCGGCGTAAATCTGCGTATTACCTCGGGTCCGGCCGTGGAAAAGCCGGGGGATCTCGCGGCAATTCTTACCAACCTCAATCCGGGGGATGTGCTGTTCATCGACGAAATCCACCGCCTTTCCCGCAGCGTG
>DHDF01000084.1:16641-18385 GCA_002399225.1 bacterium UBA4883
CTGTACCCGGCGATGGAGGATTTTGCGCTGGACATCATCACGGGCAAGGGGCAGATGGCCGCTTCTTACCATCTGCCGCTGCCGCACTTTACGCTGGTCGGCGCAACCACCCGGGCCGGGCAGCTCAGCGCGCCGCTGCGCGACCGCTTCGGTGTAGTCCTGCGCCTGGAACTGTACTCTCCGCAGGAGCTTGCCCGGATCGTCACACGCAGCGCGAAGATTCTGGGAATCCCGATTGAGGCCGATGGTGCGCTGGAGATTGCTTCCCGCTCGCGCGGAACGCCCCGCGTTGCCAATCGGCTTTTAAAGCGGGTGCGCGACTTTGCCCAGGTAATCTCCGGCGGGACCATCACGCTCGAATCCGCGCGGATCGGACTCGACCGGCTGGAGATTGACACGCTCGGCCTCGACGGCAACGACCGGCGGCTGCTCCGCGCGCTGATCAAGTTTTACAACGGCGGCCCCGTCGGGCTGGAAACCCTCGCGGCCGCCATCGGAGAAGAAGCCGTCACGATTGAGGATATCTATGAGCCGTACCTGATGCAGATCGGCTTTTTAAACCGCACGCCGCGCGGGCGCTGCGCGACCCGGGCGGCTTATGAACATCTTGGAATTGAGTTTCCCGGCCGGAAAAGTTCCGGCCAGCAGAAGTTTTTCTGAGCCATGGGGGTTCGGCTTCAGGCCTGAGGACCTGAACGCCGGAAAGGGAACCCGGAACGGCTCCTTTGAAACAGAGTAGGAGTGTTTTGTAACTTATGGGTAGATTATTTGGAACGGACGGAGTCCGCGGAGTCGCAAACAGGGAGCTTACATGCGAGCTTGCCATGAAAATAGGGCGCGCGGCGGCTGACGTGCTTACCGACAGCAGCCACAGGCACCCGAAAATCTTAATAGGCAAGGACACGCGTATTTCTTCGGATATGCTCGAAAACGCAATGACCGCGGGTCTGTGCTCTGTCGGGGCCAACGTAGTTAAGCTCGGCGTAGTGCCTACCCCGGCGGTGGCGTTCCTCGTGGGAAAGTATAAGGCGGATGCAGGCGTAATGCTTACGGCATCGCATAACCCGTGCGAGTTTAACGGCATAAAGATTTTCAGCGGCGACGGGTATAAGCTGCCGGACGCGCTGGAAGAACAGATAGAGGCGATAGTGCTTGACGGCGACGGCAGGGGGGCGGGGGAAGCGCCCGTGGGCGGCGACGTCGGCAGGGTATCCGAGGCGCCGCAGGCAGTGCGCGACTATATAGACCACGTTAAAAGCACGGTGGCGTTTTCGCTTGACGGGATGAAGATAGGCATAGACTGTGCCAACGGTTCGGCGAGCCGCACGGCCGAGACGCTTTTTACTGAACTTGGCGCGCAGTGCAGTATGTTTGCAGACGACCCGAACGGGGTGAACGTGAACGACAGCTGCGGGTCGACGCATATAGAGAGCCTTGAGAAATTCGTAGTGGAAAATGCGCTCGACGCAGGCGTCGCGTTTGACGGCGATGCCGACAGGTGCCTCGCGGTAGACGAGAAAGGCCGCCTTGTCGACGGCGACTACGTTATGGCCATCTGCGCGGCGGACCTTAAGTCGCGCGGCAAGCTTGCGCAGAACGCCGTTGTAGGGACCATAATGACCAATATGGGCTTTATGCGTTTCTGCGAAGACAACGGCATGCAGTTTGAGTCTACAAAAGTAGGCGACCGCTATGTGCTCGAAAGGATGCGGCAGGACGGGTACAACTTCGGCGGCGAGCAGAG
>DHDF01000084.1:18517-19417 GCA_002399225.1 bacterium UBA4883
TTCGGCGGCGAGCAGAGCGGGCATATAATATTCCTCGACTTTGAAACTACGGGCGACGGGGAGCTTACCGCCGCGCAGCTTTTAAGCATAGTCCACCGCAGGAACGCTAAGCTCTCGAGCCTTGCGACGCTTATGGAGCGCTACCCGCAGGTGATAGTTAACGTAAATGTTAAGCCGGAGGGCAAGCTGCGCTTTTATACCGACGACACCGTAAAGGCTTCGGTAGACAAAGCGGGCAGGGAGCTTGGAAACGACGGCCGCATAGTCGTGCGCCCGTCAGGAACCGAGCCGCTTCTCAGAGTGATGGTGGAAGGAAAAGACCACGGTAAAATAAAAAGCGTAGCCGAATCCGTCGCGGCAGTGCTGCGCGAAAGGCTTTCTTAAAGGGGAACGGCTGTTTTGAGGACTGCAAATTGGGAAGACTATGAGCTTGTGGACACGTCCGCGGGCGAAAGGCTTGAAAACTGGGGCGGCGTTATACTTATAAGGCCGGACCCGCAGATAATATGGGATACGCCTAAAAGGAACAGCCTCTGGAAGGAGGCCGACGCGCGCTACGTGCGCTCGCCGTCCGGCGGGGGCGGCTGGAACGTACTTAAGAAAGTGCCGCCCGTATGGAAGATAAGGTATAAGGGGCTTACGTTCAGGCTTAAGACAATGGGCTTTAAGCATACGGGTATTTTCCCCGAACAGGCCGTAAACTGGGACCTTATGGGGGAAAAGATACGTACCGCAGGGCGTGAAGTGAAAGTACTTAACCTTTTCGGTTACACCGGCGCCGCGACGCTGGCCTGCCTAAGGGCAGGGGCAAGCGTATGCCACGTGGATGCATCTAAGGGCATGGTGGCGTGGGCCAGGGAAAACGCCGCGGCTTCGGGCTTGGCGGACAGGCCCGTAAGG
>DHDF01000084.1:19592-19814 GCA_002399225.1 bacterium UBA4883
TAAGGTGGCTCGTTGACGACTGCATGAAATTCGTCGCGCGGGAGCAGCGCAGGGGCAATACATACGACGGCATTATAATGGACCCGCCGTCGTACGGGCGCGGCCCCGGCGGTGAAGTCTGGAAGCTTGAAGACCAGATTTACGGGCTTGTGGGCGCGTGCCTGCCGATAATGTCGGCGGAACCGCTTTTCTTTATGATTAATTCCTATACCGCCGGACTTT
>DHDF01000084.1:19932-20593 GCA_002399225.1 bacterium UBA4883
CTATACCGCCGGACTTTCACCGGCGGTTATGGAGTATATACTTGGAGTGCTCGTCGCGAAAAGATTCGGCGGGCGGGTATTTTCTGATGAGATAGGCCTGCCCGTAACGGAAACGGGGCTTGTGCTGCCGTGCGGCAGCACCGCGTACTGGCAGGCGGGACAGTAACCCTGTTACGGATGGTGCCGCTATGGAGAGAACGATACTGCACTGCGACTGCAACAGCTTTTTCGCGTCGGTCGAATGTGTGTCGCGGCCGGAACTTAAAAATGTGCCTATGGCCGTGTGCGGCGACCCTCTGAGCCGACACGGCATAATACTCGCCAAGAATGAGCCGGCAAAAAAGTTCGGCATAAAAACGGCCGAAACTATTTGGCAGGCAAAACGCAAGTGCCCTGAGCTTGCGCTTGTTCCCACGCATTTTGATATGTACCGTGAATATTATAAGATTATAAACGAGATATACTGCCGTTACACCGACCTTGTCGAGCCGTTCAGCATAGACGAAAGCTGGCTTGACGTAACTGGGAGCAGGATGCTTTTCGGCGGCGGCAAAAAAATTGCGGACGAGCTGAGGGCAAAGGTGAAAAATGAAACCGGCATAACGATATCCGCCGGAGTTTCTTTTAACAAGATATTCGCAAAGCTCGGCAGCGACTATAA
>DHDF01000084.1:20686-22046 GCA_002399225.1 bacterium UBA4883
GGCAGCGACTATAAAAAGCCTGACGCGACGACCGTTATAAGCCGTGAAAATTATAAGGACATAGTTTTTCCCCTCCCTGTAAACGCGCTCATGTTCTGCGGCAGTAAGGTTTCACAGTCGCTCGGCCTGCTCGGAATACGCACCATAGGCGAGCTTGCCGCTGCCGACGGGCGGTTTTTGTACGAAAAGCTCGGCAAGGCAGGGACGATGCTGCACAGCTACGCAAACGGAGGGGACATGAGCCGGGTGCGCCCGTTCGGCGAAGTCAGGGAGATAAAGAGCGTGGGCAACAGCATAACCTTTAAACGTGACATTTCGGGGGTGCAGGAAATAAAAAAGGGCATTTACGCCCTTTCGGATTCCGTTGCCTCCCGCATGAGGGCAAAGGGCGTTAAGTGCTGGGTGGTGCAGGCCGGCGTAAAAGACCCGAACTTTAAAACAGTATCGCGCCAAAAAACCCTTTCGGCGCCCACGTGCATCTCAAAAGAAGTGTCCGCCGCGGCTATGGAGCTTGTAGCGTCGTTTTGGAACATGAACGCGCCCGTGCGCCTTCTTTCTGTTACGTGTACAAGCCTTATACCGTCCGATGCTTCGTGCGAGCAGCTGTGCTTTTTCGGAGGGGGGCGGCCTTTTGACCGCGCCAGGGAGGAAAAGCTTGAAAAGACCGTTGACTCCATACGCGCGAAGTACGGAGGTTCCGCCGTAAAACCGTGCGGCCTTTTAAATGACGACATAGGCTTTACAAAAATAAAATAAATTTTAAGGAGGAGCTTTTATGGAATACAAGAGGTTCGGCAATACTGTCGCGGTAAAAATCAGCCGCGGCGAAGAAGTGATGGCATCGCTTAAGCAGGTCTGCGAAAAAGAAAACATAAAGTGCGGGCAGATCTCAGGCATAGGCGCCGCGGGGCATGTGGTCGTGGGGCTTTATAAAGTAGCGGAAAAAAAGTATTACTCAAATGCTTTTGACGGCGAAATGGAGATGACGTCGCTTATAGGCAACGTAAGCGAAAAAGACGGCGGAGTTTACCTGCACTGCCACGCGAACTTTGCGGGGGCGGACGGCAGAGTAGTTGGCGGGCACCTCAGCGAAGCCGTCATAAGCGGCGCCTGCGAAATCTTTATAGATATTGCAGACGGAGGCATAGGGCGCAGGCTTGACGCTGCCACAGGCCTTAACGTTTTTGATTTCTCATAAGCACGAACCTGTTTTTATGCCGGAAAAAGCCGCAGAGGCTTTGTTTATAATCCTAATCAGGCATATTTAAATACCGATAATCCTTGACATTTTTACAAAACGACTGTATAATTATTTTTATGTAATGTAAATTACAAATCCCCTGCCTTTCGGCGGATGGGA
>DHDF01000084.1:22161-22502 GCA_002399225.1 bacterium UBA4883
CCTTTCGGCGGATGGGAGGGAAATCAAATGGCTGAAATAAGATTAAAAGAAAACGAATCTTTGGACAGCGCGCTTAGGAGATTTAAAAAGCAGTGCGCCAGGGCTGGAGTTATTGCTGAAGTACGCAAACGTGAGGCTTATGAGAAGCCTTCGGTAAGGCGCAAGAAAAAATCCGAAGCGGCGCGCAAGCGAAAGTATAAGTAGCCATGCCCTGCTCAGGACGGCCAAAAATTCAAGCGGGCTGACGGCCCGCTTTTTTGAAGCCCGGCTTTGCGCAATACCGCGTGCGATGCTTCGCCGGCAGGGCGCGCAGTGTGCGCCTGCTTTACGTACATACCGGT
>DHDF01000084.1:22635-23684 GCA_002399225.1 bacterium UBA4883
CATAGGGGGTATTTTTTTGAGGCTGTTCCTGCCCACGCTCGCCGCGGACAAAGTTACCGACATCACCCCGGAACTTATAAGGTCAATAGGGGGGAGCGCACTGCTGCTTGATGTTGACAACACGCTGGCGCCGCATGGTTCGCAGGTCCCTTTTCCCGGGGCGGCCGAATGGACGCGCCGTATGCGGGACGCGGGGATAAAAATTATTATAATGTCAAATAATTTTAAAAAGCGCGTAGAGCCGTTTGCAAAAAAATTAGGGCTGCCGTTTATCTCATGTTCCATGAAACCGCTTCCCGGTATGTACCTTAATGCTGTATCGTCCCTCGGAGCGGAGCGCGGCGACGCCGTTGTAGTGGGCGACCAGGTGTTTACGGATATTCTCGGCGCCAATATCGCGCGCTTAAAGTCAATACTTCTTACTCCGCGCGGGGAGGAATCTTCACTGTCGTTTTCCGTAAGGCGCGCTTTGGAAAAGCCCGTTAGGAAAAAGATAGCGGAGGATAAGCGCTTTAAAGGGTAGCCTAAGGTAGGAGCTGACAAGTGAAGTTGAAAAAGAAAGTCCTCGTACTCCTCGGGCCTAACATGAACATGGTCGGGGTGCGCGAAAAAGGCGTTTACGGTGAGGAAACTGCCGAAAGCATACAGTCGCAGATAGTCGAAACAGCTGAAAAGATAGGCTACGGGTGCGACGTTTACCAGTCGAACCACGAGGGTGACATCATAGACAAAATACACGCGGCAAAGGACGTTTACAACGGCGCTGTCATAAACGCCGGCGCCCTTACGCACTACAGCTACGCTTTGCGCGACGCCATAGCGTGCGTGCGCATACCGTTCGTTGAAGTGCATATGAGCAACATCTACGCCCGCGAGGAGTTCCGCCATAAAAGCGTGATAGCTCCCGTGTGCGCGGGACAGATATCCGGTTTTGGCAAAAACAGTTATTTCCTTGCCCTCGTCGCACTTAAAGACCTTATGTGACGGTAAAGAGGCTAAATGTTTTTACCTGACAAAATTTTGCTTGAAAAATAAAGAAGAATATTATA
>DHDF01000031.1:0-7469 GCA_002399225.1 bacterium UBA4883
TTGACTTGCTATTGGCAAATTAGCGGGCGCAGCAACATCAGTTTCCAAAAATGGGTGGAGCTTGACCTAAAGTACATAAACGAACGCAGCCTGTGGACGGACCTCAAGATCATCCTGAAGACGGTCCCGGCGGTGCTGACCGGGCGGGGGGCGTACTGACCTTGAAAGTTTTGCTCGTCAATAAATTCCATTACAAAAAAGGCGGCTCGGAAACCTATTATTTCACTCTGGCGCAGGCTTTGCAGAGCCAGGGGCATCAGGTCGTCTATTTTGCAATGGCAGACGAAAAAAACGAACCGTGCGATCAGTCAAAATTTTTTGTTTCCCATGTCGATTACAACAGCGATTCCCAAAACGTTTTCGGCCGGATTTGGTCCGGAATTAAATTGATTTATTCTACAGAATCGAAGAAAAAGATGCGGCTGCTGATCGAACGGGAGAAGCCGGATCTGGCAATTCTAAATCTGGTGCATCGCCAGCTCACGCTTTCCATTGTCGACGAACTTCGCAAGTTCCGAGTTCCGATCTTTTTTGTGATGCATGACCTGATCTGCATTTGCCCAAATTATACGATGCTTTCGCATGGCAAACTATGTGAACGCTGTTCGGGCGGGCATTTTTTGAATTGTCCCCGGCAAAAATGCGTGAAAGGCTCCTTCCCGAAAAGCCTTCTTGCCGCGGCGGAAGCGTATTTCTACAAATGGCGGAAGACGTATGACAAAGTTGATTTATATATCGCCCCGTCCGTTTTTTTGCAGCACAAATTGCAGTCGGCTGGTTTCACGCATTCGCCGATCGTGCACATGAGAAATCCATTGCCGGCGGATACGGTCTACGGACTTCCGGAAAAGGCGGAAAATTATTTTTTGTATTTCGGCCGGTTATCGCCGGAAAAGGGAGTCTTGACGCTCCTGAAAGCGGTCAAAGAGCTGCGGGAACTCGGAAAAATCGCGCTGCGGATCGCGGGCGACGGGCCGCAGCGTCCGGAGCTTGAACAGTATGTGAGGGAAAATGAGTTGGCGGATCAGGTTTCCTTTCTTGGATTCCAGACGGGGCAAAAGCTGCGGGACACGGTCGAACGTTGCAGGTGCGTGATCCTCCCGTCCGAGTGTTATGAAAATTGCCCCTATTCCATTCTGGAGGCCATGGTGAAGGGAAGGCCGTGCATTGTCAGCAATCTGGGCGGGCTGCCCGAGCTTGTGGAGGACGGAAAAAACGGTTATGTTTTTCAAGCGCGCGATGTGGATTCCCTGCGCGGCGCGATCGAAAAGCTGCTTTCTCTGAACGCGGAAGAATATTCCGGGATGTGTACGGATGCGTTGAACAAAGCGAAAGAGGAATTTGATCCGAACCGATATCTTGATCGGCTGTTCGGGGAATACCGCAGGATCAAACCAGCATCGGAGGACGACAATGAATAATCTGCATGGTTCTGTGATTATTACATACCGCTGCAACGCCCACTGCAATATGTGTAACTGTTTTATGGATCCGACAAAAAAAGAAGAAGAGATCAGCCTTGAAACGATCCGCAGGCTTCCGAAAATGAAGTTCACGAACATCACGGGCGGAGAGCCGTTCATCCGGGACGATATTGACGAAATCGTGGAGGAACTCTATAAAAAAACCGACCGGATCGTCATCTCAACGAACGGTTTCTTTTATAAAAGGATCTTGGAACTCTGCAAGCGGTTCCCGCGGGTCGGGATCCGCATCAGCATCGAGGGGATGCCGAAAACGAACGACGCGGTCCGCGGGATTCCGGACGGCTTCGACCACGGCCTGCGCTGCCTGCTTCAACTTGTCGCGAACGGCCACAAGGACGTCGGCTTCGGCATGACGGTCCAGGATATGAACGCCGACGATCTGCTGCTGCTCTATGACCTCGCCGACGACATGGGCATGGAGTTTGCCACGGCGTCGCTTCATAACTCGTTCTACTTCCGGAAGACGGACAATGCGATCCGGGACAAGTACCATGTCGCGCAGCAATTCGAAAAACTGATCAACGCTATGTTGAAAAGCGGTTCCCCAAAAAAGTGGTTCCGCGCGTATTTCAACCACGGACTAATCAACTACATTTACGGCAATCCCCGTTTGCTTCCCTGTGAGATGGGGAGCAACGGCTTTTTTATCGATCCGTTCGGGGACGTTCTGCCCTGCAACGGAATGGACAAGAAGATGCCGATGGGCAACCTGAACACGCAGACCTGGGACGAGATCTGGAATTCGGAACGGGCGGAAAAGGTCCGGCGGGCCGTGAAAAGCTGCCCGAAAAACTGCTGGATGATCGGCAGCGTCTCCCCCGCCATGAAGCAGCATCTTGCGGTTCCCGCCAGATGGGTCCTGTACCACAAGTTTGTAAAGCGCGGATACAGCCTCGGGGAAAATGATTTTATAAAGGCGGTTCAGAACATTGAAAATCGCGATGATCGGACAGAAACGCATCCCGTCCCGTGAAGGCGGAGTGGAGATTCATGTGGAGGAAATCGCCGTCAGGCTGGCGAAAATGGGAAACGACGTGACGGTTTACAACCGGAGGAAAAAGGGGTTTCCCCTTCTTCACGAATACAAGGGCGTTAAGATCGTCAACGTCCCCACGGTGGACCGGAAAAGCCTCGACGCGGTCGTCTATTCTTTCCTCGCTACGATCCACGCGCTGTTCGGGCGTTACGACGTGATCCATTACCACGCGGAAGGCCCCTGCTCCATGCTGTGGATCCCCCATTTGTTCGGCATCAGAACGGTGGCTACCATCCACGGCCTCGACTGGCAGCGCGCCAAATGGGGCGGCTTCGCCACGAAATTTCTGCTGTTCGGGGAAAAGACGGCGGCGAAATATGCGGATGAGATCATCGTCCTCTCCCAAAACGTCCGGCGGTATTTCGGGGAAAAATACCACCGCCAGACGCGGTATATCCCCAACGGCGTCAGCCGCCCGCAGATCCGGGAAGCAAATATCGTCACAAAAAAATACGGCCTGTATAAAGACGGATACCTTCTCTTCCTTGCCCGCATCGTCCCGGAAAAAGGGCTTCACTATTTGCTGGAAGCCTTTTCAAAAGTACCGACAGATAAAAAGCTGGTCGTTGCCGGCGCAAGCAGTCATTCCAACGGTTATTTTGAAAAAATCAAAGAAACGGCTCAAAAGGACGACCGTGTCGTCATGACCGGATTTGTGCAGGGCGCCGAACTGGACGAGCTGTACAGCAACGCGTTTCTGTACGTGCTGCCGAGCGATGTGGAAGGGATGCCGCTGAGCCTGCTGGAGGCGATGAGCTACGGCTGCCCGTGCCTTGTGAGCGATATTCCGGAAAATACGGAAGTCCTGGGTGGATGCGGATTTACTTTTCCGAAGGGGAACGTCCGCGGAATGCAAAGGTGTTTGAAAGTCCTCTTACTCCGGAATGATCTTTCTTCGGTCGGTGTTGCCGGGAAGCGCCGGGTGCTGACGGAATACACATGGGAAAAATGTGTTGATCAAACGATTCACTGCCTCGCACGCTGAAGATCGGCGCTGCTTTTTGAACATTCTTGCAGTTTGGAAAGGATGTTGACCTTTTGGGAAACGCTATCTGCTTCTACGGGCTTTTAGCCGTTATAACAGCCATATGCGCCGAACTTTCGGTTCGCTTTAAGGATCCCGCGATCGGCGGCTTCTTTGCGTTCAACGCGGTTTTGATCCCGTCCGTCGCGGCCGGCCTGCGGTATGGCATCGGAACGGATTATCTTGCCGTCTATTTGCCGGAATTTGAGCGATTCCAGTATGTTGCAGGCTATCACAGCCGTATGGAGTTCGGCTATGTTCTATTGAACAAACTGGTCATAGCCCTGGGCGGCAATTTTCAGGTCCTGCTTTTTTCAGTTGCATTGACGACAAATCTCTTTATCTATCTGGGCCTCCGGCAGTACCGGGAGGAGATCAGCGTCGGGCTGGGCATGCTCGTTTACATGCTGCTGTATTACCAGGTCTCTTACAACGCCGTCCGGCAGTTGGCGGCTATGGCCGTTCTATTTTATGCCATCAAATATGTTCAAAAAAGAGAATTTTGGAAGTTCTGCTTTTTTACGCTGCTTGCCTGCGGTTTCCATTATTCGCTTTTCCTGTTGTTTCCGTTCTATTTTTTATACGGCTTGTACAGCAAACCGAAATGGTGGGCTATGCGTTGGATCACCTATGTTATTCTGCTTGCAGCCGCGACAAATTATCAGTCATTTTATTCCGTTTTCAAGGATTCCGACATGCTGGCATATTATTCCGGCTATCTGCGGCAAACGAAAGCGTTTGAATGGAGCATCGGTATTTTTGCAAGGACCCTACCCTTTCTGATCCCCGGAATCATCCTTTATAAAGACTTCAAGGGAAACGACCGTTTTCGTCTGTTGTTCAGTTTCCTGTGCATCGGAAGCATCCTTCGCCTGATGGCTTACACGACCATTTATTATACGGAACGTGTTGCCATGATTTTTCTGCTGTCTCAAATTGTCCTTGTTCCGTGGTTTTACCGGCGGTTGAGAGCCCGCAAGCAGACTTGGATTGGCTTGATCGTTTTGTCGTGTGTCGTTTTCCTTTGGATTTACGATTTCTTTATCATGGGGAGCGGGGAAACGGTGCCTTATGTGTTTTATTTCAACCATAACTAAAGGTGGGCTTAAGTTGCTCATGGATCGTATCCAACTTTTTGATCTTTTTTCCCACAAGGAAACTTTTGCAAAAGCAATTTATCCATTTTTGCCTTTCATCGATCGAAAGGTCGTCGGAAACCGAGGAGGGAAAACAAAAACATGCCTTTGGTCAGCGTTATTGTGCCTATATATAAAGTGGAAAAATATCTTCGTCGGTGCGTTGATTCTTTAGTTACGCAGACCCTGCGTGATATTGAGATTATTCTGGTGGACGACGGTTCTCCCGACGGCTGCGGCAAAATTTGTGATGAATATGCGGAGAAAGATCAAAGAGTCAAAGTCATCCATCAGCGAAACGGTGGAGCGGCAAGCGCGAGGAATGCAGGCGTTAAAGCTGCGCAGGGTAAATACGTCGCGTTTGTGGATGGCGACGACTGGATCGAAAAGGAAACTTATGCGGATCTTTCTGCCGCCGCCGCATCCGTCAACGCCGATCTTGTTTTCTACGATTTTACCTTAGTGAAAGAAAACGGCGATACTTTCATCAGCCCATATCAAAAAGTTGATATGCCGGAGATGCCGGTTCAAACGGAAACGGCTTTGAAATTATTATTTCAAAAAAAATTAGAAAGCTTTTCATGGATTTTTATCTGTGAGCGCAGTCTCTTTTTTGACAGGGAAACTTTTTTCCCCGAGGGGCGCAGATATGAAGATACGGCTACTGTCTACAGGATAGTCGGTGCGAGCCAAAAAATTGCTTTTGTCAGGGAAAAGTTGTATCACTATTTCCAGAGGGATCAGAGCGCTACGCACCATTCAAATCTTCAGGACAGCCGGGATGTATTTCTTACTCTGGAGGAAATGGAACAATATGTCGTCAATTTCTGGCCGGACGTTTATCCATATTTTTTAAACTATCAGGTAGCCATGCTCGTGTGGTGTTATATTTTATATTGCAAAGCAACGCTTTCTTCAAAAAGGCAAGATGATATAACGGGGTATAAAATCCGCGAAAAATTTTACAGACAGTTGAAAAAAGTCAAACTGGCCGATTTTATCGGCGACCCCTATTTATTTAAAATTATCCTTATGAAATTCAGGCTGATCAGACCGCTGATATTTTTAAAGAGCAAGATGGAAAACGATGATTCACGGGCCTGTCATATTTTTCTCTGACTTCTGCGCAGGCTTTATAAAATGATGGAATATTTAGGAAGTTGTATATGATTACTATTATTGTACCTTATTATAACGCTATTTCATTGCTGCCGGTTTGTTTGAAATCCCTTTCTTTACAAACGGAAAAAAATCTGGAAATGATTATGGTCAATGACGGATCGAATGATAATGGTGAAGAACTTTGCCGGCAATATTTAAAAAAGGACAGCCGCTTTGTGTGCCTTTCTCAGGCTCATTCCGGCGTTTCGGCCGCAAGAAATTTGGGGATGAAATATGCGAAGGGTGATTGGATCATTTTCGTCGACGCGGATGATTTGTTAAATCCATATATTGCTCAAATTATTGAAGAAAATGGGAAGGATGCGTACGAGCTTATTCTGTGGGATTCAGAGATATTCACCGAATCGCCAGTAAATAAATTTTCTCAGATAAATGTGCCGCTCGGAACTATTTCCGAAAGAGAAATCGAAATAATTTCAGGTCTGCAACTGTTAGAAAGAGTTTGTTCCGCACCCAATACGGCTTTGAATCAGCAGCTCAATTTATATTCCAGTTGGGGTAAAGCCTACCGAGCGGCTTTTTTGAGGGAAAAAGGGTGCACCTTTCCGCATAAGATAGCGATCGGGGAAGATTTGCTCTTTAATCTTCTGGTATACGGAGCAAATCCAAAGACGGCATATATAAGCAGAGTGCTTAGCTATTATTGGAAAAATCCTAATTCTGTTACACACAGTTATAACCCGGATATTTTACGAATAAATGATCGTTTTCACTCACAGCTGATCAGAATATTGGAAAGTTTGAATTTGCGGAATCGTTACCAGAAATACATTGATTACTCTGTTGTGAATGGCATGTTGGCGGATTTTGAATTTTATATTTTTAATCCCTCGTCAAAAATGTCAATGCGGGAACAACGCAATCAGTTCCTTATGCTTGTTAAAAATTCGCCGTATGCTGATTTGATGCAGGGGAAAAGTATATCCGAATGGTTTTCACCGAAAAAGAAAATTGCGATTTTTCTGGCCAAACATCGTTGCTGTTTTTTATTAAAATTGTTATATGCTTTCTATTTCATGAGAAAATAAAAGGGTGTCTGCCATGAACTGTATCCTGTATATGCACAGCGGCAGCAAAAATCATGGCTGCGAAGCGTTGGTACGGTCAACCCTAAAAATCTTGAGGAAACCCGCCGCCGTTCTTTATTCTGATCGCCCGGAGGAGGACGCCGAATACGGCGTGGATCAGATTGCGGAAGTGCGGGCAAATGGAAGGAAAATGTGGAAATACGAGCCGTATCATTTTCTGGCAGCCTTTGCAAAACGCGCTTTCGGCAATGCCGACCTCGACTGCGCAAAAGTATTCCGAAATTTGCTCCGGGATGCGAGCGGACGGTTACTCGCGTTCTCCATCGGTGGCGATAACTACTGCTACCCGTTTTCCTCTGTAATTCTGGCGTCTCTGAATCGTTCCCTGAATCGCAGAGGTGGAAAGACCGTCCTTTGGGGCTGTTCCATCGAGCCGGAACTACTTGAAAATCCGAAAATCCTCCAAGACCTTAACCGCTACGCCCTAATTACCGCGCGGGAATCCATCACATACAACGCGCTGCTGAAGGCGGGCGTTAGCAAAAACACAAAGCTGTACCCCGACCCCGCCTTTGC
>DHDF01000031.1:7612-7923 GCA_002399225.1 bacterium UBA4883
CGCTGGATACGGTTAAGCTGCCCCTGCCGCCGGGGTTCGAGGATGGCAACACCGTCGGCATCAACGTCAGCCCACTGATTATGGAATACGAGCAAAACCAAAATGCCGTTCTGGAAAACTACCGACGTCTTGTCGAGTATATCCTGAAATCGACCGGGATGCGGATTGCCCTGATTCCCCACGTGGTCTGTGCGGGCAACGACGACCGCGTTCCGCTGCGGGTGTTGTACGATGAATTCCGCGATTCCGGCCGCGTGGTGATGATTGAAGACCACAACTGCATGGAACTGAAAGGCTATATCAGCCGCTGC
>DHDF01000059.1:0-246 GCA_002399225.1 bacterium UBA4883
GACTTTGAAGTCGGCCTGCGCCATCATCTTGCAGTGATCAACGTGATGGATGAGTGCGGCAAGATCAATGAAAACGGCGGCGCTTATGCCGGAATGACCGGCGCAGAGGCGCGCAAAAAGATTGTGGAAGATCTGAAAGAAGGCGGCTTCCTTGTCAAAGTGGAGCCGATCAAGCACAATGTGGGCGCATGCTATCGCTGCGGGACCGCTGTGGAGCCGCGTGTTTCCAAACAGTGGTTTGTCAAG
>DHDF01000059.1:546-6020 GCA_002399225.1 bacterium UBA4883
TGCCAGGACTGCGGCGAGACGATTGTCGCCCGAGAAGAGCCCCATGTCTGCCCCAAATGCGGCTCTCATCACCTGAAGCAGGATCCCGATACGCTGGATACCTGGTTCTCTTCTGCCCTTTGGCCGTTTTCTACGCTTGGATGGCCGGAGAAAGCCCCCGATTTAGATTATTTCTACCCAACCGATACTTTGGTGACCGGCTACGATATCATTTTCTTCTGGGTTGCCCGCATGATCTTTTCCGGCATTGAGCAGGTCGGTGAAGTTCCGTTCCACAATGTGCTGATCCATGGGCTGGTGCGTGATTCACAGGGCCGCAAGATGAGCAAATCGCTTGGCAACGGCATCGATCCGCTGGAAGAAGTCTCCAAATATGGTGCAGACGCGCTGCGCTTTACGCTGGCGACCGGAAACAACCCCGGAAATGATCTGCGCTATTCCGAGAAAAAAGTGGAGGCGAGCCGGAACTTTGCCAATAAGATCTGGAACGCCGCCCGTTTCATTCTGATGAATATCGAAGGAAGAGATGTTCCGCGCAGCCTGCCGGAGCACCTTGAGATGGAAGACAAATGGATTGTGGATTCCTTTAACCGTCTGGCCGGTGAAGTCACCGAGAATCTGGACAAATTTGAGCTTGGTATTGCCGTCCAGAAACTCTACGATTTTCTTTGGGACGAATTCTGTGACTGGTATATTGAGATTTCAAAGATCCGGTTAAATTCCGGCGACGAGCAGGCGGCGCAGGATGTACGCAGAGTGCTGGTCTGGGTGATGACCGGGACCATGCAGCTCTTGCATCCGGTTATGCCGTTCATTACGGAAGAAATCTGGCAGGCCCTGCCGCATGAGGGAAAATCGATCATGATTTCCCAATGGCCGCAGCCGAAAACTGCGCACAGTTTTCCGGAGGCGGCGCAGGAGATGAACAAGATTATGGAGGCAGTATGCGCCGTGCGCAACCGTCGCTCAGAAATGAATGTTCCGCCGTTCCGCAAAACGCATCTGTCCATAGACACCGCTTCCCAGGATACGTTCCGGGCCGGCACCAAGATCATGGAACGCCTTGCCTATGCGAACCATGTGGAAGTTGGAACGGGTCTGGATCTTCCGGATGCCGTTACGATTGTCACACCGGATGCGAAGGTGCTGATCCCAGTGGATGAACTGGTCGATCGCGAAGCGGAAAAGGCCAGATTGACAAAAGAACTGGAATCGGCCCAGAAGCAGTTTGCAACGGCACAAGCAAAACTGAAAAATGAGAAATTTCTGACCAAAGCGCCGGCGGCAGTCGTAGACGGTGTCCGTCAGAATGCATCGAAACTGCAAGATCATATTGCGCTGATCCGCTCTTCTCTGGCATCCTTCCAGTAAGGATGCGGCTTTGGCTGCGGTCAGCGAAAAGCCTGCTGCGTCAAAGCGGGCGCAGAAAAACTTTGCGCGGGAACATCGGTCTGGATGTTCCCGCTTTTTTTATCAGAGGGTGGAATTTAAAATGACTTATGAAGAGGCAATTCAAAACATTGAATCCCTGCACTGGTTTGGGTCCCGGTTAAATCCAAGGTGCATCCGCAGTCTGATGGAACGG
Source organism: bacterium UBA4883 (assembly GCA_002399225.1). Lineage (GTDB taxonomy): Bacteria > Bacillota > Clostridia > Oscillospirales > Acutalibacteraceae > Caproicibacter. The sequence continues at coordinate 2,132 of DHDF01000059.1, forward strand.
CTTGGGGACCCGCAGGACAGACTCCGCTTTGTTCATGTGGCAGGAACCAACGGCAAGGGAACCACCTGTGAGTTGCTGTCTTCCGTCCTGTGCTGCGCAGGTTACAGAACAGGGCTGTACCTTTCGCCGCATGTGGAAGATTTCTGCGAACGGATGCAGATCGACGGGCAGATGGTTTCCCATGAGGAGATTGCCTCTCTTGCCGGCCGTGTTTTCCCTGTGGCCCGCAAGATGAGGTCCCAGGGGGAGCTTGTCACAAAATTTGAGATTGTTACGGCGATGGCTTTTTTGTGGTATGCGGAACGGAACTGCGACCTGGTCATTCTGGAAGTCGGGCTCGGCGGCCGCCTGGACGCAACCAATGTCATTCAAAAGCCGCTGGTCTCGGTTATTGCTTCCATTTCGCTTGATCATACGCAAATTCTGGGAGATACCGTGGAGCAGATCGCCCGTGAAAAATGCGGAATTATCAAAGAGGGCGGGGTGACCGTCAGCTATCCGGGCCAAACACCGGAGGCCGCAGCGGTCATTCGGCGGATTGCGGCTCAGCGGCACAACAAGTTGATTGATGCGGCTTCTTCCGCAGTGAAGGAAATTTCCACAAGCCTTTCCGGGACGGAGCTTTCCTGGCGGGGACTGCGGCTGCATCTTCCGTTTCTCGGCGAACATCAGGTGAAAAACGCAGAAACCGCGCTTACCGTGCTCAACGTGCTGCGTGAAATGGGATATTCTGTCCCGGATGACGCGGTGAAATGCGGATTCTCTAAAGCAAAACTCCCCGCGCGGTTTGAGATCCTCTCCCGTGCGCCGCTTGTGATTTTGGACGGCGCCCATAACCCGAACGGCACCGCCGCGCTGGCAGCCGCTATCCGCCGGTATCTTGCCGGGCGTGACCTGGTGGCCGTCATGGGAATGTTGGAGGATAAGGATATCGACGCTTCCCTGAAAAATTTGTCGGGACTGTTTTCTTATGTTGTGACAGCGGAGCCGTCTTCGCCGCGGGCGATTCGGGCTGCGGAACTGGCGGAGCGCTGGCGCAGGCTGGGCACGCCGGCGGGACCTGCCTCCGGCTACTCTGAAGCGCTTCGGACAGCCAACGCGAAACTTCGCCTGGGCGGAGCCGTTTTGATCTGCGGTTCTCTTTATCTGGCGGGGGATTTACGCCGCCGCGCCCTGCAATTATGGAACCGGCCGGAGTAAACCGCCTCATCAAAACTCTCAGGCAGAACCTTCCCGAGAATCATGACATAGAATAATGATGCAAAGGAGGGCTCCAAATGGAAGATTCCGTTCAAAATGGTCATTTAAGCATTGGCATGAAAGCTCCTGATTTTAGGGCTAATACAACTTTCGGACCCATTCGCTTTTCCGATTACAAAGGAAAATGGGTGGTGTTCTTTTCCCATCCCGGTGATTTCACGCCGGTCTGCACAACCGAATTTATTGCATTCGCGCAGGCTTACCAGCAGTTTTGCGACAAAAATGTCCAGCTTCTTGGACTGAGCGTCGACAGCAATCCGTCGCATCTTGCATGGGTCTATGCAATTTTTCAGACGACTGGCGTTACCATTCCGTTCCCCGTGGTAGCCGACCGGATAGGCAGCGTGGCGCGTCTCTATGGAATGATTGCACCCGACGTCAGCAAACAGGAAACCGTCCGGAATGTCTTTCTGATTGATCCTGACCAAATCATCCGCGCCATTCTGATTTATCCCCTGACAAACGGCAGAAGTATTCCGGAAATCCTTCGGCTGGTTGACGCACTGCAAAAAACGGATCAGGATAAAGTTGTCACACCGGCAAACTGGCAGCCGGGCCAGCCAACCATGGTTCCTCCGCCAAACACCTATCAGGGATTGCTGCAGCGTGTCAACAATCAGGAAAAGCCGGAGTTGGAATGTAAAGATTGGTTTTGGTGTTATAATCAGCTGCCTTCCGGGAAATAAAAATCTGTCTGGATGGTGTGAGCAGATCTGTCGTCCGTAAAGAGACCGATGGCAGTTTCCAAGGTTGAGAGCAGACTCTTTCCCGGCGGTCCTCGGTGGGCCGCTTTGGGAAAACTGCGAGATTTCGTGCGAATCACGCTCCGCGGTCGACTTATTTCACGATAATTTTTGAGTTGCATCTGATAATATTTATTATAAGATTAAAAAATAACATTCAGGGCTTTGCCGTTTCTTCAAAGCTCTGTGTACCTTTTGGACAAGCAGAAAATTCAAAACTTATGGAGCGGGAGGTTTTTCATATGGGTGTCAGGCTGATTCTGAAGGAAGGAGTGCTGACGGCGGTTCTCAGCGGGGAGATCGATCACCATTCTGCAAGAGAGATACGCAGTGAAATCGATGAAACCGTAACCCGGATCAAACCGAAAAAACTAATTTTTGATTTTTCGGCGGTGCAGTTCATGGACAGCTCCGGCATCGGTTTAATTATGGGGCGCTGCAAGCTGATGCAGCTTTGGGGCGGCTCGGTGGAGATTGTCAGGTTGCCGCCGAAAATTGAAAAGATTGTATCGCTTGCGGGGCTGAACCAGCTTTGCACCATTAAGGGGGGAACTGAAGTTGAAACCGGTCAATGAGATGTCAGTTTCATTTTTAAGCTGTTCGTCCAATGAAGCGTTTGCCCGCGCCGTCGTTGCGGCTTTCGTCGCGCAAATGGATCCTACGGTGGATGAGCTCTGCGATATTAAAACTGCGGTTTCCGAAGCGGTGACAAACTGTATTGTTCATGCTTACAGAAATATGATCGGCATCGTATACATAAACTGCAGAATTTATGAAGATGGAAGCGTGGTTGTCAGAGTCCGCGACAAAGGATGCGGAATAGAAGACATTGAGCAGGCCATGCAGCCGCTGTTCACGACGCAGGAAGGAGAACGAGCCGGTCTTGGCTTCGCGGTAATGCAGAGCTTTATGGACAAGCTGCATGTTTCCTCTAAACCGGGAAAGGGCACGACGGTCACGATGAAAAAAGCCCTGAAACGCCGCCCAAAGCAAAATGAATAGGGATCGGACGATTCAGGAAAATCTCGGGCTGGTCCATTCCTGTGCAAGGCATTTCCGCGGGCGCGGCATTGAATATGACGATTTGTTTCAGGCGGGGTGTTTAGGACTCGTCAAAGCGGTTGACCATTTTGACCCAGAACGCGGCGTCAGATTTTCAACCTATGCAGTCCCTGTGATTCTGGGGGAAATCCGCCGGCTGTTCCGTGACGGCGGGGCAGTGAAAGTCGGAAGAGGACTCAAAGAGCTTTCGCTGCGGGCAACGCGGCTGTCTGCAAATTTTTCGGAGCGGGAAGGCAGGTCTCCCACCATTCATGAGCTCGCCGACCTGCTGGGAGTGGAACCAGAGCAGGCAGCTGAGGCTCTGGGTGCGGCACAGATGCCGGTTTCTCTGACTTCCACGGAGGAGAGCGGCGGGCAGATCGATGTCGGGGTGGAATCATCCGATGACAAGATTGCCGAACTGCTGTCGCTTAAGCAGGTTGTGACGGAACTGGAACCAAGAGATCGAAGCATCATTATTTTTCGCTATTTTCAAAACCGAACGCAGACGGAAACGGCTTCCGCACTTGGCATGACCCAAGTGCAGGTCTCCCGGCGCGAGAAGAAAATTCTGAAAGAGCTGCAGCTTAAACTGTCATAGTAGGGATCGGAAAGCGGGGCATTGCCGTGCTTTCCGATCCCTACTTGCAGTTGGCATCAGTTCTAAGCAGGCATAGGTTTTTATTCCTAAAACTCTGCAATTAGGAAAAGCTGCTGCAACTCTGTAAAGCAAGAGAATTTTCAGAAGAAACGGATGTATGAATCAAGAAACTTTTGAAAACAATAAAAAAGCATTGACATTTAATTTATTCCATGCTATTATAATAAAGCCGTCGAAAAACGGG
>DHDF01000009.1:0-7374 GCA_002399225.1 bacterium UBA4883
AGGCATTCCCTGCGCCTGCGGATTCGTTCTCCCTCATCCGTCGGGCGGGAATCAATGACTTTGCTTTCTGCATAACCGCAATACGGGCACTTCATCGGTCGGATCACCTCTTTTATGATTATACCAATTTTTTTCAGCAATATCAAGCGGAACTATGAAATCCCACAAATCAGTTTTTCTACTGTCTGCTTTGCCGAAAGCAATTCCTGAAGCTGGCTGAAATTTTTTCGGTAAACCTCTATAATCAGATCACCATCAAAATGGAAGCTCCTCAGCATCCGCACCAGCGCAGGATAATCCATGGTTCCGCAGCCGGGCAGCAGGCAGTCGGAATCGGAGCGATTGTCATTGATATGTACATGGATGATCTGCTTCCCCATTGCCGTGCAAAGTCTGAGCGGGTCCTGACCGCCCCGAACCGCCTGCTTAATATCCAGAACAAAGGCACAGTCACGGCCACATGCCTGCCGCATCCTCGCAATAAAGTCAGGCTGATCGCTCAGAAACTGGTTGACATTTTCCTGCGCAACCGTAACGCCGAATTTCTTGCCGAGCTGGTACAGCTGTTCATATCGGTCAAAATACTGTTCGTCCGGGCCCTGAGAACACCGGTCGTTTCTCTTGCCGTGGAGGACAAGAATCTTGGCTCCCAGCAAATTGCAAACTTCAAAATACCGCTTGTAAAATTCCAGCCCGTCCAAAAAGCGGCGTTCATAATCCGAAAAGAGCAAAAAGCTCTCATAGCCGGAGGTAAACGGATGCACAGACTGTATATGGCTGCCGGTGTCATCGGCCCTGAGTCGAAGATCCCGAACAAAACCCGGTTTCAGTTCTCTGAATGTATTGAAAAATACTTCAAATTCACGAAAGCCCAGTTTCAGCAACGTGGAAAAAGCGTCTTCTAGCAGCATCGGATATAAACAAGCCGTGGAAATGCCAGCCTTCATAAAATCACCTCTGGAATTCATTATATTCCTGCACAGGCCAAAAGTCCAGATTAAACAGGGACACAGGCGGGCATCCTAAAAAACAGAAAGCACGGTGAAAAGGAAGAACGGCTATGGATATGGAGCAGAAAAGAAAAGCGAACAGAATCGCCAGCGAGCTGTTTCGCATCGCCCGCCTGAGTGTGGAAGCGGCGGAGCTGGTTTTGCCCGTCATTCAGGACAAAAATCTGAAAGCCCAGGTAAAGCGCCAGCGGGAAGCGTATTGCAGCACTGCCGGGCGGTCTGCGGCAATCTTGCGCAAATGCGGACTGGAGCCTGCGGAAAAGCAGGGACTCATGGATCGGGTTTTGCGCCGGTCCCTCCAAGCGGACACCGCATGGGACAAAAGTGCGCCTCGCATAGCGAAGATCGCCATCCACTGTACGGGAGCCGCCATGAAAGATCTTACAAAAACGATGAACCGCTTCGGGGATGAGGACACGGAAAGCCGACGGCTGGCGGAAGAATATCTGGAGCATGGGCAAAAAGACATCGACCTGCTGAAACGATACCTGTAAACCAGGCGTACAGCCGCCGGCTGCTTGATTTCAAATGGCAATTCCGTTATAATTTATTCGGCGGACGACAGCTTCCGCGAATCCTGCAATCAGCAGTTACATAGGAAGGACATCGGATGGGCTACCTCAGTGTCGGAAATCTGGGAAAGTCGTTTGGGACCCAAACAGTTCTCAGCGGCGTTTCCTTTGAAATACAGGAAAATGACCGAATTGGCCTGGTCGGCAGCAACGGCTCCGGCAAAACGACTCTGCTGAAGCTGATCACCGGAGATCTTTCCCCGGACATGGGAACCATTTCTCTCGCGGGGAAAACAACGCTCGGCTATATGGAGCAGCATGTCTGCCGCGACCTGGACCGAAGCGCTTTGGATGAAGTGATGACGGTATTTTCCCGGCTGATCGAGCAGGAACGCGAACTGGAAGAAATCGGCCGGGCTCTGCGGAAGGGAACCGCACAAAATATCGACGCTCTGGTGGAACGCCAGACCATACTGAACGACCGGTTCCTCGCGGACGGCGGTCTGACCTTTCGCAGCCGGGCCCGCTCCGCTTTGTCGGGACTCGGCTTTTCGGAGGAGCAGACCGCGACTCCCGTTGGAAAGCTGAGCGGAGGGCAGCGCGCTAAACTGCAGCTTGCCAAGCTGTTGCTCAGCGGAGCCAATCTGATGTTGCTCGACGAGCCGACCAATCACCTCGACCTGATCTCCGTCGAATGGCTGGAAGAATTCCTCAGTTCTTCCAAGGCGGCCTACCTGGTCATTTCGCATGATCGATATTTTCTGGATCGGGTCACAAACCGCACCTTTGACCTAAAGGACCACAGATTAAGTTTATATAAAGGAAATTACACTGCTTTTCTGGAACAAAAAAGCCAAAATGATCTTACCCTGGAACGAAAATATGAAAATACGAAAAAAGAAATCGTGCGGCTGGAGGGTATTGTAGAACAGCAGCACAGGTGGAACCGTGAAAAGAATATTAAAACGGCAGAAAACAAGCAGAAAATGATCAATCGGCTGGAACAGACACTTGTAAAACCCGATGCAAAGGAAAATACGCTTCACTTTCACTTTGGAACCGACGTGCGCAGCGGCAACGATGTATTAACGGCCGACGGACTTGCTCTTTCTTTCGATAAAATCTCTCTCTTTCAGAATGTTTCATTTGAAATTCACCGGGGCGACCGCGTCTTTCTGGTCGGGTCCAACGGATGCGGCAAAACTTCTTTGCTGAAAATCCTTCTTAGCCGACTTTCCGCCGACCGCGGTTTTGTCCGTTTTGGCACCGGCGTAAAACCGGGCTACTACGACCAGCTTCAGACCGGACTGCGGCCTGAAAAACAGGTCATCGACGAAATCTGGGACTATTACCCGCAAATGACAGAGACTCAAATTCGCAGCGCGCTCGCTGTTTTTCTGTTTCAGGGTGACAGCGTTTTCAAACAGGTCTCCATGCTCAGCGGCGGAGAGCGCGCCAGAATTCTTCTGCTCCGTCTGATGCTTTCACGCGACAACTTTCTTCTGCTGGACGAACCGACCAACCATTTGGATCTTCCCTCCTGCGAAGCGCTGGAAACAGCCTTGGAAGATTATGACGGAACCTTGCTGGTCGTCTCCCACGACCGGTATTTCATTAATAAAATTGCCAGCCGTGTTTACGCTTTGAAACCGAATGGAATAGAAGACTGCGGAAAGAATTACGAGGAGTATCTGGAGCGGGTCAAAGCGAAGCGAGCCTCCCCTTCTTCCCATGAAGTCCATGCTGAAAACGATTATAAAAAGAGAAAAAAGCAGGAAGCCGCCCTGAGAAAACAAAAATCGGCCATTCTCCGCACAGAGCAGAAGATCGATCAAAATGAAAAGGAAATTGCCAACATGGAAAAACAGTTTTCCAACCCATCCACAGCCAGCGACTATCAGGCGGCGATGGACCTGACGGAAAAAATTAACGCTCTGAAAACGGAAAACGACCAGCTCATGGAAAAGTGGAGCGATCTGTGCCAGCAACAGGGCAAACAATAAAAAAACAGCGCCGGCCTCACGGCCGCGCTGCAGAATGTAATTCAGGATTTGACAGATACAGGATTACATTTGAACTGCTGTAACTGTTTGATAAATTCATCCGCATTGTCGCTGTCCACTTCAACTTTCAGCGGCTTGGACAAATCCAAGCTGAAAATTCCCATGATGGACTTCGCATCAATTTTGTACCTATCAGTAGTAAGATTGATCGGGAATTTATAGCAGTTTGCCAATGTGGCAAACTTTCTTACCGCTTCAATGCTGGAAAGAAGAATCGAAGTCGTGTACATACAGTTACACCTCCCTGCTTTATTTATCCCCTACAATATATATCAACTTTTCCGGAAGGTCAAGATCTAATTTACCTATAGATTTTTCACATGGAAAAAATAAAATATCTATTTTTGAAAGGCATATTCATGAAAGTTTCCATCATCACTTTGGGCTGCAAAGTCAATCAATACGAATCCCAGGTTTTGCTGAATCGTATGCAGGCGGCAGGTTTCACCGTGTGCGATCCGGCAGAAAAAAGCGACGTTGTAATTCTGAATACCTGCACGGTGACCTCGGTCAGCGACAGGAAAGTGCGACAGATGCTGCATCGGATGCGCCGGAAAAATCCGAATGCCGTCCTGATTGCAACCGGCTGTCTGCCACAGGCATCCCCTCAGGCGGCAGAAAGCCAGCTGGCCGAGGCCGACATCGTCCTCGGCAATTCCAACCGTTCCTCGCTTCTCCCCGACCTACAAAAATTTTTAAAAGGCCGGCAAAGAATCGTCGACATTGTTCCGCACAAAAAGGGTGAAAAATTCGAGCCGATGTGCACAAATCGGTTTTTCGAGCGGACGAGGGCTTTTTTGAAGATAGAAGACGGCTGCAACCGCTACTGCTCTTACTGCATCATTCCCTACGCGCGCGGCCCGGTACGATCCAAACCGCTTGCGGATCTAACGGAAGAATTAAGGCAAATTGCGGCAGGCGGATATTCGGAAGTCGTTCTGACCGGCATTAATCTTTCCGCTTACGGTCAGGATCTGGGATTGACACTCTGCGATGCGGTTGAGGCGGCCTGCGCCACCGACGGGATCCGACGCGTGCGGCTGGGATCGCTGGAACCGGAGCAGATGGATGACGTGGTGATTGCCCGTCTGGGACGCCAGAAAAAGCTGTGCCCGCAGTTTCACCTTGCGCTGCAAAGCGGCTGCGACAAGACCCTCGGGCGTATGAACCGCCATTACGACACGGAAGAATATCGCCGGATCGTGCATGGACTGTGCCGGGAATTCGCCAACTCAGCCATCACGACGGATATCATGGTCGGCTTTCCGGGGGAAACCGAGGAAGAATTCGAAACCTCGCGGGCTTTTGTGAAAGAGATTGGTTTTGCAAAGACACACGTTTTCGCCTACTCCAGGCGGCCCGGCACCGTCGCGGACCGCGCTTCGGGGCAAGTTGATCCAAAGGTCAAGGAAAGCCGAAGCCACCGCATGATTGAAACTGCGGAGAAAGTCAGGTCGGCTTTTCTAAAAAATCAGCGGGGACTGACGGAATCCGTTCTGTTTGAACGCGAATGTGCCCCGGATGTCTACGAAGGATACACGGCAAATTATACTCCGGTTCAAATGCACAGCGATGAAAATCTCTGCGGGAAGGTGATTTCCGTCACCATCACGGAGTCGGCAGAAGACTTTTGTCTGGCGGAGCCGGTTCAAGAGGAATGTGCCAAAACCTCCACAACATTCTGAACCTCGCGCTTCGTTTGGTCTTTATCCAGATAATCACAGGAATAGAACATGAAACCGTCACATGAAATTTTACGGCCGTACTCTACCTGCTGTGCCAGGATCCCGCCTGAAGAGGTTTTCCATGTGCCGCTGTCCGCATCGGAACCCGCTTTGTACACCGCTATTCCATAATAGAGCTTGATGTTTGAATTGGTTACCATCTGCCGCCATTTTTTCGCTGCGGCGTCAAACGGCAAAACCGGATTTTCAAAATTCACATAAAGTTCCGGACAAATATAGTCCACATAGCCGGAAGCGGAACACCAGGCTGCCACATCCGCACCCATCGCAAGGTCATTCTGAACATTGCCCTGGGGGGCAATTCCGAACGGGAGAGACGGCTTGACGGATTTGATCTCCTGGTAGGCCAAAGAAACAAGCGCGCTGATGTTGGCCCGCCGCCAGTCTGCGAGTTTCATCGGCGTGCCGGTTTTTTGAGCGGACGCGCAATACGCCTGATATGCAGTGCTGTCAAAAGCCGCATCCTGCGTCGGGTAAAAATAATCGTCAAACTGAATTCCATCCACATCGTATTTCTGAGCAATCTCTTTCACTCCGTCCGCAACCAGGCGACGGACGCCGTTATAAGCGGGATTCAAATATTTTCCGTCCTTGTAATCCACCGTCCAGCCGGCCTTTTGGGGATCCTTTTTCCAAGTATTGTAGACATTGCCCTCTGCTAAAATAGAAGGGGTATGGGAAACCTGTATCCGCAGCGGATTGACCCAGGCTTGAATTTTCATTCCGGCCCGATGGCTAGCCTTGACCATATCCGCAAGCGGATCATATCCCGGGTTTACCCCTTGTGTTCCTCCCACAACATGGCTCCAAGGAAAGTAGGAGGACTGGTACAGAGCGTCCGCAAACGGCCTGACCTGAACAATCAGGGTATTCAGATCGCATTTTTTTGCGTTCTGAACAATCACGTTGAATTTTTTGAGAAACGCCTGCTCGCTTTGATCGCTTTCCCGGCTCATATCCAAACTGAGGTAAGGCACCCAGACGGCGCGCATCTCATTTTGACTTCCTGCGAGTTTGGCCGCGGTCAAAGCCGAAGGGGAAGAGACGGCTGCGGCGTTCCTGCTGGTCGGTGTAGAAACCGGCCGTGCGGACGCCGGTGCAGACGCGCCGCGGTTCAAGTTGACCGCCATCGTCACAGCAATCACTATTGCAAGAAGAACGGCGCAGGTAAAAATGCTGTGCCGGTGAAATAATTGAATTACCATTTTTCTCATCCTTTCTCTCATCTGCAATCATTTGACAGATACAGCGCGATCGTGTAAAATAAGGCTCTCGGGGGTGATGGAAGATGTTTTTTATCGTCGGGATTACAAGCGGAACCACCAATCTTGGGTTCCGTGTCTGCGGATATTTCTCCTGTTGTTCCCTCAGGAAGCAGACAGCGATGGTAACCTGCGTTTACCGTCAGTTCACTTTCTTTTTTTTGCCCTTGTTCCGCTTTGGGAAACGATATTTTGTCTCCTGCCCCAACTGCGGCGCGGTCTACGAAATCGACCGTGAGGAAGGGAAAAGAATTGAGCGCGATCCGGCGGCCGTTATCAATCCAGACCGGATTTTCCGCGTAGCGGGACAACACTCCGGCAGATTTTGTCCGAACTGTGGCAAACAAGTTAACCCGGATTGCCGTTTCTGCCCCTACTGCGGCACAAAGCTTTAAGAAAGAGCAAAAGGGGAAAAGCCTTGCCTGGTTATATATATTTCATTGGCTATCTGATTATTATGAATTTTGCGGCCACTGCCGCCACCATCTCCGACAAGCGCCGTGCAAAACGCCATTTATGGCGCATTCCGGAAAGCCGGCTTCTCCTGCTTGCCGCGCTTGGCGGTTCCCCTTTCATGTTGCTGACGATGCTGCTGATTCAGCATAAAACAAAACATGCGAAATTCATGGTTGGCATTCCGGCGATCATGATCGTACAAAGTTTTCTTCTGTATGCCGGATTACAGCTCATAAAGTAACCGTGAAAGAGCTGATAAAAAAGGGAATATTCGGCACAATTACCGCCCTTATCACAAAAATGCACTTTGAAAAATTTTTCAAAGT
>DHDF01000009.1:7524-8001 GCA_002399225.1 bacterium UBA4883
AAAAATTTTTCAAAGTGCATTTTCCGCAAATAGAGCTCTATTCATTTTTAGTTTTTTGCCTACGGCAAGTATTGCTCTTCCACAGAGGTCGCCCTACCATTTTGAACTGTCCGCCAAAATACAGAAGCTGGCAATACAGAAATTTTATTCGCTAGTCCATTGAGATCCGCCTGAATTTTAGCCTTCTCCAGGGACCTGACGACAGGTACCTCATCCTCCTAAGACGAGAAATCCGTTACCGGACGACCAAGTTCACAAGTTTGAGCGGAACATAGATTTCCTTAACCAGGCTCTTCTCTGCCAGTTCCGCGGAAATTTTCGCATTCTCCTTTGCCTGAGAAAGCGCGGCTTCTTTCGAGATATCCGCCGGCACCGTCAGGTGAGCCCGCACCTTGCCATTAATTTGAACGACGATCTCAACGGTCTTGTCCACGCATTTTGCCGCATCGTAGTCCGGCCATTTCTGCTGGCAGACCA
>DHDF01000009.1:8219-8482 GCA_002399225.1 bacterium UBA4883
CAGACATGCGGTGCGAACAGATTCAGCAGGAGCGTGAAAATGCGCATCTCTTCCCGTGTGATGGAACCGACCGCCGCGATATCATTGATCAGGGACATCAAAGCGGCAATGGCCGTGTTGAACTTCAGATGCTCCACATCTTCGCCGACTTTTTTAATCGTTTTGTTGAAGGGAACTTCCAGCTCCGGGCGGATTTTATCCCCTTCGCGGAGAACATCCTGAAGATTCCAGTACCGTTCCACAAAGCGGCGGCAGCCTTTGAT
>DHDF01000132.1:0-14142 GCA_002399225.1 bacterium UBA4883
CTTGCTGTCGTGATTCCTTTCACCCTTTTTTCACTCGGGGCGCAGGCGGGGCTCTACAACTACGCAAATTCAAGTGAAATACAGGCGAAAAATGCGCAGCCGAAAATTGCTGCCGCCGTTCCATTCGACAGCAAGCTGGTTCCACCGTCCTGCACCTATGTTTTGCTCTCACAGAGCCATACGGTTTTGCAGAGCAATATGAAGAAAGACGAAATTCAAAATGCGGTCGGCTATTTGGAAGGAACCTATGCGCCGGCAAGGCCGGACGACTGCTTTCTGGTTATCAAGCGCGGCGACGGTGTCTGTATTCTGCATTACCAGATCGGTTCTCACTACAATATCGAATGGATGCGTCGAACTCTGCCCTTACCGGACAAGTTCCTTACCGTTCTGAGTACAATCAACTGTTTGCTCGGATGCGTTATCGTGATTGCTTTATTTGTGCGAAAGCTCAAGCGGCATCTGAATCCCCTGCTGGAGGCCACGCAGAAAATCCGGGAGCAGGACCTCGATTTTGAAGTGCAGTATTCCGGAATTAAGGAATTCAACCATATCCTTTTGTCCATATCCGAAATGAAATCGGAACTCAGTCAGTCTCTTGAAAAACAGTGGCGGATGGAGCAAGCGAGGCGGGAGCAGACCTCTGCATTGGCTCATGATATCCGCACACCTCTGACCATTATCCGCGGCAATGCGGAGCTGCTCGGCAATTCGGAGTTAGCGGAAAAACAGCAGGAGTATGTACTTCACATTCTGAAAAATTCAAAGCGGATGGAACAGTATTTGAGTACGCTTATCAGTTTAGCAAAAATGGAATCCGGCTCTTTCCTTCATCCGGTGAAGATACAGACGGAGCGATTTGTAAAGGATTTGGCGGAACAAACGCAGGGCCTTGCCGAAACGAAGCAGATTCAAATTGAATTCAGGTATGGTAATTTGCCGGATGATTTTGTGGCGGATATCGATTTGCTGAGCCGCGCCGTCGTCAATGTTGTGTCCAATGCGGTTGAGTATGCCCCTGAGTATGGGAAAATCAAAATGACTGTCGAAAGCGGCGGCGGCTTGCTTCGCTTTCAGGTTTGCGACAATGGGAAAGGATTCTCCCCGGAGGATTTAAAACAGGCTGCCGCACAGTTTTATATGGGAGAGAAAAGCCGCTCGTCGAAAAATCATTTCGGGATGGGGCTGTTTATCGCCAAGTCCGTTGCCGAACAGCACGGCGGCACTCTTTCTGTTGCAAATTCAAAGGAAACCGGTGGCGGGATGGTGACGGTTGAGATCCCGATTTCCGCAGACGGTTTGGAATCGATTAAGAATTAAACACGCCCGTATTCTTCCGATGTGTCATTCCCCAAACACTTGAGCAAAACTTTCACATCATTTAAATCAAATTTGGATTTTTCGTTTAACAGTGTATGGATGCCATCCTGAATGTCTTGGGTGCCTCGATAGGGCCTGTACGATGTCATGTTGTCTAAAACATCTGCGATCATGACCGCTTTGGCGAAATCAGAAATCTGGTTTCCACGGATCTTATGGGGATAACCGCTTCCGTCTAACCGCTCATGGTGCTGCAACACAATCTCGGCACAAGGCTTCGGCAGGTTTAATTCGGTTACCATATCATATCCAAGCTCACAATGTTGCTGTACAATATGGTTATCCTGACCGTTCAACCCATCCTGCTGATTCAGTATTTTTTTGGGAATGAGCAGTTTCCCAATATCGTGCAATAATGCGCCAAGGCAGATTTGTTCCTGCTTTTCAGGGCCTTCCTTCAGTTTAATCGACAGCAGAGTCGAGATTAAGGCTACATTAATGGAATGGGTATACAGCCAATCCAAATAATTACTTAACGCGCAGATAAAGATCTGCCAGGGAGTTAATTTAGAGCCGAAAATAATCCTGTTTAACACTTCACTTGCTTCTTCCAACGTAGAACTTTCTATGTGGGAAAATTTTTTGGCGATCTTCTCAGAGCAGTCCGAAACCAAAATGTTCTTATTTAGGGTTGAAGACTGCGTCTTTCCATCTTCTGAACTCGTATTGAGTTTCCATAATTTTTGTTTCATTCCTTTTGTAATTTTCTGGCCCTTGGCAATCAATAAAACTCCATTTGAATTATAGATATTTTCATTTGCAACAATATCAGACATTTCATCAACTTCTTTAAATTCCTTTATTTCGTTTTTTTGTAAAATGTAACAATATGCTAATTTTGTTACTTCCGTATTTCAAGAATAATACTGTAGTATTGGCATTTTTTATTTTCAAAAAAATAGAGTATGAAATATTGCATGTAACATTTTGATGTATAATCAAAATGTTATTTTTTTCATAATGAGGGATGCATGTGACCGTAGAACCTATTAGAGATAGAAAAGCAATCAATACAATGTGTTATTATTTGAAAGGAAAAGATCCAAAATATGGCTTACTCTTTAAATTCGGTCTGAATACCGGGCTTCGGATCAGTGATATACTTCCTATTAAAATTGAAGATGTTTTGATCTCGGAAAATAAATTCCATGAATATTTGATTATTCGTGAAAAGAAAACGAGAAAAGAGAAGAAAATCAAACTGAACAATACTCTTAAAAAAGAAATTATCAGTTATATGACATTAAGAAAATGCGCGGACAGCCCTTATCTTTTTTACAGCAATAAAGGTGGTTACATCAGCCGGATACAAGCGTATCGCGTACTCAAAGAAGCAGCTCAATGCTGTGGCGTTGAGAATTTTGGAACGCACAGTTTAAGAAAAACGTGGGGATACTGGACTTATAAAAAATCAAAATATAATATAGGATTAATCATGGACATGTTCAACCACAGCTCGCAAAGAATCACTTTGCGCTATATCGGAATTAGTCAGGATCAGAAAGATGAATTATATTCTCTGGTACAACTATAATAATTCTATTTATGAACCTTGTTTGAAAGAAATACGGTATAATATAGAAAAGAAAAGTAACAAAATTAGCATATTGTTACATGACCCTGAATTTTGCCAGTTTGTAAATTCAAGCGACCGTTCGACCGGGTGCGATATTGAGCCATTGGGTGAGTTCCAATGGCCCTTTTATGTTTTGGTAAAAAGGCTGCTTTATCGTATGGCTCCATGCCTCCCTTTTCGAGCGGCAAGAGTCTCTATTGGCTCTATCAAGCAATCTATTGACAGCTGACAGCGAGCGACCGGCATGTCCCACAAAAAGCAATTTAAACAATATTTTGTTTTGCCGATTCCCCGTCCTTGTCAAATCGGTTGCATTGTGTTAGTCTATAATTGGTTTTATAACTGGGGGAACAAACAATGCAAATTCATGAATCCGCGGAAAATTATCTCGAAACCATCCTGATGCTTCGGGAGCGGCAGGGACAGGTCCGGTCAATCGATATCGTCAATGAGATGGGGTTTACAAAGCCGAGTATCAGTGTGGCGATGAAACGTCTGCGCGAAAACGGATATGTCGAGATGGACAGCGACGGGTATATTACTTTGACCGATGCAGGGATGAAGATTGCCCGGCGTATTTACACGCGGCATGTTTTGCTCACGAAATTTCTTATCCGTCTCGGCGTAAACGAGAAAACGGCGGAAGCGGATGCCTGCAAGATGGAACATGACCTGAGCGATGAAACTTTCAACAAAATCCGGGAACATGCCGCGAAATACCTTGAAGAATCTTAAACCGATGCCCCTTTTTTAGGAACCCCAAAAAAGATGGCACCCGATTTTGCGGGTGCCACACAAGTTTTCAGGAAATCAGCAGCGGCAAATGGGCCCGCAGCATTGACGCCAGCAGCAGCGACGAGGATCCCAAGTCCAACCACAGCGCCAAGGACGGCAGCAGCAACAACAGCAACAGCATCTGCAACACATGGATGATTCAACTCCTATCCTTTGAAGTTGTTATATAATATGATGCCATGACAATATTTGCCAATCTTCGATAGAAATATATAAAAAATGAATATAAAGGAAAAGGGCCATCTGCCCCGGACGAACCCTTTTGATGTTATGAAAGGCGGAATAGGGAAGGGGAACGCAGAATGCCGAAAGCGATCCGGCGTGGATATGCGCCGACGGATGAGAAGGATTTTTCAGCTCAAAATTTAAAATTACTTTGCAGCGCGCAGCAAGATATTTTTTATCTGCTTTGTCGGGGTTATGGTTTGGAGCGCGCCGTTACTTTTGTGGGCGACCGGTTTCAGTTCAGCGCCCGGCAAAGGATGGCGCTGGCCCGCGCAACCTGTTCGCGGAAGGAACTTCTGAGCCGCAGGGAAAAAGAACGTACCAGAGATTTCTGCGGAGCTGCTTTGCTGATCGACGGGTTCAATGTCATTATTCCTCTGGAAATTGCCCTTTCGGATTCCACTTTGATTCGCTGCATGGATGAGACCTTGCGGGACTTGGCGGGCCTGCACGGAAGCTACCGGCTGATCTGCCAGACCGATGCGGCGATCGGGATGATTGGCAGGGAACTGACGGCGATGAGAATCGCAGAGGCGACCTTTATCCTGGACGCTCCCGTCTCCAATGCAGGCAGGCTCCGGCAGAGAATCTTGGGATTGCTCCAAAGCTGCCCGTTTCGGGCAAAAGCTGTTCTATCCGACCATGCCGACGGGATGCTGTATGGCAAACATCTTGTCGCGACGGGGGACTCGGTGATTTTGGACCGATGCGGAAGCTGGGTGAATCTGGTTGCTCGGATCCTTGAAGATTCTTCTCTCTCCTGCCACCATGTGATTGATCTTTCCCTGCCGGGAGCTTTGGGCGGGCAAGATGAAAATTCCGGCGCTTGTCCTTTGGCATCGGGAAAATAAACTTGACGAAATTAGAATATAATGGTATAATCTAATTTATAGTTCTGTTTGTGATGCATGGCGCTATGAGTGAAAATTGTAGGCACATAAAAAACAAAGGCGATTCAGAAGGATATCTTCTGAATCGCCTTTCTTTTTGCCTGCTTTGCATGTACACAGCCATCGTCGGTCTTTCTTATCCCAACCGAAAAATTCAGGGCATATTTTGTGCAGCACCGGGCTCACAGGCGGCGGGGAAATTCTTTCCAAATCAGCCCCTCGGCCTTCGCTTTTTTAGGATAGTGGCTGCAATTTCAAAAGTCAATCAATAAGCCGTGCAAAATCATCCTGTGACATTTGTTCATTATTAACAAATGTCATTTGAAATTATCAAAAACGATTGACAAAATATAATCAAGTCGTGTAATATAGTACTAGCCTTTCAGGGCTTTCTACGGAATTTGGCTGGCTACAATAGCCTTCGGGGAAAAGTAAATACTTTTCAAAAAATATCAGAGGAAAAGTCTGGCGGATTTTAGAGAGATAAGGTTTATGAATATGAACATCAGTCAAGAACATAAGAGAAGCGGAATTCAAGTCCAGTCGGTCGCGAGAGCGCTCAGCATTATCAAATGTTTTCAAACAGCGTCGGAACTGGGGATTACAGAAATTTCCGAGATGCTGCATCTAAATAAAAGCACTGTTTTCGGTTTGGTGAATACCCTTTCTGGCTATGGTTACCTGGAGCAGGTGCGGGGGAGCCGAAAATACCGTTTGGGGCTTGCTCTCTTTGAGCTGGGTCATTTGGTTTTGTCGAGAATGGACATTTGCGGTGAGGCCAAGGAGGCCTGCATTCCACTGGCGGCTAAATATCAGGCAACGGTCCATATTGCAACCCACACGGAGGGAGAGGTCGTTTACCTTGATAAAATCGACCGGGGCAATTCGCTCGTTACAATCTCCAATGTAGGGAAGCGCTTGCCGATGTACTGCTGTGGCGTAGGAAAAGCAATGCTTGCTTTTTTGTCGGAAGAGTACCTAGAAAAGTATATTTTCAATAAACCACTAAAAAAAATAACCCCGAATACCGTTACCCAAAAGGATGTTTTGTTGAAGCAACTTGCCCAAGTAAAAAAAAGCCGCATTGCATTTGACCGTGAAGAAATTGAAGAAGGCCTTTGCTGCATTGCATCGCCGATTCTTCAACGTGACGGATTTCCTGAAATTGCGATCAGTTTATCTTTTCCATACGGTAAAATTAAGAAAATCGATCGGAAGGAAGCGGAAGAAGCCGTGCTGGCCTGTGCGGCAAAACTTTCCGCCAGGCTGGGATATCATCCGCCAAGTTCAACGCCTCAGAAAGAAAGATTTTGAAAGACAGCGATGGGGAGCCTTAAGTTCCCCATTTGTTGGGCATAAATATGAGAACAATGTTTGACAATATAGAATAATAGTCGCTGAATCGGGAGGGCTGTAACGATGCAGGACATCAGAGATGTCATTTTTCATGAGATCAGGGAACGCAAATACCGTGCCGTTTTGTTGCCGGAGGCGGACGGGGTCCTTTCCGGCGTGGAAGATGCCGCCCGCAAGGCGGCAGAGCTTGGTCTTGAATGGCAGAGCACTTCCCGGGAGGGCGGCACCCTTTCTAGGAATCAAAGTTTTGCAGAGCTTGTCGGCACGCCGAAACAGCTTGCCCTGGCGGAAGAATGTCTCATCGGCTTTTTGGCAAAGCCTTCCGGCATTGCCACGGCGGCCCGGCGTGCGGTAAGCGCTTCCGGGGGACGTGTGCGGATTGTCTCCGGCTCCTGGAAAAAAATGCCCCCAGTCATGAAAACGTCGGTGCGCCGGGCTATTGTGTCGGGCGGTGCCTCTTTCCGCATCTGTGAGCAGCCCATGCTTTACTTGGATAAAAATTTTATTCGGATGTTCGGCTCGATTCGCGCTGCGCTGGAAGCCGCCGCCGGTCTGAAAGAGATGACGAAGGTGGTTCAGATTAAAGGAATCGACCGCTCCGTCGAAGAAGAAACCCGGCAGGCCGTAATGGGCGGGGCAGATATCCTGATGGTGGACACCGGGAATCTGCAGGATGTAAAAGCGTGCAGAAAGCAGATGGCGACCCTGCTTCAGGGAAAAAAGAGACGCGTTGCGTTTGCCGGCAATGTAAAAATTGCACAGATTCCATCTTTAGCAGAAAAGGGCATCAATATTCTCTGTATCGGCAAAGAAATTGTGGATGCGAGACTTTTGGATATGAAATTGAATGTATTGGGGGCAGTTGAGAAATGAGCTTGAACCTTTTGGAAAAGACAGAGCTGTGGGTCAACAACATCACGCTGCAGCAGGCAAATCTCACGGAGATGGCGAAGACCGTCGCGAAAGTTCTGGGCCTTCCGGAAGACAAAGTTATGGTTGTGGATGTCCGGCCGAATCACATCACGTTTGACGTTCTGGAAAAAGAAGTGCAGCAGGAAAACATCATGGGCAAGGAAGAAGAACTTCTCCATGCTCTGGCAGCCATTCCCGGCGTAAATCTGACGCCGGACACCTATCTTCATTCTAACGGAATTCTTGGGCTGATCTGCGTCAAAGAGGGAAATCCGCAGGAACTTCTGAGTAAGGTGGACAAGATGCGCAATGAAGTCGTGGAAAAAGTTTCCCACCGCGCCATTGTGTACCCCACTGGCTTTGAATTGGAGCAGGGCCTGATTCAGGACACGAATTCTCCCTATATTAAAAAAGTGCTGGAAGAGCATGGTTATACCGTGACCCTTGGAGACATTATTCCGGACGACGAGGATGTGCTCTATGAGACGCTGTCCGATGCGGTTTCTCAGGGGTTTGGGCTGATTATGACATCCGGCGGTGTCGGCGCCGAGGACAAAGACCACACGGTGGAAAGTATTCTGCGGGTGGATGAGACGGCGGCGGCCCCTTATATTGTAAAATATCAGAAAGGTCAGGGCCGCCATGTGAAAGACGGCGTGCGGATTGGCGTGGGCCGTGTGGGGCTTACCACTTTGGTTTCTCTGCCCGGGCCGCACGATGAAGTGGAGATGGTGATTCCCGTAGTTGTTAAAATGCTGGAGGAAGGGTGCGCGAAGGAAGAAATCGCCAACGCCATGGCCTCCGTTCTGGGCGAAAAATGGAGAACCAAAAAAATTCATCATGGGGCTTAAATTTGAGTCCCAACAAATCAGAAACGAAGAAAGGGGTCAGCAAAGAAATGAATCTTCAGCAAGCGGCAGACAAGCTGTATGAGGCGGAGAAAAAATGCTGCCAAATTGACATGATCAGCGCAGAGAATCCAGGGATGACCATTGACGATGCCTATCAGATTCAATTGATCAACGTCAAACGGAAACTATCAGAGGGTGAAAAGCTGATTGGAATGAAAATCGGCCTGACCAGCAAGGCCATGCAGAAGCTGTTGAATGTTGATGTGCCGGATTACGGTCATCTGACCGATCGGATGCTTGTACTGGAAGGGGAGACCTGCCATGCGAATCAGCTGATTCAGCCGAAAGTGGAAGGCGAAGTGGCATTTTGCCTGAAAGAGACCCTGAAAGGCCCAGGGCTGACCACCGCAGATGTTTATGCTGCGACGGATTACGTCGTACCCGCTTTGGAAATTGTGGATTCGCGCATTAAAAACTGGAAGTTTAAGCTGGCGGACACTATCGCGGACAACGGTTCTTCCGCCCGTCTGGTGGTGGGAAGCCGTATGACGCCTATCCATGAAGTGGATATGCGCCTGACAGGAATGAACTTTGAAAAGAACGGAGAACTGCTCAGCAGCGGTACAACCGCTGAGGTTTGGGGGAATCCTGCAGCGGCGGTCGCCTGGCTGGCAAATCAGCTCTCTGTCTATGGAATTGAACTGAAAAAGAACAGCATCGTGCTGGCAGGTGCTCTGACAGCCGCAACTCCGGTCGTCTCGGGCGATTTTGTGACTGCAAGCTTTCAGGGGATGGGAAGCGTAGAAGTCAAATTCGACTGACCCCGGCCCCGCCGCAAGCGGGGGAACTTCCGTGTTATAGAAGGCAAGCAAATCAATTCATATATAAACTTTAAGTTCAGAGCTAAGGAGGAGAAGTAATGAAACATATTACGCTGAAAGCGGTTGTCGACGAAGACAAATGCATTGGGTGCAAAATGTGCGAAAAAGTTTGCCCAGTGAATGCAATCTCCGTTGTCAACAAAAAGGCGGGATTTAAAGACGACCATGCCTGCCGCGGTTGTGCCAACTGCGCGGATCGCTGCCCCAGGCATGCGATCACGATGGTTGAGCGGGACGACCCGTTCGACGTCGGGGTGGATGTCAGCAAGTTCGATTATGACCAGATCCGTGCGCTCTGCGAAAAGGCGCACCTGAATCCGGAGCAGGTGGTTTGCTACTGCGTCGGCACCCGGGCAGAAGAAGTTGCGGCGGCGCTTCTGAGCGGAGCGAAAACTCCGGAGGAGGTCTCGTCCATGACAGGCATGCGGACAGGGTGTACCATCGAGTGCATTCAGCCGCTGCTGCGCTTGGTGGAAGCGGCCGGCAACAAGCTGCATCCGAATCCCAAAGGATACCAGTGGTACGGCAAGACCGTGACGGCCTGGGATATCCCGGAAGAGGTTAAAAAGAAATATGATTCCCGTGGATTTTATTTCGATGAAGACAGAAAGCTTTTAGACCAGATTGTTCAGATTGATGCAAGAAAATTGGATGAAAAGGAGGACAAGTAAAATGGATACGAAAATTCATGCGCCGATTATGCCGATTGCGGCGAAACCTTCCCAGTATGGCATCGATCCTTCTTTGGTGCACAAAAGAGTGGCAGAGATGCCCGGAATGGTTTCCGTGCGGCTGCAAGAGCTGTTTCCGGATCTCCCGGACGTAATTTACCCCGGCCCGGAAGGTGCTTTGGACAAATTGTATGAGGCGGCCAAAACGGAACTGCGGAAAATTGATATGAGCATGATCAAGCCGAATCAGTCCGTGAACGTGCTGGCATCCCACCACGGTTTTACGCTGTTCGGCGGGCAGCCTTACGCGATTCTGCTGAAAGCAATTCGAGACATCGTCATCGAAAAAACCGGCTGTAAGGATGTCCGCCTGCGGGTCGGCCCCGGCATGCGGTTCCGCGAGCCGGAAGAGTATATCAAACGGTATGGCCTGGACACTTATTATGAGGGTAAGGCAAAAGGAATTGCGCCGGTGGATGAGGGCGTTCCAATCGAGACGGAGATCGGCACACTGTATGGTGTAAAAGCGGCGTATGACGCCGACTGGATCATCCATGCGCACCACACTGATGTTCGCGAAGTCCATTTTCACAGGCAGGTCGACAAGGCGGTCAAGCCGTTCGGCATGTCTTATGCCCGGCTTGAAACGCGCTCGACCTATCACCAGAACCTGGGTCCCCGCGCTGCCAACTTTACCGCCCGCGCTATTTTTGATTCCAAATTCGTCCAGAGCAAGTTCGCTTTCGCGGCGTTTCTGAAAGTGGGCCCGCACGGCGTGATCGGCGTGGATGCCGATAACGATCTGTATGCGCTGAATGACCGCGCAACTTTCATCGGCTGCCAGATTTATGGCAAGATCATGACCTTGTTTGGAGAAATCGACAAGTGCATTGCGGTTCTGGATTTTCCGTGCCCGGTTCCCTATGTGTTTTCAGGCGGCGTTATTTATGCTAATTTTGCAGGTGCCAACGCTGATTTATACGACATGGACAACACGCCGCTGCCGCCTTATACCTGGTATACGGAAGCATTTTACGCCAAGAACGGCAAACCTCTGCTGAGCAGTATTCCTCCTTTGAACCCGGCAATCAAAATGTGCGTGCACAATTATGCGTGGACCGGGTATCCTTCCGCGTTCTTCTCAGAGCATATCCCGACTGTGGTGGTCGGCGAAGAACAGGCAAAACTGTTCGACATGGAGCCGATGAATCTGAAATATATGAACCATGCAGTCATCGCCAAGACAACGGATACCGCCATGGAATTTGCCTATCGGGTGACCGGTACCGACAAGGTGATTATTTTCGATGGCGCCATGGGCGGCATCAACTGCTCAAAATCACTGGCTCGGCTGCTGATCGACCGCGCGCCTGCTGTCAGTGAGCGGGTGGAGAAGAAACTGTTGCCAAAGTGGTTCCGTCAGCGTGGCGTAAGCATGTCTATGGTGAATAACCTCAAAAAAAAGGCATAATCCAACCTAGGGTTGGTTTGTGAGAAGAGGAGCAAAAGTATATGAAACTGTTTGAAAAGGGGCCGGGAATCGGATCTGGTCTTCGAGATTTGCCGCGCCATCTGAATGGGAGTACGATCGCTTCCGGCTTGATTTCTACCATCTTCGGGTGTACGGGGCCCGCTTTGGTAGTCATCAGCGCATCTTCAAGTGTAGGTTTTTCCACGGCTGATACGGTCAGCTGGATTTTCGGTATTTATGTGTTCGGCGGCCTGCTGGGCCTCATTTTATCCCTGTATTATAAGGTGCCTATTTCCGGTGCTTTTTCCATTCCGGGCGCCACTTTGATGGGGACGGCCCTGGCTGGCTATACATTCCGCCAGGCCGCCGGTGCTTTCCTTATTGCCGGAGTCATTGTCCTGATCGTCGGCCTGACTGGACTGATCGGGAAAGTGATGAAGGTGCTGCCGCTGGAAATCGTAATGGCGATGGTTGCTGGCTGTATGCTGAAATTCGGGACCAACATTATTACATACACACAGAAAAGTGTTGTCGTATGCGGTTCCGCTGTTTTGGCATTCCTGCTGATTCCCCGCATCTTTAAAAAATTCCCGGCTGTTTTAGCAGCCCTGATTGTCGGCGTGGCGGTGGCAGCGGCCACCGGCAGTTTTGGCAATATGAGCAGCGTGACCTACATTTCGCCGCGGCTGGTTGCTCCGGCTTTCAGCGGCTCCCTGATTCTGTCCTGCTCCATTCCGCTGGCTGCGTTGGTCATCGGCGCGGAAAACGCGCAGGCGATGGGCGTGCTGAAGGCGCAGGGGTATAATGTCCCCGCCAATACCATGACGATTGCAAGCGGGATTGGCGGCATCGTTTCCGGGCTGTTCGGCGCTCATAACGCGAATATTGCGGGCCCTATGACGGCAATTTGTTCTTCTGATGAAGCGGGCCCCAAAGAAGGCCGTTATGCTGCTTCCGTGGTGAACGGGATCACCTTTCTGGCATTTGGCCTGGTTGCCGCCTATGCGATCGGTTTTGTCAACTTGATTCCGGTCGGTCTCACCTATGTACTGGCGGGCCTTGCCATGATCAATGTCTTAATTCAGTCTTTCCGGGATGGATTCAAGTCCGGCAAATATAAAACCGGCGCTTTCTTTGCGTTGGTTGTCGGAGTTTCCGGCATTTCCATTCTGCACATCGGCGCCGCTTTCTGGTCGCTGGTCTTTGGAGTGATTGTCTCTCTGATCTGTGATCGGAAAGATTTTGTAAAAGAAGCTTAAAACTTTGTAATCCTTGGGAAAAATAATAGGTCCTGACAGCCGGGTCGCGGATATGACATTTTGATTTTCCTCCTTTGGAATATCCGCGCTACCGGCTGCTCTGCTTATATAAAATCAGGAGGATGAAATGAAAGAACAAGTCAAGTGCAGAATTGCGTCGCTGCAATCGGCACTGAAAAGTTCCGGGCTGGATGCCGCGCTGATTTATGATCGGGAAAATTTAATTTATTTTGCCGGCGTGGATGACCTGGAAGGCGGGGTCCTTTGTGTTCCGGCAAAGGGTTGCGCAGAACTGTTTTGTCTGGCCTGGGATGAAAAGCACATGAAAGAGACCTGCGGGGTCGACAAAGTGACTTCTTATCCTTTTCCGCAGAAGAGCCAGAGCGTTATGGCGGCGCAGTGGCTGAAAAACCTGAACCTCAAAACGCCAAAAGTCGGTTTTACAAGATATTTTATCAGCCTGAAAGATTACCAGTGCCTGAGAGAGGCTGTGCCGGGGATAGTGGTCGGTGACATTGCGACCATTTGCTATCAGATCCGGTCCGTGAAAAGCAGGGAAGAAATCGAACTGATTCGTAAGGCATCCCGAATTCTGAACGTCGGGATGGAAGCGGCCGTGCAGTTTGTCCGGCCGGGCGTCAAGGAAACAGAGGTGCTGGCCGAAGCGGATTATGCCATGCGGAAAGCCGGTTCGCAAGGTTCGCCTTTTCGAATGCAGGTGCTGACTCACAAGCGCCAGATGCTGATGCATCCTTACGCAGGAAATTATGAAATTGAAAATAATGAGCCGGTCGTCATCCATTTGGGTGCTTCCGTAAATGGCTATACGGCCAAAATGTGCCGTACCGTGTTTTTGGGTGATGTGCGGGAAGAAGTCCAAAAAATCTATCGAACGCTGATCAAAGCCCAGGAAATCGCGGTGAAAGCGGTTCGGCCCGGAGCCTTTTGCGGCGAAATATATGATGTGGTTTATCGGTTTATCGCCGGTTTCGGGTATGGCGATTTATGGATGGATCAAATCGGCTACGGAATTGGGATCCGGCAATCGGAATTTTATCCGGTTCTTGCAAAGGGCAGTAAGGTCCCCTTGCGGGAGAATATGGTCATTGACCTGCTCTTGCCCACGATCTATCAGAAGGGTGCGGGGGGACCGCGTATTACCGATACCGTTTTGGTTACGGCGGACGGCGCGGAATACCTGACCGGCTACAGCAGAAAAGAAATTATAAAGCGCTTTTAAGCAGGAAGACCGCTCAAAGCGGCTTCTCTGTTGAAGATATATGGAACCTAAAGCCTAAGGAGGTATTTTATGTCTGATTCAAAAAAAGTAATGAAAACCATGGACGGCAATGAAGCCTGTGCCACGGTTGCGTATCATTTCACGGAAGTGTCTGCAATTTTTCCCATCACGCCCTCTTCGCCTATGTCTGAAAAAGTGGATGAATGGGCTGCTGCCGGGAGAAAAAATATGTTCGACCAACCGGTGACACTGGTGGAAATGCAGTCTGAGGGCGGTGCGGCAGGCGCGCTGCACGGAGCGGCGGAAGCGGGTGCCATGGCGACGACTTTTACTTCTTCCCAGGGCCTTCTTCTGATGATCCCGAACCTGCACATTATGTCGGGGCACAGGATGCCGGCCGTATTCCATGTGGCGGCCCGAAGCGTTGCAACCCATGCCAATAATATCTTTGGCGATCACCAGGATGTGATGGACTGCCGCGCCACAGGAGCCTGCATGATGTCTACCGCAAGTGTGCAGGAAGTCATGGATCTTGCGGCCGTTGCCCACCTGACCACGGTGAAATGCCGCGTTCCTTTTATCCATTTCTTTGACGGATTTCGCACTTCTCATGAAATTCAGAAAATTGAAATGAT
>DHDF01000132.1:14283-25334 GCA_002399225.1 bacterium UBA4883
GAAATTCAGAAAATTGAAATGATTGACCTTGACAAGGTTGCCGAACTGCTGGACCGCGATGCGCTGGAGCAATACCACCAGATCGCCATGAACCCTGAGCATCCGCTGATGCGCACCACCGTGCAGGGCCCGGATGTCTACTACCAGTCTCAGGAGGCCAACAATACCACCTATCAGGCCATCCCGAGCATTGTGGAAAATTACATGCAGGGAATCAATCGGATCACCGGCCGCGATTATCACATTTTCAACTATTACGGTGCTCCCGATGCCGAGCGCGTGGTAGTCCTGATGGGCTCGGCGTGCGAAGCAACCCGTGAGGTGGTGGATTACCTGAATGCCCACGGCGAAAAAGTGGGGATGCTGCAAATCCATTTGTACCGCCCGTTCGATATCGGATTTTTCCTGAGCCAGATCCCGAAAACCGCCCAAAAAGTCACGGCTTTGGATCGCTCCCGTGAACCGGGCGCCATTGCCGGGCCGGTCTATCTGGACACCTGTGCGGCTTATGCCCATGAAAAAAATGCGCCGGAAGTGTATGCGGGCCGTTACGGTCTGGCTTCCAAAGACGTCACGCCCGCTCAGCTGAAAGCGGTCTTCGACAACATGAAGGAAGCGGAGCCGAAAAAATACTTTACCATTGGTGTGGTGGACGACGTGACGCACCTTTCCCTTGAGGTCAAAGAGCCTCTGGTCACCGAGCCGAAGAGCACGGTTTCCTGCAAGTTCTGGGGCCTGGGTTCCGACGGAACCGTCGGCGCCAACAAAAACAGCGCGAAGATCATCGGCGACCATGCCGGCATGTACACGCAGGCCTATTTTGAATATGACACCAAAAAATCCTATGGCATCACAAAGTCGCACCTGCGTTTCAGCAAAAGCCCGATCCATTCCACTTACCTCATTAAGGCGGCCGACTTTCTGGCCTGTCACGTTCAGTCTTATATCAGCCGCTATGACATGATCCATGAGGTCAAAGACGGAGGCATCTTCCTGCTGAACACCGCTTGGGCTGAGGATCAGCTTGGGGAGAAACTGCCCGGCGATGTTAAAAAGTATATTGCAGACCACAAAATCCGTTTTTACATTGTGGATGCGAACAAGATCGCGCGCAGCCTGGGGCTGGGAAATCACGCCAATATGATTTTGCAGGCAGCCTTCTTTAAACTGTCTGGCGTTATGCCGATCGAAGACGCTGTTCGCTATATGAAAGACGCGGTGAAAAAGACCTATTCGAAAAAAGGCGAAAAAATAGTTAACATGAACCTCGCCGCCGTCGATGCAGGCATTGACAGCCCGGTTCAGGTGAAAGTACCTGCAAGCTGGGCCGGTGCCAGGGACGAGCGGACCGTGGACGAAAATCTGCCCGAAGTGGTCAAAAAAATTGTCATTCCCTGCAACCGTCAGCGCGGCGACGATCTGCCGGTCAGCGCTTTCGTGGGCCACGAAGACGGCACCTATCCGCTCGGCACGTCCAAGTATGACAAGCGCGGGATCGCTTCCAGCCTGCCCGTATGGGATCCGAACAAATGCCTGCAGTGCAACCAGTGCACCTTTGTCTGCCCTCACGCAGCCATCCGCGCTTACCTGATCAATGACAAGGAAGCCAAGGCTGCGCCCGCGGGATTTGTCATGGCGGAAGCCAAAGGAGCCAAGGACCTCAAGTACAGAATTCAGGTCAGCACCATGGACTGCACGGGCTGCGGCAGCTGCGCCGCTTCGTGTCTTGCCAAGGATAAGGCTTTGACCATGAAACCGGCCGACGACACGATGTATGATGAAACCAACTGGAACTATGCCCTGTCTTTGTCGGACAAACCCGATGTGTTTGACCGCAAGACCCTGAAAGGCAGCCAATTCTATCAGCCGCTGCTGGAGTTCTCCGGCGCTTGCGCCGGCTGCGGTGAGACACCCTATGCGAAGCTGATCACGCAGCTTTACGGGGAAAAGACTTACTGGGTGAACGGCGTCGGCTGCTCCCTTGCGTGGGCCGGCGCATTCCCGTCTTTGCCTTACACCAAGAATAAAGAGGGCCGCGGCCCGTCGTTTTACGGCACCCTGTTCGAGGATCAGGCGGAAAACGGCCTCGGCATGGCTCTGGCGGTCAAACAGCGCCGGAACGGCGTGAAGATGCACGCGCAAAAGCTGCTGCCGCTGGTGGCCGGAACAACGCTGGAAACCGCCATCCGCCGCTGGCTTGAAACTTTTGACAATCTGGACGAAAACGACGGCGCGGCACGCACACTGGTCGCCGCTCTGCAGACGGCAAATCTTTCCGGCCAGGCTGAAGCGGAGGCGGAGGAGCTCCTTCTGCACCGGGATCAGCTTGCCAAGAAAGTGGTCTGGCTGTTCGGCGGCGACGGCTGGGCCTATGACATCGGTTACGGCGGACTGGATCATGTGGTTGCCTCCGGCGAGGATTTGAACATTTTCGTCGTGGACACCGAAGTCTATTCCAACACGGGCGGACAGTCCTCCAAGGCGACGCCAGTCGGCGCCAGCGCAAAATTTGCCGACAGCGGCAAGAGAACGGCGAAAAAAGATTTGGGCCGCCTGATGATGATTTACCCGAACACTTATGTGGCTTCCGTGGCCATGGGTGCAAATCCGGGCCAGCTTGTAAAAGCCCTAAATGAAGCGGTCGCCCACAAAGGGCCTTCCATTGTTATCGCCTATGCACCCTGCATCAACCACGGCCTGAAGGCGGGGATGAACCAGGTTCAGGCCGAGATGAAAAAGGCGGTCGACTGTGGCTTGTGGCCTTTGTACCGCTATAATCCGGATAAAACGGAAAAACCGTTCAACCTGGATTATAAAGCGCCTGCCCGCCCTGTCACTGACTTCTTTGCA
Source organism: bacterium UBA4883 (assembly GCA_002399225.1). Taxonomy (GTDB): domain Bacteria; phylum Bacillota; class Clostridia; order Oscillospirales; family Acutalibacteraceae; genus Caproicibacter. The sequence continues at coordinate 17,134 of DHDF01000132.1, forward strand.
GGGGAGGTCCGGTATGCCGGCCTGAAGATTAAATATCCGGAGATTGCCGACCGGCTCTTTGCAGAAGCGCAGCGCGAAGCGGATGAGCGTTACAGGGTCTATCAGAAGCTTGAAAAGAGTTACAACGAGGGCTGATCCTTAAAAACGTCGAAAAGCCTTGTAAAAGAGCCTGCGGAACTGTACTGGTTACAGTTCCGCAGGCTCTTTGTCTTTTTTATGGGAAGGCTGCCGCAGCCTTCCCGCCTCAGGCGGGAACGTGCCGTGTTCCGGGCGTTCCCTTCAGAAACGTGTCGATCAGCCGGCGCATGTCTTTCCAGGAAGGCAGCTGATATCTTGCGTGGGTCTTGCCCGTCCCGATTTTGACAGAATAGGAATTCTGAGGCAGCGACAGAAACAGGTCTTCGTCCGTATAATCGTCTCCGGCCCCGAAAATGAAATCAAAATCGTTATTTTGAATGAAGATGGAAGAGGTAATTCCCTTGTTGACTCTTTTGTCCTTGATTTCAATCACCTTGTTACCCTCTTGCAGGCCGAGGTTTTTAAACTGACCCATTGAGCATAAAAGGGCTTCTTTGATCAAAGGATATTTAGCCAGAATGATCTGCGGGTCGCACTTTCTGTAGTGCCAGGCGAGTGAGACTTCTTTGTCCTCGATAAACGAACCGGGCAGATTGTAGGTATAAAGCTGAAGAATATGGCGGATGGTGTCTTTCCAATTTACATCCAAAGACGTTTCCGGAATGGCCGTCATCCATTTCTCATGAGGCCGCCGGAAGTACATTCCGTGCGATGCCACAAAGCTCAGATTGAGCCCGCCGAGCCATTGATCCAGCGTATTCCGGTCGCGCCCCGAAGTGATGACCACGGTGTTTTTGGGATTGACGGCGAGGGCCGTCAGGGACTGCAGCAGTTTTTCGTCGGGTGTGGCCTGGCTGGGAGTGGAGTGAAACGGGATGAGAGTCCCGTCGTAATCCAAAAAGAGCAGTCTCTTAGAAGCTTTGTCATAGGCGGATTTAATGCTGTCCTTTTCTTCCAAGTCCATGTCTATTTTATCTTTTTCACCTGTTTCCAAAGGAATATTGTTCAAAGTGGTTAAAAACTTTTCAGCCCAAAAGTTCACGTCGTAGTTTTTCAGGTGCCGGTGCATCATTTTATTTCTGGAAACCTTTTCCCCATCGGGCATCTCAAGCGCAGCTTTGACTCCGTCGGCGATGGCGTTGTAGTCGTTTGCGTTGACAACAATCGCTTCGTTCAGTTCCCCGGAAGCTCCGGCCGTTTCGCTGATAACGGGCATGCCGCCGTAGTCGTTCCGGGAGGCGATGTATTCTTTGCAGACCAGATTCATCCCGTCCCGCAGAGGGGTGTCCAGCAAAACGTCCGAATGGCGGTACATCGAAATCAGATCTTCCTGCGGAAACGAATGGTAATAATACCATACGGGCATCCAGTCGAACGTGCCGAATTTTCCGTTGACCTCGCTGACAAGCTGATTGATCTTTTTCCGCAGATAGGAGTAGGAATTCACTTTGGTCCGCGAAGGGGCGACGATCAGATTCAGACGTACTTTTTTGTGGTATTGCGGGTAATTCCTCAAAAAGTGGTCAAACCCCATGATCCGCTGCGGAATTCCCTTGGTGTAGTCCAGCCGATCCACCGAAAGGATCATTTTCAGGTTGTTGGTCGGCTTGACAATCTGTTCCAGATTTTCCTTTGCCTCTTTGCTTTTTAAAGAGTCTGAAATCTGATCGGATTTTTGAAAGGAAAAAAAATAGTTATAATCGATTCCCATCGGGAAGGCGTCTACGATGACATGCCTTTCTTTATAATTGATGATATTGTAATTGTACTCCGTCCCAAGCAGCTTGTTTACGCAGTCCAAAAAGTGCCGAACATAATCATAAGTGTGAAATCCGATGAGGTCCGCCCCCAGAAGGCCTTCCAGAATCGGTTCCCGCCAGACCAGCAGGCGGTAAATCTCAAAAGACGGAAAGGGAATATGAAGAAAGAAGCCGACGTGGACATCGGGATGCCTTTCCTTAATCATTTTTGGAAGCAGCATCAGCTGATAGTCGTGAACCCAAACGGTGTCTCCCGGCCGGATCACGGAATCGACTTTTTCACAGAATTTTCGATTCACATTCTGATAGGCCTGCCACGTTTTATAATTGTATTCCACTTGTGCCTGAAAGTAATGAAACAGCGGCCAGATCGTCTTATTGCTGAATCCGTAATAATATCCGTCGATTTCCTCATCCGTCAGAAAAACGGGCAGGCTTTTAAACTTGGAGGAAAGCCTTTTTTCAATCTGCTGTTCTTCTTTTGGGCCGATTTTATTTTTGGAAAGTCCCGGCCATCCGATCCAGATGCAGTCTGCTTTATTGGAAACACTGTTTAAACCGGTTGCAAGTCCTCCGACGCTTTTTTCACAACTTAAATTTTTGCCGTTTTTTGCTACGGTTACAGGCAATCGGTTCGATACCAATATGATTTTGCCCATTTTCGACCTTCTTTCCTGAAATTAAATCATCACAACACCAGCACTTAATCCGTTCATTTTTTGGAAAATTTTGTTTCCATTCTTCTCCAATTTTATTTTAACTCAATTTTATAATATTTCAATGACAAAATGATAAAGAATGTTTTAACAAATAAGAAATTCCATGCCAGTGCGGCTGCCGGTCGATTCGGAACCGCCGCGGACATGGAACGGATTACAGGGATTAAAATGCTGAGAAATTTTCCCAAAAGGGAGGTGCGACAGGCCGCAACCGGCGGATCAAACAAAATGAGACCTTCCACGCCGGCACCGGCTGTCCTGATAACGTTTAGTTTAATCTTCGCTGTTCAGCGCGCTCAAATACCGGTATATCGTCGGCTCGGAGCAGCGAAGCTGCTTGGCCACCTGGCTGACGGCGCCTTTCAGCAGAAAGATTCCCTGTCTGTTTAAGAGATCCACAATATGTATTTTTTCTGCCTGCGTCAGATGCTCCGGATACATGCCGCCTTCCGGCAGGCAGCTTTTCATCACGTTTTCGATGGTTTCTCCAATGGTCTCTGGAAAACGCTCCACCGTGTCGGCAAGCGTGCTGGACGTTTCGGCGACAGTTTCCCCACGGAGCTGAATATTGCACAAATCGAGAATCTGGCGGCTGAGTTCCAGATAGCGGGATGCGTCAAAGTTGATGCACAGCATCCCGATCAGTTTGTTCCCTTCGTCTTTTAAAAAAATCGTGGAAGAGCGGAGAACTTTGCCGGATTTTGAGATCCCTTTGTAATTTAAGACATAATCCTGCGTTTCATAAACCTTGTTCCGAAGCATTTTCAACGCGAGGTCGGTAATCGGCGCACCAACTTTTCTGCCGCTGATCTGTCCGTTTGCAATGGCGATGATCGACTGGCTGTCTGCAGTGATTTCGTGAAGGGCGATCTCGTAGTCCGGGCCGAGCATTTCCCCCAAAAATTCGACGAGAATACTATAACGTTTCAGAATGTTAGAACTTGTTGATTCCATGGCTGCCTCCTGAATGAGATAAAAAAATGATGCAACTGCAACGATTTTCTTTAGAATAGCACGGTAGGTCATAAGATGCAACTAAATTATTGCCAATTTAAAACGATTCATTTGTAAATTAAAATCATTCATGAAAATGAACTGAATAATTACTGGTTTTTGCAAAATACATCCAAATAATTTGAAAAAAATCGAAATGCTTTTCTGCTTTTGTAATAAATTATTCTTAGGAAGGCAGCCTCGCGTCAGGTTCGAAGAAATCCGGAGCCGTTTTTTCCACTATTTTCCTTAACTTTACAAAACTTTTACAGTCTCAATATGGAAGCTTGCTTTTACCAGAAGAAAAGAGAGGTTAAAGTAAGTATGTAAACGATAAAACAAGAAAAGATTAAAGGAGAGAGAGCAAAAATGAAAAAATTGATACTGCCTTTTTTGGCTGTTACCCTGGCGGCCGCTTCCCTGGTGGGATGTTCCGGTTCCCCGGCGGCCGGTTCCTCGGCCGTTCAGTCGAAAGCCGCAGTTTCTGCTTCAGATACCTCTGCCGTATCCGGTCAGGTGACCTGTTCCGGCTCTTCTGCACTGCAGCCGCTGGTCCAGGCCGCAGCCGACAGCTTCCAGGAGAAGAATCCGGATGTTTCCGTCATGGTAAATGCCGGAGGTTCGGGGACCGGTTTGCAGAATGTTTCGGACAAAACCGTTGACATCGGAGATTCCGACCTTTTTGCCGAGGAAAAACTGGATTCGGCGAAGGCATCTGCGCTGGAAGACCATATCGTCTGTGTCGTCGGCGTTGCTGCGGTGGTCAACCCGAAGGTCGATGTGAGTAACGTGACAAAACAGCAACTTCTCGATATCTTCACCGGCAAGACGACAAATTGGAAAGAACTCGGCGGAAAAGATCAGAAAATCGTCATTATCAACCGCCCGGTCTCTTCCGGGACCCGCGCGCTTTTTAAAAAATATGCGCTGGAGGGGAAAGGCGAAGCTGCAGGTGTCGCTCTGACGGAGGATAATTCCGGTATCCTGAAGCAAAATGTGGCGCAGACTCCCGGCGCAATCGCCTACCTCGCTTTTTCTTACCTGACGGACAGCACGGTCAAATCGCTTTCCATCGACGGAGTCAAGCCGACCTACGACAATATCTACAGCGGCAGATACGGCGTTTGGGGATATGAACACATGTACACGTACGGAAAAGCGACCGGCGCGGCCAAGGCTTTCCTGAATTACATTCAGGGGCCGGACTGTGAAAAGGTCATTGCGGAGAAAGGATATGGACTCTCTCAGAAGATGACGGTGAAACGCAGCGCACCCGGTGCAAAACAATGAAAAAACGGACGTTGACAGCTTTGCATAAAACCCGCCGGAAGACTTCCGGCGGCCGAAGGATTCCGCCCGGCGGCGGGGCCCTTTCGGCAGTTTCCGGGGAATGCTGCTCCTTGCCGTTTAAAAATGCGGAGGTGCCGCAAATGCGGGGGAAATCCATGTTTCGAAAAGAATATTTCGGGCGTATCGTTGTGACGATCGCCGGGCTGTTTCTCATCTTTCTGACCATTTCCATCGGCGCGTTTCTGCTCTACCGGGGAGCGGCGACCTTTACCGCGGATCACCACAGTGTCGCCGAGTTTCTGTTTTCTTCCGATTGGGCCCCGGCACAGCAAGGGAGCGGCGGCAAAGTGGGAGCGGCGATTTTTATTGCCGGTTCCATTCTGATCAGTTCGTTTGCCCTGTTTTTAGCCACGCCGTTCAGCTTGGCGGCGGCGGTCTTCATGACGGAAATTTCCCCCAGACTGGGCCGCAAGGTTCTCCAGCCCGCCGTTGAGATTTTTGTCGGCATCCCGTCTGTCGTTTACGGTTGGGTTGGGCTGACGGTTCTGGTGCCTTTTCTCGCCGGCGTTTTTCACCTCGCTTACGGCTACAGCGTCCTCGCCGGGGCCGTGGTGCTTGCCGTGATGATTTTTCCCACCATCACGAGCGTTTCCGTGGATGCCATCCGAAATGTTCCGATCGAGTACAAAGAGGCTTCCTATGGCCTCGGTTCCACCCGCTGGCAGATGATCCGCCGCGTCATTGTTCCGACCGCCGTGCCGGGAATCCTCACGGGTGTTGTGCTCGGACTGGCCCGCGCGTTCGGCGAGGCGCTCGCCGTCGCCATGGTGATAGGGAAGATGCAGGCTTTTCCGGAAAATCTTCTCCTTTCGCCGACCACAAACCTGACGGCCGAAATTACGGCGGATATGGGAAACACTACGCTGGGCAGTGAGATCAACAACGCGCTCTGGTCCATGGCGCTGCTGCTCCTGCTGATCTCTTTCCTCTTTATTTTGATGATCCGAGCCATCGGAAAATTGGGGGCCGGGCAAAAATGAGACAAATCCATCAGAAAGCAAAAGCCGCGGACCGGGCGGCAACGGCGGCCCTTTATGCCGTCGCGGGCTTTTTTCTGGCGCTGCTCGCCGCGTTCACCATTTATATTCTTTACAGAGGAGCCCTGGCGTTTCGCCCGGAGTACCTGAGCTTTACCCGGCAGGGGATCGGGCCGCAGTTTTTTAATACCGTCTATCTTGTCTTTCTTTCCCTTCTGATTTCGGTTCCGGTCGGGGCCGCGGCGGGGATCTATATGGCGGAATATGCGGGAGAAGGCAGGCTGACGCATTTTCTGCGCACCTGCATTGAAACGCTTGCCTCTCTGCCTTCCATCGTCGTCGGGCTGTTCGGTTACCTTGTCTTTCTCATGATGACAGGTTCGCACTGGAATCTGCTTGCCGGCGCACTGGCTGTTTCCATTCTGAACATCCCTTCCCTCACAACGGTGACGGAAGACGCGCTGGAGGGCGTTCCGGTTCAACTTCGGGAAGGAAGCCTCGGCCTGGGCGCAACGCACTGGCAGACCATTACGGGCGTTCTCCTGCCAGCGGCGCTGCCCCGCATCATCACGGGCATTGTCATGGCGGCTGGCAGAGGCTTCGGGGAAGCCGCCGCCCTGCTCTTCACCTCGGGGATGAACTCCGATGTGAATTTCCATAACTGGAACCCGTTCAGTCTCCGTTCCCCTCTGAATCCCCTCCGCCCGGCGGATACCCTTGCCGTGCATATCTGGGCGCTCAAGACCGAAGGGGTAGAAGCGAACGCCGCTCAGCTTTCCGATCTTTCCTCCGCCGTGCTGATTCTCATGGTGTTTGCATTCAGTCTGGGGTCGCGCTGGATCGGCGGCAGGCTGGAGCGCCGGATGACCGGCGGTTTCAAGGAGGGGAAAAAATGAGCGTTAAAATCAGTGTCAAGTCCCTGAATCTGCATTACGGCGACCTGCACGCCCTGAAAAATATCAGCATGGAAATCGAGAAATGTCGTGTGACGGCGCTGATCGGTCCTTCCGGCTGCGGCAAATCGACTTTTCTGAAGACCTTAAACCGGATGAACGACCTTGTGCCGGGCGTGAAGATCGAGGGGACGGTCAGAATAGACGGCAGGGATATTTATTCCCGCGAAACGGATGTGACCCTTCTGCGCAAGCAGGTCGGTATGGTCTTTCAAAAGCCGAATCCGTTTCCGATGTCCATCTATGACAATATCGCCTACGGCCCGCGGATTCACGGGATAAAAAAGGGACGCAGACTCGATGAAATTGTGGAGAACAGCCTGCGGGGCGCAGCGCTCTGGGAGGAAGTCAGGGACCGCCTCAAAAAAAGCGCCCTCGGCCTCTCCGGCGGCCAGCAGCAGAGGCTCTGTATCGCGCGCGCGCTTGCCGTGGAGCCGGAGGTTCTGCTGATGGACGAACCGACCAGCGCGCTCGATCCTATCTCGACGATGAAAATTGAAAATCTGATTTCCACCCTCCGGGAAAGGTATACTATCGTAATCGTCACTCATAATATGCAGCAGGCCGCCCGTATTTCAGATTATACCGCTTTTTTCCTGCACGGGGAAGTCGTGGAATACGCCCAGACGGGCGATCTGTTCTCCATGCCGAAAGACAAGCGGACAGAAGATTACATCACGGGAAGGTTCGGCTGAAAACCCCGCCTGCCTTTCCCGGCGGAGGCTTTCTTTTTCAGACGGGGCCGTCTATAATAAAACACAGGGAGGAACCAAAATGAGTGCGAGGACAGAATTCGATCGGGAGCTGGAGCAGCTGCACCTGGAGCTTATCCGCATGGGCGGCATGATTGAAGCTGCGATAGACCAGTCTATCCAGGCACTGGAGAAGCATGATCAGACCTTGGCCGCGAAAGTGGTCAGCGGGGACAAGGACATCGACAATATGGAGCGCGACATTGAATCCAGATGCCTTCACCTGCTTTTGAGGCAGCAGCCTGTCGCAAAAGACCTGAGGGCCGTTTCGACTGCCCTGAAAATCATCACGGACATGGAGCGGATAGGGGATCACGCCTCCGACATTGCGGACCTCAGCATGAGGTTTGGGGACGAGCCCTATATCAAGACCATGGAACATGTCCCGATGATGGCCTCGACCGCTTCCGGAATGGTGAAGGACAGCATCAACGCGTTCGTGAAAAGCGACGTGGAGGCTTCTCAGGAGGTGATCGAACGGGACGACGAGGTTGACCGGATGTTTGAAACCATCAAGCAGGATATTATTTCCGTTCTGGTTAAGACCCCGAACTTCGCGGATCAGGCAATCGATTTCCTGATGATTGCGAAATATCTGGAGCGCATCGGCGACCACGCC
>DHDF01000132.1:25447-25966 GCA_002399225.1 bacterium UBA4883
TCGCCGAATGGGTGATTTTCTATATGACCGGGGAACACAAACACCGTAAAATCCTTTAGTGCCAAAAGAGGGGGTACTCCGTGGGGAAGCAGGCTTTTGTCGTAGAAGATGAAGAAAACGTACGTGAAATTATCCGGTGCGCCCTGGAATCCGGGGGCCTGAAAGTGTCCGGGTTCGAAGACGCGCCTTCCATGTTTATCGCCCTGCAGGAAAAACTGCCGGACATCCTGCTCCTTGACATCATGCTGCCCGGCCTGGATGGTTTTGAAACCCTCCGGCGTCTGAAAAAGAATCCGGCGACGGCATGCGTCCCGGTCATTCTTCTCACCGCCCGCGGCGCGGAGACCGACAAGGTCGCCGGTCTCGACATGGGCGCGGAAGACTATATCACCAAGCCGTTCGGCGTTCTGGAGCTGATGGCAAGAGTCCGGGCAGTCCTGCGGCGAAGGGAAGGCGGAGAGGCCGGGGACGCCGTCTACAAGGCGAACGGCCTCCGCCTTGACGTGGCGCGCCACGAGG
>DHDF01000068.1:0-200 GCA_002399225.1 bacterium UBA4883
ATCCGGTCCGGCAGACCGTTCCTCGGCATTTGCCTCGGCCTGCAACTTCTGTTTGAAGAGAGCGAGGAGTCTCCGGGCGTAAAGGGCCTAGGGGTGCTGCCCGGAAAAATTTGCCGGATTCCCGCCGCTTCCGGCCTGAAAATCCCTCACGTTGGGTGGAACAGCCTGAACCTGAAGCGGAGCGGTGGGCTTTTCGCTGG
>DHDF01000068.1:403-630 GCA_002399225.1 bacterium UBA4883
GTCGGAAAAAATCCCTACGTCTATTTTGTTCACTCTTATTATCTAAACTCCGGCGATCCCGGTATTGTGACGGCCACGGCGGATTACGGGGTGGAAATGGATGTGGCAGTGCAGAGTGGAAATCTGTTTGCCGCGCAGTTCCATCCGGAGAAAAGTGGGGCAGTCGGCTTAAAAATACTGCGGAATTTTACATCGATGCTGGAATCTGGGGGCTGATTTTATGTATG
>DHDF01000068.1:930-1094 GCA_002399225.1 bacterium UBA4883
CTGGTCTTTCTGGATATTACCGCCTCTTCGGAGGCGCGGGGAATCCTTCTGGGCCTGGTAGAACAGGTCGCCAACAGCGTCTTCCTTCCGTTTACCGTCGGCGGCGGAATCCGCTCGGTGGAAGATTTTCATACCCTGCTCCGCGCGGGGGCGGACAAAGTTTC
>DHDF01000068.1:1368-1639 GCA_002399225.1 bacterium UBA4883
GGACGGTCTACCGCAACGGCGGGCGCATTGACACAGGTCTCAACGCCGTAAAGTGGGCAAAACAGGCTGCACAGCTCGGCGCGGGAGAGATCCTTCTGACCAGTATGGACTGCGACGGAATGAAAAATGGATACGACCTGCAACTGACCGCCGCCGTTTCCGAACAGGTTCCGATTCCGGTCATCGCTTCCGGCGGAGCCGGCAAACCGGAGCATTTCTACGATGCTTTCACGAAAGGCGAGGCCGATGCCGTGCTGGCGGCGTCCCTGTT
>DHDF01000068.1:1764-2135 GCA_002399225.1 bacterium UBA4883
GCCGTGCTGGCGGCGTCCCTGTTTCACTTCGGGGAAGTCCGGATTCCCGACTTGAAACAGTACCTTTCGGGAAGAGGAATTCCGGTGCGGCTGTAAATTTGCGGAAAATAGAGCGGGAGCTGTGAGGCTCCTGCTTTTTTTATGGATAGAACCTCCATGTCCGGCATAAGAATTAATATGAAATTGGGGGTGCTGGAATTGAATATAAAAAAAATGTCGGCCTGTCTGCTCGCGGGGCTGACCGTGATTTTCAGCCTGCCGCTGGGAGCTTTGGCTTTGTCACAGGATGAAATCAAGGCGCCTTCCGCTGTTTTGATGGAAGCGCAGACCGGCAAAGTCTTGTATGAAAAAAATGATCATGAAAAACGCGC
>DHDF01000068.1:2325-22305 GCA_002399225.1 bacterium UBA4883
CGGTCACGGCCAGCGAGCACGCGGCTTCGATGGGCGGGTCCGACATCTGGCTGAAGCCCGGTGAGAGCATGACGGTGGACGACATGCTCAAGGCGACGGTGATTGCCAGTGCGAACGACGCAGCGGTGGCTTTGGCCGAGTATGTGGCGGGGAGCGAGGATGAATTTGTCGCGCAGATGAATCAGCGGGCCAAGGAACTCGGAATGAAAGACACGGTGTTCAAGAACGTCAACGGCCTGGATGAAGACGGCCATATCACCTCCGCCTACGATATTGCCCTGATGTCGCGGGAACTGATCAAGCATCGGAAAATTTTCGATTACACTCAAACTTGGATGGACAGTGTCAGAAACGGGAAAACGCAGCTTGTCAACACCAACAAACTGCTCAAGAGCTATAAGGGAATCACGGGGCTGAAAACCGGCACGACCGGGAAAGCCGGAAGCTGCATTTCCGCCACGGCACAGCGGAACGGTGTCAGCCTGATTGCGGTGGTGCTCGGCAGTTCTACCACCAAAGACCGGTTCCATTCGGCCGCGACCCTTTTGAATTACGGCTTTGCCAACTGGTCGGTTGTGACGCCCAAAGTACCACCTCAGGCAAATGCGCCGGTCGCTGTGGAAAACGGGATGGAGTCCGAGGTGGAGCCGAATGTCAACGGAAACGAGAATCTTCTGGTCCCGAAGGGAAAGGGCGGGAACGTAAAATCCAAAGTTTCGATGAACGGCGCAGTCCGCGCTCCCGTGAAAAAAGACCAAGTGCTGGGAAAAATAACGTATTCCTTAAATAACGAGGTGCTGAAAGAAACGCCGATCCGCGCCAAAAAGGCGGTGGAACCGATCTCGTTTTCTTCCGCGTTCCTCCTGCTGTTCCGGATGCTGACGATGGATCCCTGAAGTTTATGAATTTTTCGGGAATCTCTGCGGATCCGCCTTGCAAACGCAGCCTGCCTATTGTAAAATAGAGTTGCAAGAATTTCAGTAGGCAGGGGGGAAAAAAATGTCTGTTCAAATTGACTTGCGTTACCTTTCGGGATTTGTCGATGAAAGTGAATTTTCAGCCATCGCGCCCCAGGTGCGTCTTGCACAGAAGACCCTTCTCAGTGGGACGGGTGCCGGCAGCGATTTTCGCGGCTGGCTCGATCTGCCGGAAAAATTCGACAAAGATGAATTTGCCCGCATCCGTGCTGATGCGGACAGGATTCGGTCCGATTCGGAAGTTTTTGTGGTCATCGGTATCGGCGGCTCTTACCTGGGGGCCCGCGCGGCCATCGAGTATCTGCAGTCGCCAAATTACAATGCTTTAAAAAAAGCCGGCCCTCAGATCTATTTTGCCGGCAACAGTTTGAGTCCTTCCGCCCTATCTGAAATCATGGAGCTTTGTGGGGAGAAGGACTTTTCCATTAATGTGATCTCGAAATCCGGCACAACGACGGAGCCGGCGGTGGCATTCCGCATGTTCCGCGGGATGCTGGAAAAGAAATACGGCAGGCAGGGCGCGGCGAAGCGGATTTACTGTACGACAGACCGCACGCGCGGGACCCTGAAGCGGCTTGCCGACCGCGAAGGCTATGAAACTTTTGTTGTGCCGGACGATGTCGGGGGCCGGTACTCGGTCCTGACCGCCGTTGGACTTTTGCCGGTCGCGGTGGCCGGGGCGGATATCGGCGCGCTGATGGCCGGGGCGGCTGAAGAGCGGGCCTCCCTCAGCGGGGAGCCGCTTACCGATCCATCCTGCCTGTATGCGGCGGCAAGGAATATCCTGTACCGCAAGGGGAAGGAAATTGAGATCCTCGTCAGCTATGAACCGCGTTTCCAAATGATGTGCGAATGGTGGAAACAGCTTTGCGGGGAGAGCGAGGGGAAAAACGGGAAGGGACTTTTCCCGGCCTCTGTGATCTTCTCAACCGACCTCCATTCGATGGGACAGTATATTCAGCAGGGGAAGCGGAATCTGTTTGAGACCGTGATGCAGATCGACCGGCCCGCGATGGATCTGACCGTTAAAGCGGAGGCGGACAATGCGGACGGGCTGAATTTTCTTGCGGGGAAGAAGCTTTCCGATGTGAACTGCAAAGCATTCGAGGGGACCGTGCTGGCCCATACGGACGGCGGGGTGCCGAACATTGTGCTCTGCGCGCCGGATTTTTCAGAAAGCTCCCTCGGCGCGCTGATCTATTTCTTTGAACGTTCCCTTGCAGTCTCAGGCTATCTTCTAGGAATTAATCCGTTCGATCAGCCCGGGGTTGAAAGCTATAAAAAGAACATGTTTGCCCTTTTGGGCAAGCCGGGTTACGAAAAAGAAAAAGCCGCTCTTGAAGCGAGGCTGAAATAACCCCGCGCTGTTTTTACCGGCTGTAGCTAAAATTATATCAGGAGGATCATTTTATGATTAATGTAATTGTTGGGAAAAAAGGTTCCGGAAAGACAAAAAAATTGATTGAAAGCGCCAATGAGGCAGTTTCAAAGTCCAGCGGCAATGTTGTCGTGATTGAAAAGGGCGATACTCTGACTTATGACATCTCTCACGATGTCAGGCTGATTGATATTGATGAATACGGAATTCAGGGCGCGGATGCGCTGGGCGGCTTTATCTGCGGAGTCTGTGCCGGCAATTATGATGTTACAGACGTGTATGTGGATTCCACCCTGAAAATCATCGGCCAGGACATGAGTGCGCTGGCTTCTTTCTCGGAAAAGATGAATGCTCTCTCCTCTTTGTCCAGTGTTCAGATCACGTTGCTCCTTTCTGCGGACGAGAGCCTTCTGCCGCCGGAAATCAAGAAGGTTTCCGCGGCGATCTGACTGTGCGGCCAGCCGGTGCCGGAGCCAAGCGCCCCGGCACCTTTTCCTGTAAAAATTGCGGATATATAAATTTTTATTGACAAAAGTGGGAAGAATCTTTATAATTAAAGACTGTAGCGCCGAGGTGGAGTATGCTGCTTGATTTAAAAAAAATATTTTCTCAGGAAAGCGAGAGCTGCTCATTTCATTATAACATGGACCTGTCATCCACTGAATTAAACGGTTCTTTTCCGTTTATCTCTCCGGTGGCCGTGCAGGGCACCGTGGAAGGTCGCGACGGCTCCGCCATACTGAAGGCGAAGGTTTTGTTTGATTTTTCGATTCCCTGCGACCGCTGTGCGGAGCAGATCGACAGGCACTATCACTTTACTTTTTCCCATATTCTTGTCCGTTCGCTTGTCAATCAGGAGAACGACGACCGGTTGATTGAGGTCCGGGATGAAAAACTGGATCTGGATGAACTGATGCGGGAAGATATTCTGCTCGAGCTTCCAACCAAGTTTTTATGTAAAGAAGACTGCAAGGGGCTGTGCCCTGTCTGCGGCAAAAATTTGAACGAGGGCCCCTGCGGCTGTGAAAATCACCCGGTGGATCCCCGAATGGAAGTTTTAAAAAATTTGCTTCATTAACGGAAAAGATCGGTAAGGAGGTGCTGAGGATGGCGGTACCAAAGAGGAAACAGTCAAGTGCCAGACAGAACAAAAGGCGTTCCAGTGTTTGGAAAATGAGCGCACCCACTCTGGTGAAATGCCCGAAATGCGGAGAACTGATGGTCCCGCACAGAGTATGCGGCAATTGCGGCTACTACAAGGGTAGGGAAGTCATTAAAAAGGAAGCGTAACTCGTTTCTGTTTTCCGAAAGTCAGAGAAGGAGCGATCCTTCTCTTCTTTTTTACCTGCAGCACGGCTTGAACGGCAGGCGGAGGGCAAACTGACACAGCCGCTCGGAAAAGTCTGTGCTGTGCGGAAATTGAAAAAGAGGCAGAGAGGGGTTTCAAAGTAATATGGCGTTACCGGTAGTTGCTATTGTCGGCAGGCCGAATGTCGGCAAATCGGCTCTTTTTAATAAACTTGCGGGAAAGCGTCTTTCCATTGTGGACGACACCCCCGGTGTGACGCGGGACCGTATTTACGCGGAATGTGAATGGGAAGCGCACCGTTTTTCCCTTGTGGACACAGGCGGGCTGGAACCCGGGGAAGATGTGATCCTGGCACAGACCAGGGCCCAGGCCCGTCTGGCGATGGAGGCGGCCGATGTGATCGTATTTGTCACAGACGTGCATACGGGGCCGGTTGCAGCTGACCATGAGATTGCCTCAATGCTGTTAAAAAGCGGGAAGCCCCTTGTGCTGTGTGTCAACAAATGTGACAGCATCGGCGATCCGCCGCCGGAGTTCTATGAATTTTACGCCTTGGGACTCGGCGATCCCGTGAGAGTTTCCGCTTTTCACGGCCATGGAACAGGCGATCTCCTCGACCGGATTGTTTCCTTCTTTCCGGATGAGACTGGAAATTCCGGACCGGACGATATCATCCGGGTTGCGGTGATTGGAAAACCGAACGCCGGCAAGTCTTCGCTGGTCAACCGAATTGCCGGGGAAGAGCGCTGCATCGTTTCCGATGTGGCCGGAACCACGCGGGATGCGGTGGATATCGCGGTGGAGAATCAATACGGTCGGTTCCTTCTGATCGACACCGCCGGCCTGCGGCGCAAGAGCAGGGTGGAAAGCAATATTGAACGGTACAGCATGCTCCGTGCTCAGATGGCCGTGGAGCGCGCGGATGTCTGCGTCGTGCTGCTTGACGGCACCGTCGGTTTTACCGAACAGGACTCTAAAATCGCCGGCATGGCGCATGAAGCAGGAAAAGCCTGCGTCATTGCGGTAAACAAGTGGGACGCGGTTGAAAAAAATGAAAATACCATGGGAGCCTACGAGAAAAAGCTGCGCGGCGATTTTTCCTTTATGTCGTATGCCAGAATTCTGTTTCTTTCGGCAAAGACGGGCCAGCGGATCGATCGCCTGTTTCAGGCGATCCGCGACGCGGCGGCTTCCAGTTCCCGCCGCATCAAGACCGGAATGCTCAACGATGTTTTGGCGCAGGCCACCGAGCGTGTGCAGCCGCCGACCGATAAAGGCCGCAGACTGAAAATCTTTTATCTGACCCAGGTTTCCATTCAGCCGCCTACGTTTGTATTTTTTATCAATTCGAAAAAGCTGTTTCATTTTTCCTATCAGCGTTTTCTCGAAAATATGATACGGGAAACGTTTGGGTTTGAAGGGACTCCGATTCGATTTTTGCTCCGCGAACGGGGAGAAAAATAGGCAGAAAAAAGGAACCGCCGGAGCGGTTCCTTTTATTTCTTTATTGAATGAAGCTTTTTCTCAAACGGCGCGGGTCACTTTACCGGAACGAAGGCAGCGGGTGCAGGCGTAAATACGCTTGGGAGAACCGTTTACGATCGCTTTGACACGCCTGACGTTGGGCTTCCAAGCACGGTTGGAACGCCTGTGCGAATGGGATACTTTGATGCCAAAAGCAATGTCCTTGCCGCAGATTTCACATTTTGCCATGGGTCTGCACCTCCTTTAAAGTGCTTTTTATCACAACAGTATTATGTTATCAGATTTATCCACTAAATGCAAGACTTTTTTTCATCCGTCCCATCAGCGCTTTGGCGGCTTTTCTCCGAAAATTCATGCTTTGCTTGCCTTTTTATCCCCTCCGTATTATAATCATAAAATAGTTAGGAGAATGTTTATGCTGATTGATCTGTTAAAAAGCCTTTTTTCCGGAGGATCAGTGGATCTGACAACGGTCGTTTTTCAGATCCTTGCAACCCTGTTTATTATCTTCTGTATCCTTCCGCTGCATGAGTATGCGCATGGATGGGCCGCTGGAAAACTGGGCGACCATACTGCAAAATACAGCGGACGGCTGACGATGAATCCCCTAGCAAGCTTTGATCCGATCGGTTCGGTTTTTCTCCTTTTGTTTGGATTTGGATGGGCCAAGCCCGTCCCGGTCGATCCCCGCTATTTTAAAAATCCGAAACGGGACATGGCCCTGACCGCTGTGGCCGGGCCGTTTTCCAACTTTCTTGCGGCATGGGTCGGGGATCTGATTTACATGGGGCTGATGATCGCGGCGCAGGCGCCTCTGCCGACTTTTGCGCAGGCCTTTCTTTCAGCATATATCACCATCAATGTCGCGCTGGCGGTTTTTAATCTTCTTCCCATTCCGCCGCTGGACGGTTCAAAGATTCTCGGTGCGTTTCTTTCCAACCGAACCTTGTACAATTATTACCGCTACCAGAATATCATTGTCATGGTCGCTTTTGTCGTTTTATTCAGTGGGATGCTGGATCGGCCGATCTGGGCGCTGGAGAACCTGTGCCTAGGCGGAGTGCAGTGGCTTGCCTATCTGCCGTATCATTTATTTGGCCTTGTGTAAATAATTTTGTGAAATGATGGACAAAATATGTTATAAACTGGAAACATTCGAAGGCCCTCTCGATTTGCTTCTTTCGCTGATTGTCAAAAACAAACTTAATATTCTGGATATTCAAATCACCGAGCTGGTGGATCAATATCTGGAGCAGCTTAAAAAAATGCGCGGGCGGGAAATGGATGTGACCAGCGAATTTCTGGAAATGGCTTCCCGGCTGATTTATATTAAGACCGTGTCTCTTCTTCCCAAAAAAGAGGAGGCAGAGCAGCTCAAGCGCGAACTCAGCGGGCAGCTGGTCGAATACCGGGACTGCAAACGGATGGCTGCTTTGCTGAGGGAGCGGTTCAGCTTTGATTCCTATACGCGCGCGCCTGAGAAAGTTGAGCCGGACAAGCGGTACCGGGGCCGTCATACGCCGCGGGAACTGTATGAGGCGTACCGAAGCGCGGCCGGCAGGGGAAAGCGATTTCTTCCCCCGCCGAAAGAGGCGTTTTCTGCGCTGGTTTCTTATAAGGCTGTCTCTGTCTCCTCTCGCATTGTCTATGTCCTGCGGACTCTTCGCCGAAAAGGCCAACAGCGCTACGCAGCTCTGTTTGCCGGTATCCGGAATCATTCCGAGCGGGTGGCGACTTTTCTCGCTGTTCTGGAGCTGGTCAAGGGTAGGCGGATCCGCCTGGAAGGGGAAGATGATCCGGAAATCAAATTGTTGAACGGCGGTGTCAGGCATGGAGATTAAAAAGCTGCAGGGAGCGATGGAAGCCATTCTGTTTGCAAGCGGAGACGCAGTGTCGGTGGACCGCGTTGCCCAGGCGCTTCAGATTGACCGCGGCACGGCGGAAAAGATGATGCAAAATCTTGCGGATCAGTACCGCACCGAACACGGGGGTATCCGGATCGTCCGTCTGGAGGACGGCTACCAGATGTGCACCAATCCGGAATACGGTGCCGCCGTGCGCGCTGCGCTGGAAATCCGCCGCAATCTGCCTTTGACTCAGGCTGCGCTGGAAGTGCTGGCCGTCATTGCTTATAACCAGCCGGTTTCAAAAGCATTTGCCGAGCAGGTCCGCGGCGTGGACTGCTCCGCGGTAATCAGCGGGCTCGTTTCGAAAGGGCTGGTGGAAGAACGGGGAAGGCTGGAACTGCCCGGGCGGCCTCTTCTCTATGGGACGACGACGGATTTTCTGCGTTGCCTTGGCATTTCTTCTCTTTCGGAGCTCCCGCAGCTGCCGGAAGAGCTTTCTTCCGGGCAGGAAGAAACGGGCGGCGGCTCGAAAAAAGACGGGCGGCAGGGAGAAGGAAACGCCGGATGATGTTTTTGAAGATTGCGGTTGTGATGACACTAGCGTCATTCCTGTTGCAGCTTTGTCCCGTTTCCTTTGAGATGGTTTTCGAGGAAGAATTTTCTTTGCGAATCGGCTTCCTCTTTTTTCATTACCGCGTTTTGCCCAGACCGCAGAAAAAAAAGAAAAAAAAAGAACAGAAGAAAAAAGAAAAGCCGGCCCGGGCAGGCAGATTTTCCAAAATCAAGGAACTTGCCCTGCAAAAGGGCTTTTCCGGTTTTCTCAAGCTGCTTCAGGCGCTTTCTCAGGTTGCGCTTCAGAGTGCAAAAAAAATTTTTTCTCACACGACGGTCAGGCTTTTATGGCTGAATCTGACTGTCGGCGGGGAAGATGCGGCGCAGACCGCCGTCCGGTACGGTGAAATTTGCGGTCTGATCTCTTCGTCTCTCACGGCGCTGCTTTCCGCAGTAAAGTACAGAGAACGGGATGTGAAAGTAAGAGTGGCTCCGGACTTTCAGAATGGGAAAAGCAGTGTGAAATTCCGTGCCAGGCTGAAAATCAAGCTGCTTTTTCTCCTGACCGCTGTGCTCTTGGCTCTCATTGGAATTCTCAGGGTTTTCCTTCAAAATCGAAAAGAATCCGGGCAACCGGATCAGAAAGAAAAGGCGGTGCTTTAATATGGCAGATCATCCGATCGAAGGTATGATGGAGACAACACTTGAAAAGATCAGGCAGATGGTGGATGTGAATTCCGTGGTCGGCGATCCGATCACGGCGCCGGACGGAACGGTGATTGTCCCTATTTCCAAAGTTAGTTACGGGTTCGGTTCCGGCGGCTCCGACTTGCCGGTGAAAGATCCGGAAAAGCAGATGTTCGGCGGCGGAACGGGCGCGGGGGTCACGATCAACCCGGTGGCGTTCCTGACCATTTCGAACGGGCAGGTCAAACTGCTTCGCGTGGATCCGGGCAACTCCTCGGTCGACCGGATCATTGACTTGGCTCCGGATCTGATTGATAAAATCTCTTCCGCCGTTGATTCGGCGTTTCACAAGAACGGGAAAAAGGACAAAAAGAAACCGGAGCCCGTTTCCCCTGAAGAAGTTTCCGGAGATCCGCAAGTCTGAAATTATAATGGTTATTGCTTCAGCCGCCTGCATATAAATGAAACCGGCAGGTGGTTGATTTGTTGAAAAAAGCGATTTCCATTTTTCTTGCCGCTTTGGCGGCGACAGCCTTACCCGGCGCGGCGCACGCCCAGGCTGCCGCGCCTTCCGTGTCGGCAAAATCGGCCGTGGTGGTCAGTGAAGATGATGGCCGCGTCCTCTATGAAAAAAACAGCCGTGAAAGGCTTCCGATTGCAAGCACCACTAAGATTATGACGGCGCTGCTGACTTTGGAAGCCGCTTCCCGCGGGGATCGAACCATTCTGATCACGCCGGAGATGGTGCGGGTGGAAGGTTCTTCCATGGGGCTGAAAGCCGGCGACAAGCTGACCCTGACCGCGCTGGCGGAGGGGATGCTTTCCGCTTCCGGCAACGATGCCGCAAATTCCGCCGCGATCGCCGTCGGAGGGTCCGTTCGGAAATTTGCGGAACTGATGAACCGGAAAGCGGCCGGGCTGGGGCTTTCCGAGACGCATTATGTCACCCCTTCCGGGCTGGATGATGCGGAGCATTACTCCAGCGCGGGCGATTTGGCGAAGCTGACCTCGGCAGCCCTCAAAAATCCGGCGTTTGCAAAGATTGTGTCGCAGAAAAAGATCCGGGTGCATTTTTCCAGCCCGGATCGAACGGTGGTTTACACAAATCACAACAAGTTGCTGAGCTTTTACAAAGGATGCAACGGGGTCAAAACGGGGTTTACCAAAAAAGCGGGCCGATGCCTTGTTTCGTCTGCAGAGCGCGGCGGCGTGCGGCTGGTCGCCGTGACTCTCTGCGATCCAAATGACTGGGAAGATCATGAAAAGCTTCTGAATTATGGCTTTTCCCGCCTGACGCGGTACCGTGCAGACGATTCGGGGGTTCGGTTGGGCCTGCCGGTGGTCGGGGGAACAAAGAGCCGTATCCTGGTGACGGGCTCGGCTGGAAAGGCTGTGTTGCTTTCCCCGGAGAATGTGCAGAACCTGCGCCGTACGGTCGAGTTGCCGCAGTTTGTCTATGCGCCTGTGCCGAAAGGCCGGACCCTCGGTCAGATCCGGTACTCCGACGGCTTAGGCACGGTGGTGACAACCAAATTGGCAGCGGGGGAGGAAATTCCCCGGCAGACAGTCAGAAAAGATATCATTCAAAAATTTTGGGACCGGATCCGCCAGTTGCTTTCGGCCTGAAGGATGGGGAAAATCAGTTGGGCGAAAAAATAAGACTGCAAAAACTGATCGCGGAAGCTGGAATCGCTTCCCGTAGGAAGGCGGAGGAGCTGATTCTTGAAGGAAAGGTCAGCGTAAACGGTACACCTGCCAAGATCGGGGATAAGGCAGACCCGGACGGGGACCGGATCACGGTCGACGGAAGATCGCTGGACAAAAAAATAAAAAAAATTTACCTGATGCTTCATAAGCCGCGCGGATACATCACCACCATGAGCGATGAAATGGGCCGCAAATGCGTCGCTGAACTTGTGCGTGACGTACCGGAGCGCGTTTTTCCGGTCGGAAGACTGGATCGAGAATCGGAAGGCCTTTTGCTGATGACGAACGACGGTGAATTTGCAAATGCAATGATGCATCCGTCCCATCATGTTCCAAAGGTGTACCGCGTGACGGTGCGCCCCGGCGTGACGGAAGATCAGCTGGTGAAGCTGTCGACCGGGATGGTCATCGACGGTTGGAAGACGGCGCCCACCACAGTCCGGGTCCTGTCTGAGGAGCCTGGCCGCGTCGTGCTGGAAATTGTTCTGCACGAAGGGCGAAACCGTCAGATCAGAAAAATGTGCGAGCAGCTCGGACTGGAAGTTGCACGCCTGCGTCGCACGGCGTTTGGGGCTTCTAAGCTCGGTATGCTTCCACCCGGAAAATGGCGACCCTTGACGGCGGAAGAAGTCCGCCGCCTGAGAAATGCAGCTGCCAGTGGAGAACCCGCTTTTTCTCCGCATTCAAATTCAAAAGGCTTTGCGCGGGGAAAGTCCGGGGAAGGTGTTACACCCCGTCAAAGGCGGTCGGAATCCTTTGCAAAGTATGGAAAAAGAGATTCCGCAGCGGATTTCAAGCAAGCTGACCGGCGGAAGGAAACCCACCCAGCTTGATTTCGCAGCTTCGTGCCTGCTTCGCCGCACGGAGCTGCTTTTTCTGTTCTTTCTGGGGTTCACAGTTGACAATCAGGCAGAAAAGCTGATAAAATAAATAAGATTATGGTTTATTCCCAAATCGATTTTTTGCGATGCTTTCGTAAGAAGTCAATTCCGGAAGAATTCAGAGATGAGATGATAAATCGTGATTCAAAGCATGACCGGTTTCGGCAGAAGCGAAAGGATCATAGGGGGACGCAGCATTGCGGTCGAAATCCGGTCCGTCAATCACCGGTATTTTGATTATTCTTCCCGCATCAGCCGCGGGTACGGCTTTTTGGATGCAAAATTGAAATCTTTTTTGCAAGAACGGATTGCCAGAGGAAAAATTGACCTGACCGTTTCGGTGGAAACGCTGGAAAGCGCGGACGCAGAGGTGATGGTGAACCATTCCCTGGCAAGCGGGTACATTGCAGCTCTGCGCGAGCTACAGAAGCGCTATGGGCTGCGGGACGATATCTCTGTGATGTCGGTGGCACGCTACGCCGACCTGTTTACGGTGCGTCAGGCACCGGCGGACGAGGACGAGGTCTGGAAGGATGTCTGCCAAGTGGCTGAAGAAGCATTTCAGTCGTTTTCTCAAATGAGAAAAGCGGAGGGAAATCACCTGAAAGAAGATTTTCTCATGCGTGCGGAAACCATTCTGGGGCTTGTCGCCAAAGTTGAGGGACGTTCCCCGCAAACGGTGGAAGAATACAGGGAAAAGCTGTTGCAGCGCCTGCATGAAATCCTGGCAGATGTGGAAATCGACGAGCAGAGAGTCCTGACGGAAGCCGCGGTTTTTGCCGACAAGGTCTCCGTTACGGAAGAGACGGTCCGCCTGCGCAGCCATATCAGCCAGTTCCTTTCCCTGTTGGATTCCGACGAGGCGGTCGGGCGCAAGTTGGATTTTCTGGTTCAGGAGATGAACCGAGAGGCGAACACCATCGGCTCTAAATGCGTGGATGCTGAAATTGCCCACTTGGTAGTGGACATGAAAGCGGAAATCGAAAAAATCCGTGAACAGGTCCAAAACATCGAATAGTCGATAGAATATTATAAAAGGGGATTTTTATGAAGTTAATCAACATCGGCTTTGGAAACATGGTTTCCGCAAACCGCCTGGTTGCGATTGTCAGCCCGGAATCGGCTCCGATCAAACGTATTATTCAGGATGCAAAGGAACGTGGGGCGCTGATTGATGCGACCTATGGCCGCAGGACCCGGGCGGTAATTATTACGGACAGCGACCATGTGATCCTTTCCGCAGTACAGCCGGAAACGGTGGCAAACCGCCTGAATGACCATGATGAGCTTTCGGAAGAGGAGCTTGATGAGGATGACAAGTAACGGGCTCCTTTTAATCCTTTCCGGGCCTTCCGGCACGGGCAAGGGAACCGTGGTGAAAAGCCTTCTGGCCGGCAGCCCCGGGATCCGACTTTCCGTGTCTGCCACAACGCGGGCCCCCAGACCGGGCGAAAAAGATGGAAAAGATTATTTTTTTCTGGCGCGCGAAAAATTTCAAAAGATGGATAAAGCGGGGAAAATGCTGGAGAGCGCAGAGTACTGCGGAAACGGCTACGGCACGCCGCTGGAACCGATCGAGAAATGGACTTCAAAAGGCCAGGATGTCATTCTGGAAATTGAGGTTCAGGGCGGTGCCCAGGTGAAGAAAAAGAGGCCGGACGCGGTCGGCATTTTCATTTTGCCTCCCTCGCTCAAAGAGCTGGAACAGAGACTGAGGTCGCGCGGCACGGAGTCCGATGAGGTGATCCGCGGCCGTCTGCAGGCAGCGAGGAAAGAAATTTCGCAGGCCGCTTACTACGATTATGTTGTCATCAATGATACGGTGGAATCCGCAGCCGCTCAGATTCGTGCGATTATCACCGCGGAAAAAAGCAGCGCAGGAAGAAACCAAGAACTGATTGAAAGGATCCTGAAAGATGATTAAGCCGATTGCCGATTTGATTTTAACGCCGCAGCAAAGCCGTTATTCGCTGGTAACTGCCATTGCCAAAAGGGCGCGCCAGATCGCTGAAAATGCGGAGAAGAACAGGGTTGTCCTGGATGAAAAGCCCGTGGAGTTGGCCGTTCAGGAGTATATCGACCACAAATTCATCATGATAGAGAAACCGGCGCTGAACGATGATGACGAAGGCTGAAGAGCTTTTTTGAAAGGTGAGGATCCCGGTGGCCGTTGTGAAAGTCGCGGTGGAGAATACGGCTTATCATTTTGACCGGGCGTTTGATTACCGGGTTCCGGACTCTCTGCTTTCGAAAGCCAAAGAGGGATGCCGGGTCCTTGTGCCGTTCGGCCCGGCCAATTCAAAACGCCAGGGCATTATCCTGAAACGGGACGAGCTTCCGTGCAGCCCGGAGGCAAAACTTAAGTCGCTCGAGTCTGTGCTGGATTCCGAACCGCTTTTGACGCCAGAGGTGCTTCAGATGATTCCGTGGATTGGGGAGCATACCTTTTGCACGCTGTTTGAGGTGGCCAAACTTTTTCTTCCGGCCGGCCTCCTGTTTCAGGTACGCACGGAGTATCTGCTGGCCGGCCCTGCCGATGAGATTGCGGCAAAGGCTGAAAACGAAGAAGAAAAGCGAGTGGTTGCCTACCTTTCCAGCCGCAGAGCGGTGAGGCGCGAAAAGCTGCTTCGCGACCTCGGCCTTGCGGCGGACGATACGCTCCCGGAACGGATGCTGCGAAAGGGTCTGCTGCAAAAAAACAGCGGCACATTTCGCCGAATAAAAGATGCGACTCAGAAAATGGTCCGTCTAGCCGAGCCGCAGGAGAGGCTGAAATTGACCCCGAGGCAAAAATGTGCCCTCGGGGTTCTCCAAAGCGCGGGCTGCGCTTCCCTTAAGGAGGTCTGCTATTTTTCCGGTGTTACTCAGGTGGTGGTGGATGCTCTGGTCCGGAAAGGCGCGGCTCAGTACTACGATGCGGAAATTTACCGCAATCCGTACAGTTCCGCTTCCAGTCAGGCGGAGCCTTCTCAGCCGGCTGCGCTGACTGCCGAACAGGAAGAGGCCTACCGCAGCCTGTATGCACAGTACCGCACAGGGCGCGGCGGGGTTTCTCTGCTGTTCGGCGTAACCGGAAGCGGAAAGACGCAGGTTTTCATGAAACTGATCGACCGGGTGCTGGAAGACGGGCGCGGCGTGATCGTCATGGTCCCCGAAATTTCGCTGACACCGCAGACAATCTCCCTTTTTCACAGGAGATTCGGCGCCGGGGTTGCGGTTTTCCACAGCGGGCTTTCTTTGGGGGAAAGGTTGGATGAGTGGAAGCGGGTCAGAAACGGTGATGCTTCCGTTGTGGTTGGGACGCGCTCGGCTGTTTTTGCGCCGTTTCGGGATCTCGGGCTGATTATCATGGATGAGGAGCAGGCAGAGACCTATAAATCCGAGTCCTCGCCGCGCTACCACGCGCGGGAAGTGGCAAAATACCGGTGCGCCTACCATAAATGCCTTTTGGTGCTTTCTTCTGCGACACCTTCGGTGGAAAGCTATTACCATGCCCTTTCGGGAAAATATACGCTGAATGTGCTTTCCAAACGCTATGGTTCCGCGCGGCTGCCCCGGGTCGATATTGTCGACATGAACGAAGAAGCTGAAAGGGGCAATCCGGGCATTCTGAGTGAAAAGTTAATTCATTCTCTGCAGGAAAACCTGCAGGCGGGGATGCAGTCCATTCTGCTGCTGAACCGGCGGGGATACAACACGTTTGTTTCCTGCCGG
Organism: bacterium UBA4883; assembly: GCA_002399225.1. Lineage (GTDB taxonomy): Bacteria > Bacillota > Clostridia > Oscillospirales > Acutalibacteraceae > Caproicibacter. The sequence goes on from DHDF01000068.1 coordinate 16,863, forward strand.
GCATGCGGCTATGTCGCCATGTGCCCGAACTGCAGCATTTCCCTGACCTACCACGCGGCGAATAACCGGCTGATGTGCCATTACTGCGGCTATTCCGCTCCGTTTACCCAGGAATGTCCGAGCTGCCATCAGGAACAGATGCGCTACGCGGGATTTGGAACGCAGCGCGCGGAACAGCAACTGTCGGAGCTGCTGCCCGGCGCGCGGATTTTAAGGCTGGATGCAGACTCTACCATGACGAGATTTGCTTATGACAAAAAGCTGAAACAGTTTTCCGAGGGAGCATATGATATCATTGTCGGGACGCAGATGGTCGCTAAAGGGCTTGATTTTGAAAATGTGACTCTGGTCGGAGTCCTTTCTGCGGATCAGGCGCTTTACGGAGACGACTTCCGCAGCTACGAACGCGCGTTTGATTTGCTGACGCAGGTGGTTGGCCGCGCCGGGCGCGGGAGGTACGAAGGAAGAGCCGTCATTCAGACTTTTACCCCCGAAAATGGAGTCATCCGCCTTGCGGCGCAGCAAAACTACGAGGAGTTTTACCGCAGAGAAATCGCACTGAGAAAATCTTTGCTGTATCCGCCGTTTTCCGATATCTGTGTCGTCGGATTCAGCGGCCGGAAAGAGGAAAGGGTCCGCGCGGCCAGCGAGAATTTCTTTCAGCTTCTGTGCCGCACGGCGCGGGAAAAATACGGGGAGCAGCCGCTTCGTGTGCTGAGGCCGTCGCCTGCGCTGGTCGGGCGCGTCAGCAACCGGTACCGCTACAAATTAATCTTGAAATGCCGGAACAACGAACGGTTCCGCCGTATGATTTCGGAACTGCTGATTCGCTTTTCGTCGGAGCGGAACTATTCGGATATAAACGTTTTTCCGGACATGAATCCGGAAACAATCTTATAAGATGGGGGAATCATAAGTGGCAATACGAAACATTATAACCATCGAAGAGGAAGGACCGTTTCTTCATAAAAAATGCCGGCCGGTCGACCGGTTTAATCAGCGTCTTTGGACTTTGCTGGACGATATGGCGGAAACACTTCACGAGGCGAACGGTGTCGGTCTGGCTGCCATTCAGGTCGGGATACTTCGCCGGGCTGTGGTGATCGACATCGGCGACGGCGTGCGGGAACTGATCAACCCCGTCATTCTGGAGAAGTCCGGCGAGCAGGAATGTACGGAAGGATGTCTTTCCATCCCAGGCAAATGGGGAATTACCAAGCGCCCGCAGCATGTCAAGGTCCGTGCGCAGGATCGCAAGGGAAACTTCTTTGAGTATGAAGGGGACGGCTTGCTGGCGACGGCTTCCTGTCATGAAATCGACCATTTGGATGGAGTTTTGTTCCTTTCCCATGTGACCAGAATGCTGACCAGTGAAGAATTGGAACATATGAATATCCCGGAGGAATAAACATTGAAGATCATTTTTATGGGAACCCCGGATTTTGCCGTTCCGCCTTTACAGTCGCTGATTGACGCGGGCCATGAAATTGCGGCGGTGTTTACGCGCCGTGACAAGCCGGTCGGAAGAAAGCAGATTCTTACGGCTCCGCCCGTCAAGATCTTGGCGCAGGAGCAGAAAATTCCGGTCTATCAGCCGAATACGCTGCGCGGAGCCGAAACGGAAGAAGTCATTGCCCGGATGCAGCCGGATATCATCGTCGTTGCGGCCTACGGAAGAATTCTGCCGAAGAATATTCTGGATCTGCCCCGCCTCGGCTGCGTGAATGTTCATGCTTCTCTGCTCCCGAAGTACCGCGGGGCTGCCCCCATTCAGCAGGCCGTGCTGGACGGGGAGCCCGTGACCGGTGTCACGACGATGCAGATGGCCGAAGGGGTAGACACAGGCGATATTCTCCTGAGAGAACAGACGGAGATCGGGCCGGAAGAAACCGCCGGCGAACTGTCTGCCCGGCTTTCGCAAATCGGTGCAGATATTCTCCTCCGCACGCTGGCGGGGCTGACGGACGGGACCATCGTCCCCGTTCCTCAGAAGGATGCCGAATCAAGTTATGCTCCCATGCTGACAAGAAAGCTTTCCCCCGTTGACTGGAACCGTCCGGCAGAGCAGATCCATAATCAGGTCAGGGGGCTTTCTCCCTGGCCGGGTGCCGATACCTCCTTTGCGGGAAAGACACTGAAAATTCACCGTACCCGCCCGGCGGGAACCGACCGGGGCACGCCGGGCCAGATTCTCCCCGGCAGAGAGTTGAAAGCCGTTTGCGGCGGCGGAACCGTGCTGGAACTGCTGGAAGTTCAGATGGAAGGCAAAAAAAAGATGAAGGGTTCCGATTTTCTGCAGGGTCATCCTGCGGAAGGAATCATTTTAGGGAAATAACGGAAAGGGGCTGTCGGGAATGTATGGCTTTTATTATTTTAATTATGCATATTTCTGGATCATGGTCCCTGCATTGATCGTTACTCTGATTGCCCAAGTGAGGGTAAACTCCACGTTTGCGCGGTATTCCCGCACTCAGACGGTCAACCGGGTGGCGGGGGCGGAAGCCGCGGACCGCGTTGCGCGCTCCGGTGGAGTCCGCCGCTTGGGTATCAGGCGGATTGGAGGAAACCTGACCGATAATTTTGACCCGCGGAACGACACCATCAGCCTTTCGGAGGGCGTTTATTCCTCTTCTTCCATCTCTGCCGTGGGCGTAGCGGCGCACGAGGCGGGCCATGCGATTCAGAAGGCCGAGGGATATGCCCCCAATCAGATTCGCGCTGCTCTGGTGCCCGTGACCAACTTCGGTTCGCGCCTTTCGATGCCCCTCATTATCATTGGACTGATCCTGCCCGTCCAGTATGATTTTGTCGTTTACGCCGGCATCATTTTGTACAGCCTGGTCGTCCTCTTTCAGCTGGTGACTTTGCCGGTTGAGTTCAACGCGAGTTCGCGGGCTATCCGCGCCCTGGACAGCACGGGCATCCTTTACCCGGATGAATTGGAAGGCGCTAAAAAAGTTCTGCGGGCCGCGGCAATGACCTATCTTGCGGCAAGTTTCACGGCTTTGGTGACCTTGTTCCGCTTTCTTCTGATCGCGGCCAGCAGAAGAGACAGCCGATGATGGCGGGCGGTGCGCGGGCTGCGGCGCTGAAAGCCCTTCTCCGGGTCGATTCGGAGGGAGCGTACTCCAACCTGGTGCTGGACCATACGCTTTCCGAATTTCATCTGGAAGCGCGGGACCGATCCCTTGCCACGACGATCTTTTACGGAACCTTGGAGCGGCGGATTACGCTGGATTATGTCATCGGGCGTTTTTCCAGCACGCCTTTCAATAAAATATCTCCGGTTGCCCTGGAAATTCTGCGGCTCGGCCTCTACCAAATTTTATATCTGGATAAAGTTCCTGCTTCCGCGGCGGTGGACGAGTCGGTCAAGCTGGCGAAAACCTGCGGCGCGAAACGGGCATCCGGATTTGTCAATGCCATACTCAGAAATTTTCTCCGCAGCGGCGGGCGTCTGCCGCCGTTTCAGTCCGGCACTTCTCCGCTGCGGAAGCTGAGTGTGGCTTATTCCTGCCCGGAATGGATCATTGCGCTTTGGAGCAGGGCATATGGCAAAGACATTGCCTTCCGGCTGCTGAAAAGCATGCTGCAAAAGCCCGATCTTTTTGCCCGTGTGAATAATACGCGCATCGGAGAGGAACAATTAATCGAAAGGCTTCGCTTGGAAGGCCAAAACGCCGTGCGCGTTTCATGGCCCGACCATGCGATCCGGTTTGACAAAGGGACGGACCCGGCCCGCGGCAGGTGCTGGCGGGAAGGTCTGTTTCATATTCAGGATTTATCTTCTCAGGTCTTATGCGCTCTGATTGCTCCGCAGGCCGGAGCGACGGTGCTCGACGTCTGCTCTGCTCCGGGGGGCAAGGCATTTACCCTGGCCGAGTCCATGAAAAACAGCGGAACGGTCCTCGCTTTTGACAAATCCCGGAAGAAGGCCGGGCTGATCCGAAAGGGCGCGCAGCGGCTGTGCCTTTCCTCGGTCAAAACCGGAGTCCGCAACGCGGCGGCTCCGGAGAAAAACCCGGAACCGGGGGAAATCGTCCTCTGCGATGTTCCGTGTTCCGGGCTTGGCGTATTGAGGAGAAAGCCGGAGATCCGCTATAAATCGCACGATCCTATTGACAGTTTACCTGATTTGCAGTACCTTATTCTGTGTAAGTCGTCTGAACTGGTAAAACATGGCGGACTCCTCTTTTACAGCACATGTACCCTGAACCCTGCGGAAAACGGGTCGGTGGCGAGGCGTTTCTTGACTGAGCATGCGGAATTTCTGCCTCATCCGATTTCTCTGCCGCAAACATTTCCCCGCGTTGTAAAAGAACCCCGGCATCAGATGACACTTTTACCATATGCCCATGGGACGGATGGTTTCTTCTTCGCGGCATTTCGCAGAAGATAGGAGGATATTTTGAACCGTACGGATCTAAAATCCATGACGCTCAGTGAAATCCAGGCGGCTTTTTCCGGCCAGCCTGCTTTCCGTGCGCTGCAGGTGTACCGGTGGCTTCATAAGGGTGTTTCCAGCTTTGACGAAATGACGGACCTCCCAAAGAGTTTCCGCGATCGGCTGGCGGCGGAGTATTACATAGCCACCGCCCGGATTGAGCGCAAATATTGTTCCAAGTTGGATGATACCGTCAAATATCTGTTTCGTTTCAATAATGGGGAAATGGTTGAAAGCGTGCTGATGAGTTATCATCACGGCCGGACGGTGTGCATTTCCACCCAGGCGGGGTGCAAAATGAACTGTGCGTTCTGCGCCACGGGCAAAAGCGGCTTTTCCCGCAATCTGACCGCTTCTGAGATGCTGTCCCAGGTTCAGGCTGCTCAGCTTGATGCGGGGGAGCGGATTTCCAACATCGTTTTGATGGGAATGGGGGAGCCTTTGGACAATTACGAGGCGGTTCTCCGCTTTTTGGATTTGGTTTCCTCAAAAGAGGGGATGAATCTTGGAATGCGCCATATTTCTCTTTCCACCTGCGGTGTCGTGGATAAAATCTATGACCTTGCCAATCGAAAATACCAGCTGACGCTTTCTGTTTCTCTGCATGCGCCGAACGACCGGATCCGCTCTCAGCTCATGCCGGTTAACCGCAAGTGGAATCTGGAGGAACTGCTCCGGGCGTGCCGCTATTACGCCGAGATGACCGGGCGCCGGATTTCTTTCGAATACACCGTGATCGACGGAGTCAATGACAGTGCGGAATGCGCCGCAGAACTTGCCTGCAGACTGCGCGGAATTCTTTGCCATGTCAATTTAATCCCGGTCAACCACGTCAGCGGTTCCGCATTCCATAAAAGTTCTCAGGAACGGCTGCATGCTTTTGAATCTGCCTTGTCAAATCATGGCGTGAATGTCACGGTTCGCAGAACGCTGGGTGCGGATATCGAGGCCTCCTGCGGCCAGCTGAAGCGCAGACACGAAGAGGAGGTGGCCAATGTT
>DHDF01000068.1:22433-22564 GCA_002399225.1 bacterium UBA4883
AAGAGGAGGTGGCCAATGTTGAAGATTTTCAGCAAAAGTGATATTGGCCTGGTCAGACAATCGAACGAGGATGCCTGCAAAAGTGGAGTTCTTCCAGACGGCTCCGCATGGGCGGTCGTCTGTGACGGAAT
>DHDF01000011.1:0-283 GCA_002399225.1 bacterium UBA4883
ATAAATTTTTGACGATTTCTTTTCCGCCGCGGCGGTAGGAGACATTCTGAAATGCGATTTGCGCCAACGGTCTCACCTCAAAAATCCGAATTTTCCGGCCGAAAAGGCCGTTTTTTTCCTGATCCCATCATAGCGCATCCGTCGGCTGAAATCAACAGAAATTGAAAATAACAGTTGTGTGGTTGTATTTATCATCAAAATGAGTTACGATATACGCACAAACAAAAATGTGGGAGGGCGATGCCATGGACGGCGGTATTTTAAATCTGAGTCAGACATCAGA
>DHDF01000011.1:519-736 GCA_002399225.1 bacterium UBA4883
GCGCTGGTCCGCTGGCTCGCCGCCGGGGATTCGACGGACTATATCAACCGGGACGAGCGGTATATGGTTTCCGAGGACATGCCCGGTCCATCCTCCGACCTGTTTGACGGAATCAAAAGCAGGCTGGACTTTTTGAGGGCGAACGGAAACCGCATCCAGGCGCTGCTGCCGGAGATGGACCGGGAGATTGTCCTTCCGCGGGAAGCCACCCTGCGCG
>DHDF01000011.1:918-3296 GCA_002399225.1 bacterium UBA4883
GTCGAAAAGCTGGAGTTCAAGATTTTCTGGGATCTGCGGGAAGAATGCAGGCGAAAAGCCCGCCCGGGCGAAAAAGCGGCCCATATTTCCGGCCAAAAGGGAGAAAGATAAAGAGGATCCTTTCGCCCGTGCTTCCCGTCCTGCAGGCAGCAGACAGCCCGGTTTGCCCGGACAGGCCCGCTGCCTGTTTTGTCACGGCCCCGTTGGAAGGCCCGGGGGGACGGATAAAAATTTTCTGCAACCTTTTTCCGCTTCCTGCGTGTAATGGAATGAGGTCATAAAGGCGGTGGGGTTTTGGATGAACGTTCTCTGATCCGGTCGGCGCAGCGGGGCGAAAAGAAGGCGTTTCAGGACCTGATTGCCTTTTATTATCCTTATGTCCTGAAATTTCTCCTGAAGATGACGCACGATTCCATGCTGAGCGAGGATTTGGCGCAGGACACTTTTGTAAAGCTGATCCGTGGGATCGACCGGTTCGACCTCCGGAAGAAGGCCGCCTTTTCCACCTGGGTCATGACGATCGCCAAAAACTGCTGGCTGGATTCCTGGAGGCGGAACAGGCGGGAATCCCTGAGCCTCGAAGAGCGGGACGTGCCGTCCCCGTTCCGTGTGGAAGACGCCGTGCTGGGCCGCCTGCAGGGAGAAGAGCTGGAAAAGGCGCTGAAAAGCCTTCCGCCCGAGCAGGCCGGGGCCATCCGGCTGAAATATGTGGAGCGGCAGACGCTCCGGGAGATTGCCCGGCGGTTTTCCTGCGAGCCCAAAACCGTAAAAAGCCGCATCCACAACGGCATGGTTCGATTGAGGAAAAAGCTGAAGGGGGATTTTTATCGTGGATAAACATGCCGGCGCGCTGCTGTCCCGGCTGGACGGCGAGATCGATCGGAAATGCCTGGAAATCCGGCGGGAAAACCGGAACCGGGCGCTGCGGTCCGCATTTCTCGGCGCCTGCGCGCTGTTTCTCCTGATTCCCGCGCTGCTCGTCTTTTTGGGGGCCAGTCTCGGGACCTTCTGCATCCCAGCGGCTTTTTTCCTTTCCGCCGGCTTCTGCCTGCTGTCCCCGCTGATCTTCGGAAGAAAGTCGGGAGGTTCGGAACATGAGCCGCTTTGATGCCGCAATGGAAAAGTTCAATTTCCGGAAGGCGGTGGTCGTCTGCCTGATTGTCTCGGTCCTGGCCGGGACCGGGTCGGCCGGCTTCCTGGCCCATACCTTCCGGGACAGGCTTGCCCTCGCCGATGGATACCGCCGGGTAAGCAAAGATGTCGGGGCCGCGGAAGGCGGGCTGGAAAGCATGGAACCGGGCTGGAAACGCCTGGCGGCTTCCTCGCCGGATCTGGTCGACATCCTGGTGCTGGACGGAGAAAACAGGGTCGTGTTCAGCGCGAAACATTCGGATTTATCCCAAAGCGGTTCTCTGAACCTTTCGGAGGACCGGGGCGGGCAGAACCGTTACCTTACCGCCGGGGAGAATCCGGACGTGCATTTCCGCCTGACGGAAGGCGGCGGCCTGCAGGTTTTCAGGCAGCTGCTCGGGGTGGATGAGGAAACCGGGCGGGAAAATCGGGATCATTACTTCTACGAAAAAAATTACAGCCGGCAGAAAATCTATCTGCTTTCCTGTTTCGCCGGGGGTCCGGACGGAACGAAAGTCTATTTTATCGGTGATCTTCGTCCGGCCGCGGGCGGCAGACTTTCCGTCAAGGCCGCGGCCGCCCTTGCCGTCCTGCTTTTCATGGTCTATTGGGTCCTGCTGGCCCTGTGGGTTTACGCCCGGGCGCTCCGGGCGAAGATGAACGCGCCGGTCTGGGGGATCGCTGCCCTGTTTACCAATCTGGCCGGATGGTTCGTTTTTCTCCTTTACCGGCAAAGCCGCCGCACCTGCTGCCGGTGCGGCGCCCTGCAAAGCGGGGACGGCGCCTACTGCACGTACTGCGGGGCGAGGCTCGGGGCGGTGTGCCCCCGGTGCCACAGGCCCGTAAACGGGTGGGACCGGTACTGCGGGCACTGCGGCTGTGCGCTGAACAGGGGGAAAAAGGATGAATAAACGCGCCGTACGGTCGGCGGCAATGCCGGCTGTTTTATTTGTGATGCTGGTCCTGTGCATCTACGCCGGGGCCGCCACCCGCTTTGAGGGATGGTTTTACGGGGAAGCCGTGGAAAGAATGTCGCCCGTCCTGACGGCGGTGATGAAGGGCGTTACCCATTTCGGCGACCCGGCCGTTGTCATTTTGCTTTGCCTGGTGCTGTTTCTCGTGCCAAAGACGAGGAAAAGCATCGCGCCGCCGGTTTCGGCGGCCGTGATCCTGTCCGCCGTACTCAACGTCGTGCTGAAACGGATTTTCGCGCGGGGGCGGCCCAATGTCCTGCGGCTGATCAGCGA
>DHDF01000062.1:0-2009 GCA_002399225.1 bacterium UBA4883
GGAGTTGTATTCATAGCAGAAAACAGCAGGAAAAATTTTATAACCCTGAAACCGCAACGGATTTTACCTATTCGGTCAAATCCCAAAATTTGTTTTGTGTAAATTTAGAAAAGGAGTGTTTCGGTTGAGAGCTTACGAACGTTTGCTGAACTATGTGAAGTATGCTACAACATCGGATGAACGTGCGCCGGAAACTCAGTGTCCCAGCACAGCCGTTCAAAAGGATCTTGGCGCCGCCCTTGTCAAGGAGATGCTCGCACTCGGGATTCGTGACGCACATATGGATGAATTCGGCTATGTATACGGCACGGTGGAAGCCAACTGTGAGGATAAGCTGCCGGTGATGGGGCTCATCGCCCACATGGACACCAGCCCGTCGGCTTCCGGCGAGAACATCAAGCCGCGGATCGTCCGCCATTACGACGGCGGCGATATCATCCTGAACCAGGAGAAGAATATCGTCATGCAGGTCAGCGATTTCCCGACCCTGAAGGCTTATGTGGGGCAGGACCTAATCGTCACCGACGGCACCACGCTTCTGGGCGCCGACGATAAGGCGGGGATTTCGGAGATTCTCACCGCGATGGAAACCATTCTGAAAAACGGCCTGAAGCACGGAACGATCAGACTGGCCTTCACCCCCGACGAAGAGATCGGGCGCGGCCCGGACAGATTTGACGTCCAGGGCTTCGGCGCAGAGTACGCATATACCGTTGACGGCGGCACGCTGGGCAAGCTCGAGTATGAAAACTTCAACGCGGCAGGCGCGGACGTGATCGTCCGCGGCGTGAACACCCACCCCGGTGAGGCAAAAAATAAAATGAAAAACTCCATTCTGATCGGAATAGAGTTCAACTTCATGCTGCCGCCTCATGAAATTCCGTTCTGCACGGATGGCTATGAGGGTTTCCATCACCTGCAGTCCATTGACGGAGATGAGGAAAAGACGGTTTTGCATTATATCATCCGCGATCACGACATGGCGAAGTTCGAGGCGAAAAAGAAGACCTTTGAAAAGGCCGCCGCTTACCTCAACTATCTGTATGGCGGCGGCACGATAGAGCTAAAGATCCAGGACTCCTACTACAACATGAAGGAGAAGATCAAACCCTATCTGTTCCTGGTGGAAGACGCGAAAAAAGCCATGGAAAAAGCGGGCGTCACGCCGAAAATTGTCCCGATCCGCGGCGGAACAGACGGGTCCCGTCTGTCGTTTATGGGGCTGCCCTGCCCCAATCTTTCGACCGGCGGCATCAATTTCCACAGCCGGTTTGAGTACATCAGCATCCAGTCCATGGATCACATGACGGATGTGCTCGTGAACCTGATGACCGTTTAAGAGCGGCCGACCATGCGGCGACAGAGCTCCGATGCGTTGCGGGGACATCCCACCGTTTTCAAATCTCCTGGACCGCTGATTTTACAGAGCGCAGCTATCTGTTTTCTTAATCTGGCCCAGGCCCCGTTTAGGCCTGGCAATCAAGTTCAATTATGAAAAGAAATATGAGCGGATCACGAAGAGCAAAAAAGCTTCTGAATCCCAGTCTGTTGAGGCCCAGCCCGCTAATAAAAAATAGAGCTCCGTCTTCCCGGATTTTCCGGCTGCAACGCAACGCTGCCCGCAGGAAATGTCGATCGTCCCGCCGGCCGCCTCCTCACGGGGGCGGCCGGCGTTTACAATGACCCCCGGAAGCGTCTTTCAGCTCTTTCTATCAATCCATATCCCGAAGGCGCTTGTAGATCTCCTGCAGGGTGGGCATGGAAGGGACGGCGCCTCTTTTCCCGATGCACAGGCTTGCCGCGGCATTCCCAAAACGCGCAAATTCCGAAAGCCTCGAAAGGCCGATCTCTCCGACTTTTTTACCCTCTTTGCAAATACAGAAAAGGACGCCGCTGCAGAAGGAATCCCCCGCGCCGTTCGTGTCAACCACATTGCCCGGGACCGCGGGCTGGTAAACAAAGCCTTCCCGATGGAATGCATACGCGCCGTTTTTGCCAAGGGTGATAAA
>DHDF01000062.1:2132-2607 GCA_002399225.1 bacterium UBA4883
CCGTTTTTGCCAAGGGTGATAAAAGCGGCTTTGATTCCGTGTTCCACCAGATATTTCCCCGCCGCTTTCGGATCCTTTTCCGGCGTGACGAAATTGGCTTCTTCTTCAGATAATTTGATGACATCCACATACGGCAATACGGAGCGTATCCCTTCTCTGGCCGCTTGCTCGCTTCTCCACAGGGAAGCACGGTAATTCGGGTCATAGGAAATGATGCAGCCGGCTTTTTTAGAGGCATCAAGCGCATAAAGCGTTGCGGTCCTGGAAGGTTCGTCTGTCAGGGACAGAGAACCGATATGAAAGATTTTCGAGCTTTTTATGACGTCACAATTCACTTCGTCCCGACGCAGCATGGAATCCGCTCCCGGTTTCCGGGCGAAGGAAAAGCTTCGCTCTCCTCCTGCGGATAAGCTTACAAAAGCCAAAGTCGTAAAATAATTTTTATCGAGAATCAGAGCGGCGGTATCGATCTTTT
>DHDF01000101.1 GCA_002399225.1 bacterium UBA4883
CAGAACCGGTTTTCCCGCAGAAGTTCTTCCAAATAATTTTTTATGTATAGAATTCCGCCGCGGCTTTGGTCATCGGAAAGCAGGGGATAATCCGGGAATCCGGTCAGCGCCCCGTTCTCCTGCGCCGCGTACTCCGGGTCATAGGTCTTGAAAAACCCAGGGATCGTCTGGTCCAGCGTGGTGTTATAGGCGATAAGGTCCGTTTCCGTCCGCGTCTGAAGCACCTGCCGGTACAGAAGTTCCGCATCGGAGACCATACTCTTGACCCGCTCCGCTCCCCGGCGGAACAGTTCCGCCGCAGAAGTACCGCGGACTGCGGCGGCAGGGTCCGGCCTGGTGGAAAGCTCCGAGGAGATACAGTACAGCATGGATTCCATGACTTTCTGGGCGGCTTCCTGCGGCACAGAGCTGCTCTTTCCGGCCGTGTAGCGTCCAAGCTGGTCGGCCAGCGCCCAAAGCAGATCGCTCTGAAAGCGCTGCGACTCCTGCTCTGTCAGTTTTACATGGCCAAGCAAATTATTGTCCCTCATCTTCGCCCTCCTCTTCCGGCTCTTCCGGTTCCGGCTCCTCCACTTCCAGACAGCTCAGGCGGCGGCGCAAGGCGTCTACTTCCCGTCCTTCGAACATTTTCATGGAACCGCGGTTCCGCTCAAAACTTTCAAATAAAAAGTCAATCAGCCGGTCATCCGAAACCCGGTCGTAAAGCTCGCTTTTCAGCAGAAAAAAAGTTTCGACCAGATTCTCAAGCACCGGGACGTAATTATAGGAATACAGATATTCGGATCGGCTGAACTTCAGGATGATTTTCTCCAGCACCGAAGGGCCGAATTCCAGACGGCCGCTTTCTTTCAGGGCATTTCTCCGCGTCGCCGCCAGAGCAGCCGCATCCTTGTGTGACAGTTCCAGCCCATACAGTCTGGTCTGCGGATTCAGCGAAAGCATGCGCTGTTCTACGCGGGCATCTTCTTTTTTGAGCAGATTTTCCCGGTCTAAAAGCCGCAACTGCAAAAAAAATTCCCCATTTCTTTCTCAAGCTATATTGACAATCAGATCTATTTATGATATATTAAATTAATTATATCTATTATAATTGCAGTATAGCAGAGACTGGCACCCTTGTCAAGACAGGGAGTCTGCTTTTTTTAGAAAGAGCGGCAAAAGAGGACGGGCTAAAAAGCCCGTCCTCTTTTTTGCCTGCAAGACCGGTCTTCCTATTTCAGGAAACCGCTTTGCCGCTTTCCAGCGCCGCGATTCCACCGGTGACCGTGTCGAGGTCGTCCTGCGTGACAATTCCATAGACCTGCCCATTGAGAACCGCAGTGTAGCGTCGGTCGCCGCTTTTATAAAAGGCAACGGTATCGGATTTAGCAGTGTTGAAATACCGGTAGTTTACCGTCAGGACCGGGCTGCCGGACGGCTTCTGTTCCGTGTCTTCCAGCAAATTGATTCCGGTCAGTTTTTGAAAGAAATTCTTGTAATTTGTGCTGTAATCCAGCGCTTTTCCGTCGTTCCCAGTCACTTTATAATTGTAATAGACTTTATCTTCGGTAGATTTTTTCTCATCTTTGGTCCGCCCGATTTCCAGCTCATTTTTCGCGCTGCCCACGGTCACGGTCAGTGCACTGACCATCTCGATCCCCGGGCTCAGGATCGTTTTGCTTCTCAGGCTGAACAGGCTTTGAAGCGCCCACGGCTGGATACTGGAAGAGGGGACCCTGTAAACCACGCTGACCCCGCCGAGCATCACATCATAGTCATTCCCGTCTTTCGCACCGGCGGTGATGGTATAATTTGCTCCGTTGACCGTAAACGCAGCGACGGCGGTCGGATGGTCAAAACCGTATCTTTTCAGCGCCGCCGCGTCCGGACTGACGGCGGCTACCGAGTCGGCCGTCAGACTCCCCAGTGCGCTTTCCAGGCTGGAAAGCGCGGTGGAGTCCGCTTCATAGCTGGTAGGAGCGGAAATTTTCAGGTTGGTCTGAAAAACGGAGAACGTGACGGGCTTTGGATAATTTGAGCCGCTTAAGACGATTTTGGTAAAATTATTGTCTCCGGAAGAATTTGTGATAGCGAGGATTTCCTTGCTGACAAAGTAAGAAAGATCTTCCAGCAGCCCCTGGTCAATGGAGACAATGTAAACATTGTTGGAATTCAGCCCGCACATGTAATAGGCGGTGGAATCCGTTGCCGATGTCTTTCCAATTTTATAATCAAAGCTGCTGTTGTCTTTAAAACGGACTTTTACCGTTGCCTGCGGGCTGGAAAGACCGTATTCGCTCAAATCGCTGATCGCACCCAGATTTCTACTGGCCACCAGGCCGAATCCATTTTTTACAACGGATTCGGTCGCGGAGGTGTTGATCGGGCAGCCGCCGAGCCCTTCAACGGTGTAAGTCGGCTCGGATTCGCCGGAATTTGCAGAGGAAGAACTCGACTTTGCCCGCGTTTGGACAGGAACAAGGGTATAACTTCCCTTTTGGTTCACAACATTCATGGAAACGACATCTTCGCTCTTTTTCGACACCAGCTCAATGCTGGCCGTGGACGAAACGGCAGAGGAAGCCGCCTTGTCATTGCCGGTCAATTTTAGGGCAAGAAACGCACCACCGAGAACAACGGCGCAGACCGCGACAATAATCAGGTTTCTTATGCTGTTCCTCATCTTCTCACAGACGCCTCCTCTTATGGTAAACCAAGATACCGAGGACTATCAGAATCAGGGGAATCAGAATCATAAACACGCCGACGCCGAAAAATGTGCTAAGCTGAGACGACATGGTGATATCCGTCGCATCCAGCGGCTTTGCAGAAATTTGAACTTCCGAAGAAGAGTCATTCGTCCCGGTCGCATATTTTGTAAGATCTACCATATAGGTTCCATTGCCGAATGTGCTGGAATTGATGACGCCGTCTGTAAAGAGTGCGGAACTGCCGACCGCAATCACGCTGGCATGATAATCTTTGTCCCCGTTTTTCACTGTTTTCTGAGACAGCGCAGCGGTGTTGCTAGCCTGTTTTGCCAGGTTATCCGTAGACTTTGTGTTTTTGTCCACCAGATAGCAGGAATCTGAACTTTTTGCGAGAGAATAGGTCGTTTTATCCCCTTTTGTGGTGAACAGCAGGTTGACCGGGCAGGAGAGCGGCGTGTAAAAATATCCATAATCCGTCGAGCTGCCGTCGCCTGTTTTTTTCAGTTGTAGATTGTTCTGAATATTGGAGAGGATATAGGACGGATTATCCGAAATGAACTTCGACTGATCCGATTCCGCGACAACCGCCTGCGGAACCTGAAGCCCCCACTCTTCGAGGAAAGTGGAAAGCTTGGGCATTGTCGATTCACTCGGCGCAAAGGTCACCATCAGAGAACGATCCCCGGAAAGCGTTTTGCTGCCGAGAAAATCAGAGAGTTTTTTGATCTCTTCGTCCGTATAGTCGCGGGATGGATTCCCGAGCACGATCATTTGCGTGTCATCCGGAATTTTATCCGTTAAAAGGTTGACCTCTTTGGTCTCGAAACTGTTATTGGCCAGCAGCTTTTCAAAGGCGGACATATCTTGTTTTTCCGCGTGGCCGTTATCAAACGCCACAACCGGAAGTTTGTCGGAAGTCACCGCATTGAGGGAAGAAATCAGGGAACCTTCCACATTGGAGTATATTTGGGAAGAAGTGGTATCCTGCGAATACTGAACGTTGAAAAGATCGGTGCTGGTCAGGACCCTGTGCCGCTTTGCGGTTTTCACAACCACATCGCCGGCGGCAAGATTATCGCTTTTGTATTCCACCGCGAAGGTCGGATCTTTATCGAGGTCTACGTACTGGACCTTGATTTTCGAGTTTTGTTCCGCCGCCTTGGCAAAAAGGTTCCCAACCTGACTGTATTTGAGACCCTGATCGGCGTCAACCTGATCTTCTTCCACCTGCTGCTGCGTTGCGCAAATATAAATTTCAACGGGAATATTGACCTTGTCGACCGCCTTTCTCCCTTCCGAAGAAAGGGTATTTGCACCGTTCTGAGTCAGATCCAGATTGACGGAAGGGAACCGGGTCACCAAAGAGCCGACCAAGAGATTCAGCAGGATGATCACTGCGATAAATCCCGCGGTGAACGCGGTAGAAATGGAGCCGTGGCGGAATCGGTTGCTGTGGAAAAACCCAGCATGTTTTCCCGCTGTTTTTTTCTTCTCTTTTTTTACCGCCTTTTCAGGGGCGTTTTCCTGCTTGTTCTCCTCTTGTTTAGTTTGTTCCGGTGCCGGATTCTGCCCGACATTCCCGCTTTCCGAAGGTTCGGGAGCGGGGGAATCCGGTTTCCGTCCGGGATTTTCTTCTTCCGGAACGGACGCGCCCGTGCGCGGATCTTTTTCCTGATTCATCTCACAAAATCCCCCTTAGCTCCATCTTTTGCTTTCCAGCTTGCGCGCGGTTAAAAAGAGAAACACCGCGACAACGCTCAGAAAGAATACGATGCTCGACAAATTGAAAATTCCTTTGGTAAACGGCTGGTACCGGCTGTTGAATGAAATCCAGTTCAGCAGACTGGAAATTGCAGAATTTGTGACCAGACTGCTCAGCTGATTGATCACCAGAAGTAAAATGGAAACGCCGAAGGTCGAAATTGCAGCCGTGATCTGGCTTTGGGTCAGGGAAGAGATAAAAATGCCGATGGCGATCATGGCGGCCCCGTACAAAAGTGAACCGACGACATTTCCGATAATCATCGCCCAGCCGAGGGAAGAAAAAAACGAAATGATCACAATGGAAAGCAGACTCAGCCCCATCGCAATGGCGAAGACACAGAATGCGGCAAGAAATTTGCCAAACACAATGCCGCCCACGCTAACCGGTGCGGTCAGAAGCCCTTGATCCGTGTGATTGCGGGTCTCATCGCTGAAACTGCGCATGGTCAGGATCGGCAGAAACATCATGCTCCAGATAAACATGGTCCCGTAAACTTCCGGCAGGTAAGAAGAGGAACCGATGCGAAGCACCTGATAGAAATAAAGCCCGAACAAAAACAGAATGACCCCGAGGAAAACATAGCCGATGGGGGATAGAAAGTAGGAACGAAGTTCTTTTTTTGCAATTGCCTTCATTGCGCTTCCCCGCCTTTCGTCAGATTATCCTGCAAATAAGCCGAACCGGTCAGCCTCAGGAAAACATCTTCCAGCGACAGGTCGGAGCTTGTCATGGAAAGAATCGGCCAGTTCCGTTTTGCCGCCAGCGAAAACACGGGCCGGCGCAGATCTTCGCCTTCTTGGACCTGGATCTCGTATTCCCACACGCCCGGCTCTTTTTCGCCGAAATTCTGCACTCCCTCAACAAATTTCATGTTGCGAAGCGCCTTTTCTATTTCCGCCTCCGCGCCTTCCATGCGGACCGACAGATGACGTTCCCCGGACATGCTGTGTTCCAGTTCAAACGGGGTGCCGTCCGCAACCAGACAGCCGCGGTTCACAATCAGAATCCGGTCGGCGACGGCTTGAATCTCCGGCAGAATATGAGAGCTGAGAATCACGGTGTGGCTCTTTCCGAGGCCTTTGATCAGATTTCTCACCTCAATGATCTGTTTGGGGTCCAAGCCGACGGTCGGCTCGTCCAGTATCAGGACAGGAGGGTTCCCGATCAGGGCTTGGGCAATGCCGACGCGCTGCCGGTAGCCTTTCGACAGGTTTCCGATCAACCGGCGGCTGACATCCTGTATCTTTACCAGCGCGCAAATTTCACGAAGATGCTTCTCACGGGGCAGTGTCACCTTTTTCAGCTCGTAAACAAAATTCAGGTATTCCTTTACCGTCATATCCGGGTAAAGCGGCGGAAGCTCCGGAAGATAGCCGATTAGCTTTTTCGCTTCATTCGGCTGATCCAGCGTATCGAATCCGCCGACTTTAACGGAGCCGGAACTTGCGGAAAGATAACCGGTGATAATATTCATGGTAGTCGATTTTCCGGCTCCGTTGGGTCCAAGCAGACCATAAACCGAATTTTCCTGTATTGAGATTGAGATGTTGTTTACGGCACGCTGCTTTTGAAATGTCTTGCAAAGATT
>DHDF01000028.1:0-14844 GCA_002399225.1 bacterium UBA4883
CCGGCGATCCGCATGGCCCTTTTGACGGTGGGGATAAACGGGGATGCAACGTCATAGAGAGCCATTGCCCTGTTGATGTATTTTTGCATCTTTGCCATTCCGGCCACGTCATTGTTTTCGATGGTTTTCACCCATTCGGCGCATTTTTCTGGGATCAGGTTGGAAAGTCCGCCGACAACGCCGGCGCCTCCGCTCATAACGTTATGAACCAGGTCGTCATCATAGCCGCTGAAAACTTCAAAATCTGGGAATTCAGGCATTACCGTGCGGATAATCGCGCTGGTGTGGCTCATTTCGGTGACGGTGTCCTTAATTCCCCTGATGTTTTTGTGCTTGCGCGCCAAGCGCAGGACCAGTTCGGGGGAAATATCGTGCACGGTCCGTTCGGGGAAATTGTAAAGGAAAATGTCCGCGGGCGTATTGGAGGCGATCAGATCGAAAAAGGACTCCAGACCCTCCTGCGTGAATTTAAAGTAGTACGGACTTACCACCATAACTTCGTGCAGGCCCTTCTGATAGGCGTAGTTGGCAAGTTCAATCGCTTCGCGGGCGATCATGCGGCTGACGCCGATGAAAATCCGCGTTCTGCCTTTCACATAATCCGCGGCGAGGTCAATAAGCTGCTTCTGGTCCTCCATGGTCATGGAAAAAAACTCACCGGTGCTGCCCATGATCACGAGGCCGCTCACACCGCCCTTAATCAGGTGATCGTAGACCCTTTTGTTGCCCTCCAGATCCGGCGTGCCGTCTTCTTTCAAGACAGTTACCACCGGAGTTAAATACTGTGCTTTCATTCTATTGTATTCACTCCAAATCTAAAATCATATTGTCATTTAACGAATTGTGGTGCGTAAGACTCCGAGATTCTCAATTTCACATTCCACGGTGTCGCCGCTTCTGAGCCAGCGGGGCGGCTCAAAGCCCATGCCGACCCCGGCAGGGGTGCCGGTCGCGATGATATCCCCGGGAACCAGAGTCATACCGCGGGACAGTTCGGAGATGAGGTGCGGGATATCGGCGAGAAACAAGCGCGTGTTGCTGTTTTGCCGGAGTTCCCCGTTGACCCGACTCCGAATGTTCAATTCGAGCGGAAAGGAAAGTTCGCTTGTTCTTTATTATACATAGTTGCAGACGCGGGCAATCGCCATTTCCGTGTAACCCAGACTTTCGGCCTTGGTCTGCCTTCCACCGGCAACCTGAGAAACCAGGGCAAGCAGCTCGCCTCCGAGTTCTTCCATGGTTTTGCCACCGTAAATCAGCGGAGAGGCGTCCACGTCGATATTGTCGTTCATACTGGCGTAGGTCAGCTTGTTGCCGGTGATTTTAATTACGGGAGCGATCGGGTTGCCCGTCGGGGTACCGCGGCCAGTCGAGAAAACCACGACCTGGGCACCGCCGGCTACCATGCCGGCCACGGAAGACGGGTCGTTCCCCGGGGTGTCCATGATGACCAGGCCGGATTTTGCTTTGACCTGCTTGGCGTAATCATAGACGGCATTTATAGAAGTATGCCCGCCCTTGTGAATACATCCCAGTGATTTTTCTTCTAGGGTTGTCAGACCGCCAGCCTTGTTTCCGGGGGAAGGGTTGCCCTCGCGGACCTCTTCCCCGACTAGCCGGAGAGCCTTTTCATACCGGTGAACAATCTCGTAAATGCGGTCGTGGACCTCCTTGGTGGCGGCACGGCGTGCCAGAATATGCTCTGCACCAATAAATTCAGTCGTTTCGCTGAGAATGGAAGTGCCCCCTTCCTTAACCAGAAGGTCGCTGAGTTGGCCGATCAGCGGGTTGGCAGCCAGGCCGCTGGTGGGGTCCGAACCGCCGCATTCCGTTCCGACAATCAGTTCGGACAGCGGAAACACCTCTCTCTGGAGCAGGGAGGCCTCGGAAACCATTTCTTTGGCGTAGCGAACGGCTTTATCAATCGCTTTCAACGTTCCGCCGGCCTCCTGAATGATGACCCGTTTCAGCGGCTTGTTCGTGCGGGTCCGGATGGCATCCACCACAAGATCCATCTGGCAGTTTTCGCAGCCGAGGGAGACCACTACGGTTCCGTAGATGTTGGGGTTGGCGGCGTAACCCGCCATCACGTCCATGGTGAGCTGTTGGTCCGAGGCAACCTGAGAGCAGCCGTTCTGGTTATGGAAGGTTACGGAACCGACGACCTGTTGTGAAATGATGCGGGTTGTGTCCGAAGCGCAGACGCTGGCCGGAAGGATCAGAACTTTATTGCGAACTCCTACCCGCCCGTCCGGGCGTTTATAACCGTAAAAATTCATTTTACTTTTCTCCCTTCAGATGTCGAGGTTTTCACGGCGGCTGGCCACGTTATGAACGTGGACGTGTTCCCCTGCGTTGATATTGCAGGCGGCGATGCCGATGTGTTCCCCATATTTGGAAATGGGTGCGCCCTTGGCGATATTACGGATCGCCAGCTTATGGTAAATCGTGATATCCTGAAGGGCGGTAAGGGATTTTTCCTCCCCGTTCACGGTATAGGTGACGGTATCGCCTTTTTTGACAGGCTCGATCGCGACGGCCACATCGTCCTTGGAATCGATTATCATTGCGTTGTGCATGAAAAAGCTCCTTCCTTTTTCTGTCAGATTAAATCCGGAGTCCCGGTCAGGCCTGGGCTTCCGGAATATTTTTGAGTTCGGGCTGTTTCGGACACTTGGGGGAACCGTACTTCTTGACCCACCAGTCGGTAATAAACGGAACCAAGATGGCGGTGATGACGGTGGACGCGGCAACCTGTACGGTAGCGGAGCTTACGAAAGGCTGATACCGCGGATCGACTAAAGCAACGGCCGCGGGGACGGCGACCGCGTTTCCGGCAGTCGTGGCTACAGCCCAGCCGGCGTAGCCGGGGCGGCGGCCGATAAAGCGGTCACAGAGAACAATGAACGGACCGCCAATAAAGCAGGTCACAAGGCCCAGGATGATGCCTTGGGGGCCGCCCTTTACCAAATTGGTAATGTTGATGCCGGCACCCAGGCAGAAGCCTACGAATGGAATCATGATGGAACCGGCGGGAGCTAAAAATTTGCTGAAGTCCTTGTCTATATTGCCGAGGATCATTCCGACCAGGATGGGTCCGATGGTTGCGATGAGCGCTTTGACGGGAACATTGGCCAGGCCGGAGCCGCCGAGGGCGATCAGAGTGAACAAGGGGCCGTCGTTCAAGCTCAGAAGAGCCATGGCGGCGCAGTCAGGAGCGTCACCGTAATTTTCCATCAGCGCAAGGTACAAGGAACCGTTGGAATTGGTCACGGCGCTGATAATGGCAAGGCTGGTCATGCCGAGCACGCCCACCATGCCGAAAATTTTGCCGATGGTGATACCGATGGCGGCACCAATGACAAATTTACTCAACAATAGGATTCCTCCGCGCTTTAATACCGGCGGAATATCCCTGAGCTGAAGGGTTGTCCCTAGGCAGAACAACTGAATGCCCATCGCGGTGGCTGCACCTGCACTGGTGAAAACAGCGGTAGTGAAGGAACCAATGTTGACAATGTACGGGAAAAAGGTGTTAATGATGGAGCCCAGGATCAGTGGGATGACCATCATTCCGGCGGGGACTTTTTTTAAGGCTTTCATGATCATAAGCGGTAATCCTCCTCAATTTATCTGCTTTGTGTTCGCATTTAGGAACTAAATGCTTAAATACGAACAACATACATTTGATAGATTAACACTGAGGATGTGATCTGTCAATATTAAATTCCATGATTTATATAAATTTGTTATGATTTATAAAATTTTGAATGTAATTTTGTGTATAATAATACATATTGCTTAATCCTTGCAATGGAAATGCCTGTTTGATATGATGATAGGGAAGCAGCAAGTTGATGAAAGAAAGGAATCGATGAGCATGAAACAGCACCGTGGGACAGCACGCGTTTTGGACGTTTTAGAATACCTCGCGAGTGCGGGGAAGGGAGGGCATACCCTTTCGGAGATTGCGGCTGCTCTGAATGTCCCGAAAAGCAGCTTGTTTCCGATTATCCATACGTTAGCCGAACGAAAATATGTTTCTCTGGATCGGAAGACGGGCCGTTACTCCGTCGGAATCGGCGCCTATGTTTTGGGAACGGCGTTTACGGCTGGCCGGGATGCGCTGGAGATGATCCTGAAAACCATGGAAGCGGTGGTAAAGGTCTGTGAGGAAACCTGCCAGCTTGCAGTGCTGGATGAAAAGAACGTTCTTTATATCGGAAAGGTGGATTCTCCCCAACAGATACGCCTGATTTCCTTTGTGGGGGTCAGAATTCCCGCAAACTGCACGGCGCTGGGGAAAGCGCTACTGAGTGGTCTGGACGACGAAGAGATCCGGCTGCTTTTTGAAGATGGGCTTTGCCGCATGACGAAACGCTCGGTGACGGATATCGAAGATTTGCTTGCGCAAATCCGGATTGTTCGGCGGGATGGGCTTGCCTGGGAACGTGAGGAGTCGAACGACAACATTTACTGCTATGCGGTTCCGCTGCATCAGCGGGGAAAGGTCTTCGCTGCGGTCAGCGTTTCCGTCCCCTCGTTTCGCTACACGCCTGAAAAGGAACAGCTGGTCGGGAAATGTCTGAAAAAGGCGCAGGCAGAAATTGAAAAGCTTGCGGAGGAACGGAACTTCGCGTTGGGAAATTAGCCGGTGAGAAATGTCCGTTACAGCGCCTTGAGACATGAATTTTTATAAAAAGTATGAATAATATATGTCATAATTTAAAATTTTGTGTAAATAGTATATTGCCTAATCTTTCCTGAACCGTTATACTTAATATTGTAATTGAACGAGGCCCGGCGCAAAAGTCGGGCAATTTTTATTTTCTGTTCTGGAGGAATCAAAACATGGCAGACAGTACAACGACAGCAATTCATCCCAAGGGCGATTTTTTCAACCTGAAGGGGAACAACACGGATGTTCGCACAGAAGTCCTTGCAGGCCTTACCACATTCTTCACCATGGCCTACATCATTTTCGTCAATCCGTCCATTCTTGGTGATGCAAAAATGGACAAGGGTGCGGTGATGCTGGCAACCTGCATCGCTTCGGCGGTCGGTACCCTTTTAAGCGGGCTTTTGTCCAACTACCCGTTGGCGCAGGCTCCGGGCATGGGACTGAATGCCTTTTTCGCATATACGATCTGCGGCACCTATGGCTTCTCCTGGAGGGCGGGTCTTGCCGCTGTTTTTATTTCCGGCGCGATTTTCATTCTGATTACGGCGAGCGGGATCCGGGAAAAGATCGTTGATGCGATTCCGCTTTCCATTAAGCGGGCGATCAGCGGCGGCATCGGGTTGTTCATTGCAATCGTGGCGCTCAAGGGCGCGGGGATCGTTGCGTCGAGCAAGTCCACCATTATCACCCTCGGCAATTTTGCAAATCCGTCGACGGCGCTTGCCATCATCGGAATTTTCATCACGGTTCTTCTGGTTGTCTACGGCGTGAAAGGCGGTCTGTTCATCAGCATCATCGCCACAAGTATTGTGGGCGCCGTAATGCAGTTCGGCTTCGGCGCGGATGTCGGAATTTCCAGAGGACTTTCCGTCACCGGTTCCCTCGCGCCGACTTTCGGGCAGTTCCTGAACGGATTTCCGGAGCTGCTTCACACCAATGAGGGAATCGGCGTAGCGTTCTTCTCGCTGATTTCAGTGTTGATTTCTCTGACGATGGTCGACATGTTCGACACGGTCGGAACGCTGTATGGGACGGCCGGCAAAGCCGGGTTCCTGACTCCGGAGGGCAAGCTGCCAAATGCAACACGGGCCATGATGGCGGACGCCATTGCAACTGTGACAGGTTCAATCTTCGGAACTTCGACAGTGACGACCTATGTCGAATCAAGCGCAGGCATTTCAGAGGGCGGAAAGACCGGCCTGACCAGCGTCACGACCGCAATCTGCTTCCTTCTTGCAATTTTCCTTTCCCCATTTCTCGGGTTTATTCCGGGTTCCGCGACTTACCCGGTCCTGCTGATCGTCGGGGTCATGATGATCGGCGGTGTGCGGGAAGTCAACTGGGACGACATGGAAATTGCCATTCCCTGCTTTTTAACCATCGCCATGATGCCGTTTGCGTACAGTATTTCGGAAGGAATTGCATTCGGCTGCATCAGCTACTGTTTCATTAAACTGGTGCGCGGCAAGGCAAAGCAGGTCAGCCCGATTATGTATACGATTGCAATTTTGTTCATTATCCGCTACGTTCTGGAATACAATCATTTCTGAGCGGATCGCATCAAAAAACGGACCCCGTTCCGTCACCGGAGCAGGGTCCGTTTTTGTTTCGTTCACCAGTCTGGCATCACTCCCGGGCAGGTGGACTTTCCACATCGGTTAGGCGATGCGGACGGCTGTAATGCTTGCAAAAGCAACGGTTGAAGCGACGCTGACTGTGAGGGAGACAATGCCCCCGCTCGGCATGCTGACAATCGCCTGGCCGCTGTATTCCGTATCCGTTGTGGTGACAGCCGAAGAACCGGCGACGGGAACGCCGTTTAAGGCGAGGCTGACTGTTGTGCTTGCCGCCGGGCCGGTAAAGGCAATCTTATACTGGATAAGATAAATTCCCGGTCTGCTAAACACCAAATTTCCGCCGGACAGAGCTATATCCGAAGTAGAGCTGCCGGCCGAGAAGACAACCGGCTGACCCGCCGCAACGTTTTGAGAAGCATTTGTAAAATAGAACGCATAAGACGGAATCCTTCGATCATAAGGGGGCGGACATGGCGGGCATGGATGACAAGGATCCGGGTATGGCGGACATGGCGGCCTATACGGGTGACAAGGATCCGGGTCCGGCGGACAGCAATTCTGCTGGATCGGTACGAAAGCGGGAACTGTCCGGGAACACGAACAAAGATCGTTGTAACTGTAACAGCTCAAAATAAATCCTCCTTTTCACAAAGACTGAGACGATGCTACTAAGATCGTTTCCTGTATATACTATGCGGAAAGGGGGATTTTGTCTGTTGCCTTGGCCTGTTGCCATGTATTTTCTGACCTCAAAGTATTCATTTAACGCGGCGCCGAGAGGGCAAAAAGGAGGAAAATCATATGAAAAAAGCACTTGTCACCGGAGCTTCCGGCGGAATTGGGGGAGCGGTTGCGGCCCGGCTTGCGAAGGACGGCTACAGAGTCGTTCTGCATTACCATCAAAATGCGGCAGGCGCGCGCAGCCTTTGGGAAAGACTGACGCGCGCCTACGGCGAGGAGGCCGCCGCGCTGGCCGGAGCGGATTTGCGCGATTCGGCTCAGGTGGCGGATTTGTTCCGCGGCGTTGGGCGGCTTGACCTGCTGGTCAACAATGCCGGAATCGCGCAGCAAAAGCTGTTTACCGACCTGACGGATCGCGACTGGGACGAGATGTTCAATGTGGATGTGCGCGGGGTGTTTCTGTGCTGCCGGGCGGCTCTGCCGGCGATGATCCGGCAGAAGAGCGGCTGTATCGTCAACGTTTCCTCCATGTGGGGGCAGGTCGGCGCCTCGTGCGAAGTACACTATTCGGCTGCCAAAGCGGCCGTGATCGGCCTGACCAAAGCGCTGGCGAAGGAGGTCGGTCCCTCCGGCGTGCGTGTCAACTGCGTCGCGCCTGGCGTGATCGGCACGAAAATGAACGCGGGCTTTTCCGAACAGACCCTGGAACAGCTTCGGCAGGAGACGCCGCTTTGCCGGCTCGGCACGCCGGAAGATATCGCGAAGGCGGTTTCGTTTCTCGCCTCGCCCGGGGCCGGCTTTATCACCGGGCAGATTCTCGGCGTGAACGGCGGGATGATCATTTAGACCTCGGTCAGCAGAATCTCGCAGCCGCCCTTGACGGTATAGCGGCCAAATCCGGCAGGGATGAAGATGCTGTCCCCCTTCCCAAAGGTGAGAAGCGCGCGGCCACGGTCCAGAATCAGTGCGTCGCCGTCCAGGCAAACGAGGGACTGAAAACTTTTTTCTCCCGCGCAGAGCGCATATTCCGTGATTTTCATATGGGTGACGGTAAAGTATTCGCACGAGGCAAGCAGCGTTCGCACGCATCCTTCCTCGCGGATTTCTCTCCCCTGCGGGCCGACCGGGCGCGCGGGGCGGCGCAGACGGGTCACGTCCAGCGCCTGCGGAATGTGCAGCTGACGCGGTTTCCCGTCTGCCCCGAGGCGGCCGTAGTCGTAAATGCGGTAGGTCAGGTTGGAATTCTGCTGAATTTCGGCGATCAGAATTCCCGCCCCGATGGCGTGCAGGGTGCCGGAGTCAATCATCAGCACGTCCCCCGGTCTGACCAAAACTTTATGGAGGACTTCCGGCAGCGTGTTGGTTTCAATCCGCCGGCGGAACTCCTCCTTTGAAATTTCATGGTCGAAACCGTAGTACAGATAGGCTCCTTCCGCGCAGTCGACGACATACCACATTTCGGTCTTGCCAAACCCACCGCCGTGCGTGCGCGCGTAATCGTTGTCGGGATGGACCTGAATCGAGAGATTTTCCTTTGCGTCGATCAGCTTGATCAGTATGGGAAAATCCGGAAACTTTTCACAGTCCGTCCCCAGAATTCCCCTTCCGGCCCTGTCGCAGTATTCCCGCAGGGTCAGGCCTTTTGCATCGCCGTTTGCAATGACGGCGGGCCCGTCCGGATGGCAGGAGAGGACCCAGCTTTCCGCCACTTTCAGCGCGCTGCTGTTTTGATGGTATTCGGTCCTGAGCCGGGTCCCGCCCCAAAGGTAGTCTTTACAGACGGCGTTCAGCCGGATAGGATATAACGTTTCCATGGCAACTCTCCTTTTTTTATTTTTTATTATATTATTTATACTCATTATACCCCGCCGTGCCACGCAATACAATGCGCCGCGCTGTTTGTGGGGAAAATGAAAGGCCCGCTTCTTAAAACTTGAGAAGCGGGCTCATTTTTTGCGTATGTCCGGCTGCCCTCCTAAATAAACAGGCTCGTGTCGGACTGCTCTGCCGCGCCGAGGAAAGTTGCAACCCCGGCGACTTCTACGCCGTCGATCAGCTCCTCTTTCCGGATCCCCATGATATCCATGGACATCTGGCATGCGACGATCCGCACGCCGGAGCCGATTGCGGACCGGAGCAGCTCTTCCAGGGAAGAGACGTGCTTGCGCCGCATCACGCTCCGGATCATTTTTGGGCCCAGGCCGAGCAGGTTCATGCGCGAAAGGCCGAGTTTTCCGGTGCCGCGCGGCATCATGGCACCGAACATTTTTTCCGTAAGACTTTTTTTCACGCGAACGCGGTCCTCCCGCCGCAGGATATTCAGCCCCCAGAACGTGAAGAACAGGGTGACTTTGCGCCCCATGGCGGCCGCGCCGTTTGCGATGATCAGCGAGGCAATCGCGCGGTCGAGGTCCCCGCTGAACACGATGATGGCCTTGCCGTTGCCGCCGGCGGCCGGCGCCGCGGCCTGGACAGGCGCGTATTTCTGCACGCGGACCTCATACACGGTGCCGCTGCGCGTCGTGCCAAGCAGCCGGTTCCCGGTCCGCTCGCACCAGACGCCGATGTCGGAGACGAAACCGGGGTCGGTTGCCCGAATGCGGAGGATTTCCCCTTCGGCGGCCGCCTTGACCGCCTGCGCGGTCTTCATAATCGGGCCGGGACACTGCAGACCGCAGGCGTCCACCTCAATTATCTTTTCGCTTCCGGTGAGAGGAAGGCCGCAGACTTTATCTTTCCGGCTGTTGTTTTTTTTTATGCCGGCACAGTCGGTCGGGGAAGGAACGTCCGGCTTTTCGTGTACGTCGCGCCAGGTCTTCAGGCCGCCGCTCAGGTTGTAGGCGTCAAAACCGTGCTGAGTCAGGATGCGGCATGCGACGTAGCCGCGCAGGCCGACCGCACAGTAGGCATAAACCGGCTTGTCTTTCGGCAGTTCGGAAAGGCGGCCGCGCAGCTCGTCAACCGGGATGTTGACGGCGCCGTCGATCATGCCGGTTGCGGTTTCCTCCGGGGTGCGGACGTCCAGCAGCGTGATCCTGCCGGGCTCCGTCTGTTCGATATCTTCCGCGTAAACAACTTTTACATCGCCTCGCAGAATATTGGCGGCGGTGAAGCCCAGCATGTTCACGGGATCCTTAGCCGAAGAGTAGGGAGGGGCATAGCACAGCTCCAGCTTTTCAAGGTCGTAAACCGTGCCGCCGAACCAGATTGCCGCGGCGATCACGTCGATGCGCTTGTCGGCGCCAGCCGCTCCGACCGCCTGCGCGCCGTAGATTTTGCCATCCGGCGCGAACAGCAGTTTCATGTCCAGCGGCATGGCCCCCGGGTAGTAGGAGGCGTGATTGCCCGGATGGATATAAGTTTTGAAGTACGGCAGCTTTTTTTCTTTCAGCTGTTTTTCGTTCAGCCCTGTGCAGGCCGCCGTCAGGTCGAACACCTTCAAAATTGAACTGCCGATGACGCCGTCATCTTTCACGGTTCGCTTCCCCAGCACATTTTCGCCCGCCGCGCGGCCCTGACGGTTGGCCGGCCCGGCCAGCGCCAGCATGGTTTTGCCGCCGGTGAGGAACTGGTTCACCTCAATGGCGTCGCCGACCGCGTAGATGTCCGGATCGCCGGTGCGAAAAGTCTCGTCCACCCGGATGCTGTCCTTCATGCCGAGCGGGAGCCCGGCGTCTTTGGCCAGCGCGCTGTCCGGTGCGACGCCGATGCTCAGAAGGACCACGTCGGCGGGCAGTTCCGACTGGTCGGAAAGCTGCACGGTGAGCCGTCCTTTCTGCTCAAATCCTTTTACACCGGTATTGAAGCGGAGCTTGATGCCGTTTTCGCGCAGATGCCTGTGCAGGATCGCCGCCATTTCGGGGTCGAACGGCGCAACCGCC
The DNA here is from genome assembly GCA_002399225.1 of bacterium UBA4883. Lineage (GTDB taxonomy): Bacteria > Bacillota > Clostridia > Oscillospirales > Acutalibacteraceae > Caproicibacter. Next base: position 10,821 of record DHDF01000028.1, read on the forward strand.
TGCGGCAGGAATTCAACGATGGTGACGTCGAGCCCGCGTTCCCGCAGATTTTCCGCCATTTCCACACCGATGAAGCCGGCACCGACCACGACGGCGCTTTTCGCGTCATGCTCTTTGAGATACCGGTCGATGCGGAGCGTGTCCGGGACGGTGCGTAGGGTGAAAATGCCGGGCAGATCGATGCCGGGCAGGTTCGGGCGCTTCGGCTCCGCGCCGGGGGAGAGGATCAGCTTGTCATAGCTTTCTTCATACCTGGAACCGTCCCCGTGATTCAGAACCATGACGGATTTCTTTTCCCGGTTGATCGAAACGACCTCGTTCTGGACCCGAACGTCGATGTTAAACCGGCTGCGCAGGGTTTCCGGCTTTGTGACCAGCAGCTGATCCTTGTCTTGGATGGTGCCGCCGATGTAATAGGGCAGGCCGCAGTTTGCATAAGAGATGTATTTCCCTTTTTCAAACAAAATGATTTGAGCGTCCTCGCTGAGCCTACGCAGCCGACAGGCCGCGCTGGCGCCGCCCGCGACGCCTCCGACAATGAGTACTTTCATCTTTTGAACCGCCTTTCCAAATGTCGTTCCCGGCGCCCCGCAAAGGTGTGCCGTGTTTTTTGCTCCCGTTTGGCCCCTTTATTCCGTAATCAGTTTGATCCCATTTTCGAGCGTACCGCTGTCCATGGCCCCGGCCTGGCCCCCGGCTACGGTTCCGTCCGCCCGGATGAAGACGGTGGCCGGGATGCCCGTCAGTCCGTAGGCGGAGACAGCCTCCTGATTTAAATCATAATAAGCTGGAAACGTGTAGCCGTTCTGCTTGAGAAACGCTGCGCCCTTTTCCTGAGTTTCCTGCCGGCCGTCGTTCCAGTCCACGAAGAGGAACTGAATTTTGCCTTTTTGCGCGTTGTAGGCTTTCTGAAATTCCGGCATTTCTTGTTTGCAGTAGTAGCACCAGCTTGCCCAGAAGTTGAGCACCACCGGCTTGCCGCGGAACGACGAAAGGCGCACGGCTTTTCCGCTTTGATCATACACCGTGAAGTCCGGAGCCGCCGTGCGGGAAGATGCCGCCTGCGATTCCGCCCGGGAAGAAGTTCCCGCCCCGCTCCCGGAAGCCATCTGCGCCGAAGAGACCGGCAGGCCGGTTTCCGGCCGGTAGCGGGCAGAAAGATTTTTGTAGGCAAAAAAAGCTTCCGGTGAGCACCGCGGCAAAAAGCACGAGGAACAGCGCTGTTTTCCATTTCCGCTCCATCTATATTTTCCCCCTTAGGACGGCGAAGCCAGCAGTCCGGCCGCCGTTAGAATTCCCACAATCACTAAAAGGATTCCCGAGGCCGCCGTCACGGTGCGGTAATGGCGCTTGATCAGGTCGAACGAGCTTTTCAGCCGGTCAATCAGCAGCGCGGACGCGACAAACGGAATTCCAAGTCCGGCGGAATACGAAAGAAGCATCGCAATGCCTTTCGCGCTTTCGCCGCCCGCCGCGGCAAGCATCAGCGCGGAGCCGAGAAACGCGCCGATGCATGGGGTCCAGCCGACGGAGAACGCCGCGCCGAACAGCGCGCAGCGGAAAAATCCGAGCCGGTCCGGCCGATACCCGGAAACACGGCTTCTTTCCAGAAATCCGATGCGGAGCACGCCGGCAAAATTCAGCCCGAAAACGATCATGACCACACCCGCGATCAGCCCCGCCGCGCGGGAATGCTGCCGGACCGCCACGCCGAGCGTCCCTGCAAACGCGCCGAGCAGCAGAAAGACAGCGGTGAATCCGGCGACAAAGCCCAGGGCGTTTTTCAGTGCCCTGCACCTGCCGCCGCAGGCTTCCTGCCCGGCGAAAAAAGAAGCGTATGCGGGCAGCATCGGCAGCAGGCAGGGGGACAGAAACGTGACAATCCCTTCCAGAAACGTGATCAGATATTCCGTCCTATAACACCTCCTGCTTCCTTTTTTTCGGTTACCAGTATATAATAAAGACATTCTTTACTGTTTTCCGTGACAAAATCACCAATGAGAATTGATTTTGTGAGCTGATCACGGAACAAGACGCATGAAAAGATTAAAATCGTGGGAAAAATAGAAGAAATCATAAACTGGACGGAGGAATTATCATGCCGGATGTCATTGTACTGGGAGGCGGCCCCGCCGGAATTTCCACTGCGCTTTACACGGCCCGCGCCGGGCTTTCCACCCTGATTCTCGCTTCTGGCGCAAGCGCGCTGGAGAAAGCGGGCCGGATCGAAAATTATTACGGATTTGCCGAGCCGGTTTCCGGGCGGCAGCTTCTGGTGAACGGAGCCGCACAGGCCGGGCGGCTCGGCGTCCGGATTTTGCGGGAGGAAGCGGTCGGGCTGACCTTCGACGGGGAATTTGCCGTTACGACGGAAAAAGGCGCCTACCGCGCGCCGTTCGCCGTGCTGGCGACGGGGGCGTCCCGCAAAGCCCCGCAGATCCCGGGCCTTGCGGAGTTCGAAGGGAAAGGGATCAGTTACTGCGCCGTGTGCGACGGATTTTTCTACCGCAAAAAACCGGTCGCCGTGCTGGGCGCGGGCGACTATGCCCTGCATGAGGCGGCAGAGCTGCTTCCGATTGCCTCTTCTGTCACAATCCTGACAGACGGGAGAAAGCCGGAGGTTGAATTTCCGAAAGAGATGGAGGTTTGCACCGGTAAAATCAAGGAGCTTTCCGGCGGGGAGATGCTCCGAAGCATCCGGTTCGAAGATGGATCGGAGCGGGAGACGTCGGGTTTGTTTGTCGCGGTCGGAATTGCCGGCAGCGCAGACCTCGCACGGAAGGTCGGTGCCGAAGTCCGGGGCGTGACGGTCGTCGTCGATGAAAACCGCCGCACAAACGTGCCGGGACTGTATGCCGCCGGAGACTGCACCGGCGGGCTGCTCCAAATTTCCAAGGCGGTCTGCGACGGGGCAATTGTCGGAACCAATGTGGCAAAGGAGTTCCGCGGCAGGAAAAAGAGCTGATCGCTTTTTCGCCGTGTGACATTGTTACAGAACATTTTTCCCGTTCTTCATAGAATATAGCATCCATCTATCAAAGAAAGGGGAGAAAAACTATGTCGGCAATTCCTGTTACAAAGGAGAACATCCGTCAGTTTTTGAATTCGGAGAAGCCGGTGCTGATCGACTTTTGGGCCCCATGGTGCGGGCCGTGCCGCAGCGCGGCGCCAATCGTGGATGAAGTGGCCGAAGAGGCCGCGGAACAGGTGCAGGTGGGGAAAGTCAATATCGACAGCGAATCCGAACTTGCCGAGCAGTTCGGTATCATGAGTATCCCGACGCTGGTCCTGTTCCGGGGAAACAAGGTCGCCGCCCGTTCGGTTGGGCTGAAGAACAAGAAGGCCATTCTAAAAATGATCGAAGAATGAATCAAAACAGAAAAAATAAAAAAATTGGAGGAGACGCCGGGCAGAGTTTCGGTGGCTCCTTTGTTTTTTGCGAAAAGGATGAGAAAGGAATCAGTATGGATTTAAAGAGCATCACCGAGCCGCTGCTCGGCTGGTATGACAAAAACGCGCGGAAGCTGCCATGGCGCGACAATCCAACCCCTTACCGCGTGTGGGTGTCGGAAATCATGCTCCAGCAGACGCGGGTGGAAACGGTCAAGCCCTACTTTGAGCGCTTTGTCCGTGAGGTGCCGGATGTGACGGCACTGGCCGCCGTTCCGGAAGACCGCCTCTTAAAGCTTTGGGAGGGCCTGGGCTATTACAGCCGGGCGCGGAACCTGCAAAGAGCGGCGAAGATGGTTTTGGAGGAATACGGCGGAACCCTTCCGGCGGAACCGAAGGAACTGCGAAAACTGCCCGGCGTGGGGGAATACACCGCCGGGGCGATTTCCTCCATCGCCTACGGCAGGCCGGAACCGGCCGTGGACGGCAATGTGCTGCGGGTGCTCGCCCGGCTGAAAGCCGACGGGCGGGATGTCCGCAACCCGGCCGTAAAGCGCGGGGAAGCGGAAGAACTGCGCAAAATTTATCCGCAGGAACGCTGCGGAGCGTTCACCCAGGCGCTGATGGAGCTCGG
>DHDF01000028.1:14957-18155 GCA_002399225.1 bacterium UBA4883
CGAACGGCGCGCCGCTGTGCGGAAGCTGCCCGCTTGCCGGTCTGTGCGAAGGGCTGAGAACCGGCCGGGCTGCTTCCCTGCCGGTTCTTTTGCCGAAGCCCCCGCGCAGAATAGAGGAAAGGACGGTGTTCCTCCTTCTCTGCGGTGGAAAAGCGGCGCTGCAAAAGAGGCCGGAAACCGGCCTTCTGGCGGGCATGTGGGAATTTCCCTGCGCGCCGGAGAAGCTTTCTGCACAGAAAGCGCGCGAAACCCTCGCCGAGTGGGGAATTCCGGATGCGGAACCGGAACCCTTGCCCGGCGCCAGGCATATTTTCACTCATGTCGAATGGCGGTTGGCAGGGTATCTTGCCCGGGTGCCGTCAGCCCCAGGCCGCTTTGTCTGGGCGGGGCGGAAAGACATCGGTTCCCGGTATGCCATTCCCTCCGCTTATAAAAATTTTCTGCGCATCTTGCTATCACGGGGGGAACTGTGCTAGAATAGACAAAATCTTTACTCATTTAAAACGGGAAATTGCCGGCAAGGCGCCGATGCGGCCAGTTTATTGCGGTGTGTTCCGGCAGTCCCACAGCGTTAGGAGGTCAGAGAACATGAAAACGAGGAAAATCGTGATTATCGGAGCAGGACATGTGGGTTCCCACTGCGGGTTCAGCCTGGTTACACAGGGAATCTGCGACGAGCTTGTCTTCCTCGACATTGACAGGGACAAGGCGATTGCGCAGGCGCTAGATCTTGCGGATTCTGTCGCGTATCTGCCGCACCATGTCGTTGTGCGGGCGGGTGGGTATGAAGAGCTTTCGGATGCGGAGATCATCGTGATGGCTGCCGGCACCCAGCCGGATGAGCAGAAGACCCGCGTGGCGTTTATGGGCGACACGATTCAGGCGGCAAAGACCCTGGTCGGCCCGGTGAAGGACTCCGGATTTTCCGGGATCCTGATCAGTATTTCAAATCCGGCCGATGTGGTCGCCCATTACTTTCAGGAAAAAACCGGTCTGCCCGCAGGGCATGTGCTCTCGACCAGTACGGCGCTGGATTCCGCAAGGCTGAGAAGGGTCCTTTCGGAGCGCATCGGCTTCGACCAGAAATCCATTCACGCCTATGTGATGGGCGAGCACGGCGAATCCCAGATGGTGCCTTGGTCGAATGTTTCCATCGCGGGGGTCCCCCTTCCTGACTTGAGGAAAAAGTATCCGGATACCTATGGAAAGCTCGATTTAAACGCTGTCGCCCAAGAGGCCCAAAAAGGCGGCTGGGTTGTTCTCCACGGGAAAAAATCGACGGAGTTCGGCATCGGGACCGCATGTGCCGAAATCATCAAGACCATTTTCCACGATGAAAAGAAGATCTTGCCGGTTTCCTGCCTGCTGGAGGAGCAGTACGGCCAGAGAGACATTTACGCCAGCGTCCCGGCGGTCCTTGGTGCGGACGGCGCAGAGCGGATTGTCGAAATCAGCCTGACTCCAGAAGAGCGTGAAAAATTTGCCGCTTCGTGCGAAGACATGCGTAAAAACTATGAACTTGCGCTGAACCTGTGACCTTTCCCGGCGAGCCCCGCCATTTGGCGGGGCTTTTTCACTGAATGCTTGTAATAAAACCACTAAAACGGTATAATAACATTAGGTGAAACATGTCGGATTACGGGAAAGGGGATCGGGATGGCCAAGGTGATTTCAGTTTCCAACCAAAAGGGAGGAGTCGGCAAAACGACGACGACCTGCGCAGTGGCCGCCGGCCTCAAAAAGAAAGGGTACCGCGTGCTGGCCATCGACCTTGACCCGCAGGGAAATCTCGGGTTCAGCGTGGGAGCCAACACCGAAACCAGCGCCTCAATTTACGATGTTCTGAAAGGCGAGGTGAAAACCCAGTTTGCCATTCAGAAAACGCCCAGCATGGACCTCATTATTTCCAGTATCCTTTTAAGCGGCATTGAACTGGAATTCACCGATACGGGCAGGGAATTCCTGCTCAAGGAGGCGCTCCGGCCGATGCAGGCGTTTTACGACTATATTCTGCTCGACACGCCTCCCGCGCTCGGTATCCTGACCATCAATGCTTTTACTGCATCGGATACGATTATCGTGCCGATGCTTTCGGATATTTTCAGTCTGCAGGGAATTGCGCAGCTGGATGAGACCGTGGAGCGCGTCAGAAAGTACTGCAATTCGGACCTTTCCATTGCGGGCATCCTGCTGACCCGGTTTAACCCGCGCGCGCGCCTGAGCCGTGAAGTGCGCGGCACGGCGGAGCTGATTGCCGAAGATCTGCATCTTCATGTCTTTGACAGCTATATCCGCAGCAGCGTGACCGCCAGCGAGGCGCAGTCCCTTCAGCAGAGCGTGTTCGACTATGCCCCAAAAAGCCACATCGCGCAGGATTACGGCAGATTTATCGATGAACTGCTTGCGAGAGGGGTGTGACGGCGTATGGCAAGGTCGAAAAAAGAAATTGATAAAGAACTGATGTACAAAAAGCTGATGCCGTCCCAGTCGAGGCGCCGGGCTTCAGCCGAGGAGAGCAAACCGGCCGGCCCGGCCGCTGCGGTGCCGGCGGCGGATTCCGCCGGGCAGCCGGAGAGCGCAACCGCCGTCCCTTCCGCGCGGCGCACTCCGGAGGTGCACAAGGTCAGCGTCCCGGCGCTGGACAGCCCTCAGACGGAAGTGGTCAACGTGATGGAAAGCGCCGTCCTCTCAAAGCTGGAAGCTGTTCTCTCACGGTTTACATGCTGCCGCTGCGACCGGTGTAAAAAGGATATCGTTGCGCTGGCGCTCAACAAACTGCCGCCGAAGTATATGGTTCTGACTCGCGGGCAGAGGGCGCCGGATGTCGACGCCCAGACCAACGCGCAGGTTGTCACCGCGCTGATTCAGGCGGTTATCCGGGTGCGGGCAAAGCCCCGGCACTGATCCGGCGCGGGTAATCATAAGAAAAGTTAAAACTGAACAGAAAAACGGAGGTTTTACCATGCGGAATGAAATTGAAGAGCAGGCCCGGACGGCCGTCACGGAATTTTTGCAGGCGGTTCCTCTGCAACCGGGCGAGATTCTGGTGGTCGGCTGTTCCTCCAGCGAAATCTGCGGGAAAAAGATCGGCTCCGCCTCCAGTGTGGAAACTGCGGATGCGGTGTTCGGCGGAATCTATCCCCTCGTGAAAGAAAAGGGAATTTACCTGGCGGCTCAGTGCTGCGAACATCTGAACCG
>DHDF01000028.1:18274-21004 GCA_002399225.1 bacterium UBA4883
CAGTGCTGCGAACATCTGAACCGCGCGATCATCCTCGAAAGCGAAGCGGCCGAAAAATACGGTCTGCCGATTGTCAACGCGGTGCCGCAGCCGAAGGCGGGCGGATCGTTTGCAACGGCAGCCTACCGTGCCTTTCAGCATCCGGCTGCGGTCGAGTCCATTCAGGCACACGCCGGAATGGATATCGGCGATACGCTGATCGGGATGCATCTGTGCCCGGTCGCGGTGCCGGTGCGGCTGAGCATCAAAAAGATCGGAGAGGCTAACCTGGTTTGCGCGCGCACCCGGCCGAAATACATTGGCGGCGAGCGGGCGCACTACGATCCGGAACTCATGTAAATTTTCAAGAAGACGCCCCGGTACAATTTTGTGTGCCGGGGCGTTCTTTGTCAGGACTCATTTTCAGATTAACCCTGGGCAAAACCGGCGGTGCAGCGGAAAACGTCGCGCACGCGCAAACGGGCTTTTCCCGATGCCGTTCCGCCCGAGGAACCCGTAAATGTAGCCGCTTTCCAGCAAAACGGTGACGCGGTCCAGGGCTGTGGTTTCACGGAACCGTTTGGAAACGCCTCTGAGTTCAATGTTCATATTTAAACCCTCTTCTGATCATTTCAATGGTTTCTTCCGGCCCAAGGGGAAGTCTTTCGACTTGATGCACCGGCGGAGTGCAAGCCTTTTTCCGCAATTTTCCATGGAACAGAAACTGTTCCGAAACCTTGTTTCCACTCAAAAATCATGTTATAATAAAAAATCAGCGAACGGCGGGAAAATTTTCCCGCCGCGCGGGTTGTCCTAGATTGTGAAAAGGAAAAGGAGGCCGCGCCGGATGAAGGATGTCTTCCATTCCAACGGGTTTAAAGTCCTGATTATCACCGTTTTTGTCTTGTTCGGTCTGATGCTGACTACTGCAGGCTCGGGCGGCTCGTTTGCGGGGAATGCCTTCGGAATTCTCTCCACGCCGATGGAGCGGATCAGCACGCTGGTTACCAACAATGCCGCGGCGGCGGCTCAGTCCGCCACACAGTCGAAGGAAGAGCTTGCGGAAGAAAATCCCCGCCTCAAGCGGGAAGTGAATGATTTAAACCACAAGCTGATTAATTACTATACTTATCAGCAGGAAAATGCGCAGCTGCGCAAATTTTTGGAGCTGAAAAGTAAAAACGAGGATTTTCAGCCCGTTTCGGCCGAGGTGATCGCGCGCGACCCGTCAAATCTGTATAATCAGTTTACCATTGACCAGGGTTCTTCGTCCGGAATCGCCGCCTATGATCCCGTCGTCACGGAAAGCGGCGTGGTGGGCTGGGTCTCGTCCGTCAGCGCGAACTACAGCCGTGTAACCACCATCTTTTCACCGGACACGAAGATCAGCTCGATCGACAAGGTCAACCGGGAAAGCGGCGTGGTGAGCGCCGACGCGAAGCTGGCCGACCAGGGCCTGATCAAGCTCGGCTATCTGCAGGCGAACACAAAGGTGAAGGCGGGGGACATCGTCGTGACAAACGGCATCGGGGGAATTTACCCGAGGGATCTCGCGCTCGGCACCGTGAAAAGCGTGAAGCACGACCCGTATGATGTCTCCCTTTATGCGGAAGTCAAGCCGTTCGTCGATGTGACGACCGTGCGCGACGTGATGGTCATCACCTCGTTCCAAGGGCAGGGACAGGCTCTGGAAGACAGCGGAATGACGTCCTCGTCGTCTTCCCAGGAGGGAAAATAGATGAACGGGGGAAGCAGATTAAAAGCACTCCGCTTTTTTGCCTATGCCATAGAGCTGCTGGTGCTGTATGTCTTGCAGGAAACGCCGGGGCTGATCCCGGCAATCGGTCCGGCAAGGCCGGTGCTGGTGCTTCCGGCGGTGATCTCCATCGCCCTTTTTGAAAACGAAACCGCCGCCATGGTGTTCGGCATGGCGGGCGGGCTGCTGATTGATTTCGGCTTCGGCAGCGTGCTGGGATTTCACGCATTGCTGCTGGCGGGGGGATGCTACCTGATTTCTCTGCTTGCCGCCAATCTGTTTCAGACGAACTTTCTTTCCGCCCTGCTGGTGACGGCCGTCTCGTCAGCCTCCGTTTTTCTGCTGCAGTGGCTGTTTTTCTATGTGATGAGCGGTTACGCCTATGTCGGCTACACACTTCTGGCTCACTATCTGCCGCTGTTCTGCTACACAACGGCGATTACGCCGCTGGCCTACTATTTCAACAGGGCACTGGCGCTGCAGATCCGTTCAAAGGAGGAATGACGGTGGAAGAAGAAAAAAAAGACGGCCGGGGCCGCCGCCTCTTTGCGGGGCTGATGGTTTTCGCCGTTCTTCTGGTTTTTGTGCTGCGGCTTGCCAATTGGCAGATCATCAAGGGCGCCACTTTTCTGGATGAGGCAAACAAATCAAGCCAGTACCAGGTGGCGATGACCACCGCGCGCGGGGAAATTCTGGATGCTTCCGGAAACGGCTTGGCGGTCAACCGCACCGGCTACTCCATTGTATTCGATAAAGCCTATTTGAGCGAAAAGACGGAAAATCAGACAATTCTGACCCTGATCCGCCTAATTAATTCAAAAGGAGAAAAATGGGAGGACGAGCTTCCGATTACGGTGAATTCTGCGGGGCAGTACGAATTCATTTCAGGGGAAGAGAAAGAAGTCGCCACACTGAAGTCCAAAGACTTTCTCAATGTGGAATCCTATGCGACGGCTTCCCAGTGCATGAAGCATCTGACCGACCAGTACAGCTGC
>DHDF01000028.1:21220-24188 GCA_002399225.1 bacterium UBA4883
GTCAGCCAGAATACGGTGGAGATTGTGAGCGAAAATTCCATGAAGCTGCCGGGGGTTCAGATCAAGCTGACCACGGTGCGCAATTATCCGGACGGGACCCTGCTGCCCCATATTCTCGGCACGATCGGCTCCATTTCCGCAGACGAATGGAAAACGCTTCAAAACAAAGGATACGCCTATAACGACCGTATTGGGAAAAGCGGGATTGAGCAGAAATTTGAAAATCTTCTGCATGGCAAACGGGGTGAAAAGATCGTCAGTCTGACCGGAAAGGGCAACGTCGCCTCTGAAACGGTGACCAGCGCGCCGCATCCGGGTGACACCGTGTATCTGACGATCGACAGCAAGCTTCAGAAAGTTTTGGATACTTCGCTGTCAAAGAACATCGCGGCAACACGCAGCTATGGGCAAAAGCTGTGCGCGGAGCACTACAAGGGCTCCGCCAGGGGGCATGGCGAAGAATGTGTCGCCGGCGGGGCGGCGGTCCTCCGCGTCAGCGATTTTGCGGTTCTCGCGGCCTCTACCTGCCCAACCTTTGATGAAAATAAATACCTGAGCGACCCGAGCTATTACAATGAGCTTTTACAGGATAAAAGCAAGCCGCTGATCAACCGGGCGTTCAACGGCATCTTCACCCCGGGCTCGATTGTCAAGCCCTATGTTGCCCTGACGGCCCTTCAGGAGAGGGCGATCACCACTTCCACACGCATCCTCGGTAACAGCAAATACATGCGGTTTGCGGATGTGGGCCTGCCGCTCGGCAGTATCGGCAACTATGGAATGATCACGGCAAATTATGCGATAGAAAAATCCAGCAACGCATTTTTCTATGAGGTTGGCTACCGCACCGGTATCAGCATGCTGAACCTTTATGCGCCGCGTTTCGGCCTCGGGACCAAAACGGGGATTGAGCTGAACGAAAATGCCGGAATCCTTGCGGGGCCGAAAGAGCGCAGCGCCTCCGGCGGTTCCTGGTGGGATGCCGACACCTGCGAGGCCGCGGTGGGCCAGAGCGACAACCAGTTTACCCCGCTGCAGCTTGCGACCTATGTTGCAACCGTTGCCAACAACGGGACAAGAATGAAAACCCATTTGGTGGATAAGGTCACCGATTATGCGCGTGACAAGGTCATTTCGGAAACAAAGCCCCAGAAGGCCGACAGCATCGGGGTCGATCCGTCTTATATCAATTATGTCAAGGCTGCCATGCGCAGCGTGGCGCAGGCGGGCACTGCAGCCTCCGTCTTCAAAAATTATGGGATTGCGATCGGGGCGAAAACCGGCACGGCGGTGCTGACTCCTCATTCCGATAACGTTACGTTCATTGCGTTTGCCCCGTATGACAATCCGCAGATTGCGGTTGCCGTGGTGCTGGAACACGGTGCCACAGGCAAATACTGCATGAGCGTGGCAAAGGATGTTCTCGACGCGTACTTTTACGGCAAGGCCGTAGACAAAAACGGAAATCTGGTTATGCCGTCGGCTTCCAGTCAGGCGGCAAAAAAGACCGCTTCCGGTTCGGCATCATCCTCTTCTTCCGCGGCCGGGAGGTAAAAAAAGAGGACGGCAAAAAAATAAAATATTCCCGAAACAAAGGAGCAAATACTTTACTCCGATCATTTGTTGTGGTAATATGAAAATTATGAGGGACCAGCTATGGATTCGGTAACAGTCATCACATCTGGAAAAGGCGGGGTCGGCAAATCGACCGTTGCAGCTGCGGCTGGCGCTGCGCTTGTGGCACGCGGAAAGCGCGTGCTGCTCATCGACTGCGACGCGGGCCTCGGCAGTCTGGACCACATGCTCGGGATTCTGGATCACCGCGTATTTGACATTGCGGACGTGGTTTCCGGAGCGGTGGAACCGGCGCAGGCGGTTTACCCGTGCGCGTTTGAAGAGAATCTTTTTCTGCTTTCCGCCCCGGGGACGGAAGAGGACGTCGTCAGCCCGGAGGTGATGCGGCAGCTCGTAACCGTGCTGTCGCGTTATTACGACCATGTTCTGATCGACAGCCCCGCGGGGATTGGGCAGGGCTTTTTGAGCGCGGCGGCGGCGGCGCAGCGGGCGCTGGTCGTAGCTACGCCGGACCCGGTTTCCATCCGGGCGGCTGTCCATACAAGGCAGAGTCTGGAAGAAGCCGGGGTGCGTCAACAGCGGCTGGTGGTCAACCGCTTTTCCAGCACCCGCTTCCGCGCGCAGAAATGTTACAGGGATCTCGATTCCGTCATCGATGCCGCGGGCATCCGGCTAATCGCCGTCATTCCGGAAGATCCGGTTCTGGCGGCGGCGACCCTGCGGGCGCAGGCTGTGCCGCAGACTGCGCCCGGGGCGCTGGCGGCCGGGCGCCTTGCCGCCAGGCTGGAGGGCGAGCAGGTGCCGCTTCCCGACGTCGGCCGGTTTTAGCTGATTTGATATTTGGAGGATCAATTTTATGAATATTGCTTTAATTGCCCACGATGCGAAAAAAGAGCTGATGGTTCAGTTCTGCATCGCATACTGCGGTGTTCTGAGTCGGCATACGCTTTGCGCCACGGGCACGACAGGAAAGCTGGTTTCAGAAGCGACCGGCCTGCAGATTCAGCGCTTTCTGGGCGGACCGCAGGGCGGCGACCAGCAGATCGCGGCAAGAATCGCCTGTAATGAGGTGGATCTTCTTCTGTTTTTCCGTGATCCTCTGAATCCGAAGCCCGACGAGCCGAACGACATGAACCTGTTGCGCCTGTGCGATGTACACAACATTCCCGTTGCGACGAATATCGCGACGGCGGAGGTCCTGATCCACGGGCTGGAACGCGGCGATCTGGACTGGCGCAACATCTTGAATCCGAAAAACTGATTTTCCGGCTGAGAACGGAAGGAGTACCCAAGGCTCCCGCACAGGGAGGGCCCGCCGCGACTGAAAGCGGGCCTGCGGCAAAGGAACCGCGGGGAAGACATCCGGGAGCTGTTTTTGCCCCGCGCGGGGCAA
>DHDF01000136.1:0-163 GCA_002399225.1 bacterium UBA4883
AATGTGGTTATGATATAGATGGAGAGATGAAATTGATAGAATTTCAGAATGTGAGCAAGGTCTACTCCAACGGGACCAAGGCACTGAAGAATGTCAATCTTCATGTGGATGACGGGGAGTTTGTTTTTATCGTAGGTTCTTCCGGCGCGGGCAAAAGCACCTT
>DHDF01000136.1:321-4624 GCA_002399225.1 bacterium UBA4883
TCCGGCGCGGGCAAAAGCACCTTTTTAAAACTGATCACCTGTGAAGAGCGGCCGAGCCAGGGCGAGATCGTTGTGGGAGATCAGAAACTTTCCCAGGTGAAGCGGGGGGAAGTGCCGTACCTGAGACGCATGATGGGGATGGTGTTTCAGGATTTCCGGCTGATTCAGAAAATGACGGTTTATGAGAATGTGGCGTTTGCCATGCATGTGGTCGGCGCTTCCAGCCGGGAAATTCGCAGGCGTGTGCCGTACATACTCGGGCTGGTTAATTTGCAGGGCAAGGCGGACTGCCATCCGCGGGAGCTTTCCGGTGGGGAGCAGCAGCGGGTGGGTCTTGCGCGCGCACTGATCAATTCCCCGCGTCTGATCATCGCGGACGAGCCTACCGGAAACATTGATCCGGCTCTTTCCTTCGAAATCGTCGACCTGTTCAGCGAGATCAATAAGCGCGGCACCACAATCCTGATGGTGACGCACGAACATTCCCTGGTGAAGCATTTTGGCCACCGGGTGGTTGAAATCCATAACGGCTCCGTCGTTGCAGACAGCTGTAACTGGGAGGCGCGCCATGAATAATATCCGATACTTGTTCCGGGAAGGCGTGCGGAATATCTGGAGCAACCGGACCATGTCGCTGGCTTCCATCGGCGTGCTGGTCTCCTGCCTGCTCTTGACGGGCGCTGCGGTTCTGTTTTCGATGAATATCAGCGCCGCGATGGCGACGGTGGAGGGGACCAATTCAGTCCGGGTCTACATGGACAAGGGCCTCCCGGTTCTGTCTTCGCTCAAGGTCGGTGAGCAGATCAAAAAACTGGACAACATCAAAAGCTGCCAGTTCATCTCCAAAGACGACGCGCTCCAGAAGGTGATGGGGATGATCGGTCAGAAGGATTCCACGCTGCTCAAGGATATGACCGGGAAGGATAACCCCCTGCCGGATGCTTTCCAGGTTTCCTTTCAGGATCTGTCAAAATACAAGAACACGGTCGCACAGATCAAACAGATTCAGGGGGTCTCATCCGTCAACGACTATTCCGATGTGGCGGCGAAGCTGACCAATCTGGACCACCTGGTGACAACGGTCGGATTCTGGATTATCCTGCTGCTCAGCCTGGTTTCGCTGTTTATTATTTCCAATACCATCCGTGTGACCATGTTTTCGCACAGGCTTGAAATTAACATTATGAAATCCGTGGGCGCAACCAACTGGTTTGTGCGCGTGCCGTTCATTGTGGAAGGTGTTTTCATCGGGCTGCTTTCGGGTCTGCTCAGCAGCATGATCCTTTGCCTGCTCTACGACAAGCTGACCGGAACGCTGACTTCCATCACGCTGTTTTCCCCGCTTGACATCGGACCGCTCCAGTGGAGGATCACCTTGCTGTTCCTGGTGGCCGGAGCTTTGTTCGGCGCGATCGGAGGAGTCATTTCCATTGGGAAATATTTAAAGAAGGAAGGGGGAGAAATCGTTGAGTGGTAACAGAAACGGGAAGATTCTTGCTGCGGTCATGGCGGCGCTGATGCTGATCTTTTCCGTCCCGGCGGTCCAGCCGGCGGAAGCATCGTCCCTGAGCACCCTGCAGCAGAAACAGAGCAGCCTGAAGCAAAAGAAAACTCAGGTGGACACGCAGATCCAGAGTTTAAAAAACGATAAGGCGAAAAAACAGCAGTATAAAGCGGCGCTGACGACGCAGATTAACACGGTAGAGGAACAAATTGACAATCTGAGCGCTCAAATCGCAGACCTCAACAGCGATATCAACGAGAAAGAGGGCCAGATTGCCAAAAAGCAGAAAAATATTGATGCGGATTTTGCAAGGCTGAAGGATCGGCTGTATGCAATCTATCTGACGGGCGACGCTTCTACTCTGGAAGTGATCCTGAATGCGAAAAGCGTGATGGATCTGGCCGACAAGACGGAGATCATGCGGGCGGTGACCCAGCACGACACGGATCTGATCAACCGGCTCAAGGATGAAATGCAGTCCGTCTCCGACCAGAAGGCGGACATTGAAAAGAACCGGGACACCGTGGCGGCAAATAAAAAGGAATACGACGAAAAACAAACCGAGCTGACACAATATATCAATGAAGCCAATCAGGCGATTGCCGACATTTCCTCCAGCCAGTCCGCGGCGGAATCGCAGAGCGAGGCGCTGGCTAAGCAGGAAGATGAAGCCGGCGCGGCGGTTGACAAATGGTACCAGAATTATTACGCCTCCCTGCGCAAAAAAAATCAGTCCTCGCACAAAAGCACCGGCAAAAGCACCGGGGGAAGCACCGGCGGAAGCACCGGCGGAAGCGATACAGGGGGCGGCAGCGGCGGCTATGTCAGCACGGGTCAATTTATGTGGCCGGTGCCGAGCTGCACCAATATCACAAGCCCGTACGGCTCGCGCAGCGGCGGTTTCCATAAGGGAATTGACATTTCCCGCGGCGGCATCTACGGCGCATCGGTCGTCGCGGCGGACTCCGGCCGGGTGATTCAGGCGGGGTACGGCAACTACGGAACCGGCTACGGCGGCTACGGCAATGTGGTCGCCATCGACCATGGCGGCGGATATTCCACGCTGTACGGGCATTTGAGCAGCGTGGCGGTCAGCTGTGGGCAGCAGGTGACAAAAGGGCAGGTCATCGGCTGTGTCGGTTCCTCCGGGCAGGCAACCGGGCCGCATCTGCATTTTGAGATCCGTGTGAACGGAGTCGCTCAGAACCCGATGAACTGGTTCTGAACAGCCGGTTCCTCCAATCAACAGGAAGGAATGAGGGCAATGGGCAAAAAATTCTCGCTGGGCGCCATGGTATCTGCTGCGGCCATCTCGGCAGCGGTGGCGGTTTCGCTGACCTATGTCTATGCCATGAACAGTTTTAATGCCAAAGTGGCCGATATCAACGAGCGTCAGGCTATGTACCAGAAGCTGAGCGAAATCGACCAGAAGGCGCGGCGGGATTATATCGCCTCCATTCATGAAAAAGCCCTGACGGACGGAATCTGTGCCGGCTATGTCGCCGGCCTGGGGGACTCCCACGCGCAGTATCTCTCCGCGAAAAAGTATAAAGAATATCTGGCCGCAAACGGAGCGCAAAACGTCGGCGTCGGGATAAAAACCGTGCAGGATGCCGACGGCAATATGGAGGTGACGGAGGTCCTGCCGAATTCCCCCGCGGAAACGACCGGCCTCAAAAAGGGCGATGTCATCGTAAAGATGGATGGCAAAGAAATTGCCCGCATCACCTACGGCACGGCGCTGACCAAACTGGACGGTACGGCGGGGACCAAAGTGACGCTGGGTGTCCTGCGCCCAAAAACGCAGGGGGCTTCCTCTTCCTCCGGCGCCGCCGCGGCGGACAGCCTCACATTCACCCTAACGCGCGCGGAGTACACAAACCGGACCATCACCTACTCCATGATCAACGGAAACATTGCCTATCTGAAAATTTCGGAATTTACGGGGGACACGCCGGCAAACTTCGGCACGGCGCTGAATAAGCTGACCGGGGAAAAGGCCTGCGGCATCGTTGTGGATCTCCGCAACAATCCGGGCGGAAATGTTGAGGACGCCGCAAAAGTGCTGGATCTTCTGCTCCCCGCTGGCAACACGGTCAGCACGCGTGACAAAAGCGGCAAGATCACGGTGGAGTACACCTCGAAATCC
The DNA here is from genome assembly GCA_002399225.1 of bacterium UBA4883. GTDB lineage: Bacteria > Bacillota > Clostridia > Oscillospirales > Acutalibacteraceae > Caproicibacter. The sequence goes on from DHDF01000136.1 coordinate 3,975, forward strand.
GGCGAGATCAACCTGCCGGTCAGCGTGGTGATGAACCGCGAAACTTATGGAGCGGCCGAACTCTTCGCCGCGGATATCCGGGATTTCAAAAAGGGAATGCTGGTCGGGGAGAAAACGGCGGGCTATGGCACAAAAGATGAGGCCGTGCCGCTTTCCGACGGCTCCGCAATGCTTCTTCCCGTCGCGGATTATCTGACCGTCGGCGGAAAGACTTTTCAGGGAACCGGGATCGAACCGGAGATCAGTAAGAGCCTGACCGATGCCCAGAACGAGCTCCTTCTGCGCAATCGGCTGCCGTTTGATGCGGATCCGCAGATCCAGGCGGGCGTGACGGCGCTGATCCGCCAGGGGGCTCCCGTGCAGCGGACCCCGGGCGTTTCCTCTGTCCCCGCTGCGGGGGCGGATACGGACTGATTTCCAGTTTTCATCCCCGCTTTTATTGACAGGATGGAGCTGCTCCACTATAATAAAGGAATAAATTATGCTAGTTTCAAACTTTTGATTTTCGGTCTAATCGAAAAGGGTGGTAATAGAATGGTAAAACAGGTAGTCCTGACAAAGGAAGGCCTTGAAAAGCTGGAAAAAGAGCTTCATGAACTGAAGGGCGTCAAGCGAAAAGAAGTTGCCGAAAAGATCAAGGTTGCCCTTTC
>DHDF01000136.1:4790-5406 GCA_002399225.1 bacterium UBA4883
GAGGCGCGCATCGCGGACATCGAAGTCATGATGAAAAATGTCCGGGTGATCAATGAGAGCGAAATGAGCGGCGAAAACGTGCATATCGGTTCCAAAGTGGAACTGCGCGTCGCCAATCCCAAGACCGGGACCAGCAATGTGGTCAATTACCGGCTGGTCGGTTCCAACGAGGCAGACCCGGCCAACGGCTGTATTTCGGATGAATCCGCAGTCGGCAAGGCGTTGCTGGATCATGGAATCGGCGACAAAGTGACGGTGGAAGCACCCGTCGGCCCGATGGAATATGAGATCCTGACCATATCCAGATAAAATTTCGGGCAGGTGCGGCCGGCGGGCTGCCCTGCCCTTTTTTTATCCTGCCCCCCGGTGCGGGGACAAAGGAAATAATTTTCGATTTAGGAGAATGAACATGAACCAGGGCACACAAGGCACAACGGAAGAAACCAATCATACGCAGGACCAGGAAAACAAAAGTGAAGCGGAAATCCGGCGGGAAAAACTGAGCGCGCTGCAAAAGGCGGGGAAAAATCCGTTTTCCATCACCACCTGTCCCTGCGACCATTCGGCCGGGGAAATCCGCGAGCATTTTTCCGAACTGGAAAACAAAGACGTCTGC
>DHDF01000136.1:5629-12881 GCA_002399225.1 bacterium UBA4883
GACCAGGTCGGAGAGGAAAGCTATACCGATCTGAAAAACTATTGGGATGTCGGCGATATCATCAGCGTCAAGGGATATGTTTTTAAGACCCGTCGCGGAGAGATCTCCGTCCATGCGCGTCAAATCCGCCTCCTTTCCAAGTCGCTGCTTCCCCTGCCGGAAAAGTTCCACGGCCTGAAGGACACGGATCTGCGGTACCGCCAGAGGTATCTCGACCTGATTATGAACCCGGAAGTGAAGGAAACCTTCCTCAAGCGCAGCAAGATTATCAAGACGATCCGCGCCGTTCTCGACGGGATGGGCTATATCGAAGTGGAGACGCCGGTTCTCAGCACCATCGCGGGCGGAGCGACGGCGCGCCCGTTTGTGACGCATCACAATACGCTCGACATCGACATGTACCTGCGCATTGCGACGGAACTGCATTTAAAGCGCCTGATTGTCGGCGGGCTGGAGCGCGTGTATGAAATCGGGCGAATCTTCCGCAACGAGGGAATGGACGTCAAGCACAACCCGGAATTCACCACGATCGAAATGTATGAAGCCTACACGGATTATCACGGTATGATGGACCGCACCGAAAAACTGATCCGCGAGAGCGCTCTGGCAGCCTGCGGAACCGATCAGATCACCTATCAGGGGGAAAAGATCAGCCTTGCCGCACCGTTTGCCCGCCTTTCGATGAATGATGCGATCCGCCAGTACACCGGAGTCGATTTTCTGTCCTTCAAGGGAGATACGGAGCGTGCAAAGCAGGAAGCGGCCCGGCTCGGCCTGGAGCTGAAACCGACGGATGCCTGGGGCGATATTATGGCGCGCGCGTTCGATGAAAACGTGGAGGATAAACTTTTGCAGCCCACCTTTATTTACGATTACCCGGTGGAGGTTTCCCCGCTGACCAAACGGAAGCCGGACCTGCCGGAACTGGTGGAGCGCTTTGAACTGTATGTGGCTCATTGCGAGCTTGCAAACGCCTATTCGGAGCTCAACGACCCGATCGATCAGAGGGAGCGCTTTGTTCACCAGATGGAGCTGCGCGCTTCCGGCGACGAGGAAGCAAACATGATTGACGAAGATTTCCTCACCGCGCTGGAGTATGGCATGCCGCCGACCGGAGGCATGGGCATGGGGATCGACCGCCTCGTCATGCTTTTAACAGACAGCCCTTCCATTCGCGACGTGCTGCTGTTCCCGACGATGAAGCCGAAGGAAGACTGACGGAAACCGACATAAAATTTTTATAGTTTATTCATTCTTGCTTTTAGAAAGTAAGGTATCATTCAATTTATAAAACAATAACCTGGGACAAAAACTATACAGGCGGAATGAGGGAGGAAGATCAGAAATGGCGGCAGGGAAGATCCTTGTGGTGGACGACGACCAGAATATCTGTGAATTGCTGCGTCTGTACCTGGAAAAAGAAGGGTACAATGTAGTCCTGGCGCACGACGGCAAAAAAGCCCTGGAGGAATTCGACAGAGAGAACCCGGACCTGATTCTGCTGGATATTATGCTTCCGGAATTGGACGGCTGGCAGGTCTGCCGCGAGATCCGGAAAAAATCACAGTGCCCGATCATCATGCTGACCGCGAAAGGCGAAGTGTTCGACAAAGTGCTGGGGCTGGAACTCGGCGCGGACGATTATGTGGTCAAGCCGTTTGAGGCGAAAGAGGTGGTGGCGCGAATCAAAGCGGTGCTGCGCCGGATGGGCAAGAATAATAACGACACGGTGAAAGAAGTCAAGTATGACAAACTTTCCATCAATCTGACCAACTATGAACTGAAGGTCAACGGCGTTCAAATCGACACGCCGCCCAAAGAGATGGAGCTGATTTATCACCTGGCGAGCAACCCAAACCGCGTGTTCACGCGCGACCAGCTCCTCGACGAGGTCTGGGGGTTCGACTACTACGGCGACAGCCGTACGGTAGACGTCCATATCAAGCGCCTGCGCGAAAAACTGGAAGGGGTTTCCGACCAGTGGGAACTGAAAACCGTTTGGGGCGTCGGCTATAAATTTGAGGTAAAGGAAAAGGATTAAGCCGGAGAGACCTCTCCGGGGGGATGCAATGCAGAGAACCCTGTTTAAAAAATACCTGAGAATTACGTCTTTGGTCATTATCGTCAGCTTCTTCCTCCTCAGCTTTGTCCTTCTGGTTGCAATTTCAAGTTACTGGCAGTCGGAAAAAAAGGATCTGCTTCGCAAAAATGCAGAAAGTGTGGCAAAGATTGCGTCCGACAGCGTCATCACGGTCAACCAGAACGAGTATCAGGTGGACGGGGTGAGGATGCAGACCTTTATCCTTGCCTTTGCAGACAACATCAATGCGGACATCTTCGTGACAAAACAAGATGGGCAGACACTGCTGGCAGCTTACGGAAGCGGCGGAAATGTAGACAGCACCAGGCGGATCGGCCCCAAGATCATGAACAAGGCGTTGAGCGGGGGCTATTCCGCGGAAGGGACGATGGACGGCTTTTACAACCAGCGGTATTATATCGTCGGGGTGCCGATTTCCGTGTTGGTAAAAGGGGCCCCCGTGCAGATCGGCGCGGTGTTTGCCGCCTCCAGCGTCAAAGCCTTCAATGCGTTTCGGCTCGACATTCTGAAGATGATTCTCTTTGCAGGCCTTGCGGCGTTTGCAATTTCTTTCTGTGTCATCTGGCTGTTTTCCTACAAGCTAGTGCAGCCGCTGCGCAACATGGCGGCTGCGGCCCGCTGTTTCGGGGAGGGAAACTTTTCCGTACGCGTGCCCGTCACCAGCCAGGACGAGATCGGCCAGCTTGCGGTCGCGTTCAACAACATGGCGGATTCCCTCGCTTCTTCAGAGCATGTGCGGCGCGATTTTATCGCAAATGTATCGCATGAGCTGAAAACGCCGATGACAACGATCGCCGGATTTATCGACGGCATTCTCGACGGGACGATCCCGCCCGAAAAACAAAGCCATTACCTCGGTATCGTGTCGCAGGAAGTCAAGCGCCTTTCGCGCCTGGTGCGCACCATGCTGGACCTTTCCCGCATCGACAGCGGCGAGCTGCGGCTGCGGCCCGCGCGGTTCGACTTGACCGGCGTTGTGCTTTCGGTTATGCTCTCGTTTGAGCAGGCAATCGAAAACAAGAAAATTGAGGTGCGGGGGCTGGAAAACGCTGAAAGCCTGTTTGTGGACGGCGACCCGGACATGATTCACCAGGTCGTGTATAATCTGGTTGACAACGCCGTAAAATTTACTAACGAAGGCGGATACATCGAAATCGAGCTCCGCGATGAGGAGGACCGCACGGTTGTTTCCGTAGAAAACAGCGGCGACGGCATTTCCCCGGATGAGCTGCCAATGGTGTTTGAACGCTTTTATAAGACGGACAAATCCCGCAGCCAGGACCGCAAGGGGATGGGGCTTGGCCTCTATATTGTCAAGACAATCATCCGACTGCACGGCGGGGAGATCTCCGCCAAAAGCGTGTGGCATGAAAACTGCCGGTTTGAGTTCTGGCTGCCGAAGCACTTGGAAGAAACGCCCGAAACGCCCGACGGCCAGCGCCGTTTGGTAGAGACCCACGGTGAGGAGCCGAAAGAAAAACCACAAAAAAAATAAAGGGGCTTTTTTATGAACGACAGCGGATTCGATCCGAATAAGGAAAAAGACCCGTGGGAATACGGAGACCGCCAGACCGACCGGCCGGAAGAAGAAAAAAATCCGGCGCCGCAGGATGCGCTGCCTCCGAAAACGGAGGAAAAAGCCGTTCCTCCGCCGAAAGAGGAACCGCCAAAAGAGGATACGGCTGGCTCAAACCCGCCTTCGGGGGAAGAAAACCGGCAGGGTCCGCAGGGATCCGGGCAGAAGAACCCGGGCACACCGTATTATCCCCCCTACAACCCTTATGGGCCGCCGCCGTACGGATATGGCTCCCCTTATGGGCAGGGGAATCCCTATGGGCCGCCCGGAACCGGAAGCCCGCAGGGGCCCCTTCCGCCGCATGATAATCCTTACGGGCCACCGCCGTACTGGAACCATTCCGTAAACGGGCAGTATGGCCAGCAGCCGGGCCGGCCGCCCGAACCCCCGAAAAAAATGACCACCGGACTCAAGGCGCTTCTCTGGGTGTTTGGAATTTTGGTGGGGGTGCTGGTTATCGCGACCGCCGTTTACTCTTACCGGGTGGCTCACCAGAATCCGGCGACAGCCTCCAGCGGAAGTCCGTCGTCCTCTTCCAGCAGCGCGGCAAACACACCTTCGTCAAGCGGACTGATCGGTGGCGTGGAGGGAAACGGAACAAATCCGGGATCAAAAGGGATCGCCGTACAGCCGCATCCGACCGGTACCGAGATAACCGCGACAGAAGCTTACAAGCGGGTAATCCAGAGCGTGGTCGGCGTTCAGACGACGATCCAGCAGGAAGAAACCAGCGAGGGGACCGGCATCATCGCTTCTTCAGACGGATATATTCTGACCAATGCGCATGTTATCAATAATTCCAAGGCATACCCTGTCAAAGTGATTTTGCACAACAACAAAGCCTACCAGGCGAAAGTGGTCGGGTACGATAAGACCTCCGACCTTGCGGTGCTGAAAATCAATGCGAAGGGACTTTCCCCGGCTATTTTCGGTTCTGTGGACGGTATGCAGGTCGGCGACCGCGTCATTGCGATCGGCAACCCGGGCGGCCTGAGCTTTGCGGGTTCGCTGACCGGCGGTTATATTTCGGCGCTGGACCGCTCGATTGAGGAGCACAGCGACAATGGAATGACCTATATTCAGACGGATGCGGCGATCAACCCCGGTAATTCCGGCGGGCCGCTGGTGAATCTGTACGGCCAGGTCATCGGCATCAACTCCAATAAAATTGTTGCAACCGGGTATGAGGGAATGGGATTCGCAATCCCTGTCAGCCGCGCTAAGACCATCATCGACAATTTGATCGCCCATGGCTATGTGTCCGGGAGGACGCGGCTTGGCATCAAGGCCAAAACAGTGGAGCAGATTTACACGCAACTTTACGGATACCCGCAGGGAGTGCTGATCGTTGGGGTCGACTCCGACAGCGGCCTGAAAAGCAGCGGCGTGGTGCAGGGCGATATCATCACGGAAGCGGACGGCACCAAGATCACCGACATGGATGGCCTGTATGCGGTGCTGAACCGCCATAAGCCGGGCGACACAATTAAGATGAAAGTTTACTCCACCTCCCTTTCGGAGACCGCGGGCGGCAAGAAAGCCGGCACTACGCGGGAAGTCAGCGTCAAACTGCTGGAAGACAAGGGAGAAACGCAATAAAGGAATCAATTTCGGCCGGTTCTGCCATAAGGGCGGAGCCGGCTTTTTGCATCCGGGCCGCGCTGCGGGGCGCGTGAAGTCCTGCGCGCGAACCGGCGGATCTGTTACAGAAAGGAGCGCAAAGAAATGAGAGCAAAAAAGCGGGCGGTCATCGTAGGCGGCGGATGGGCCGGCTGCGCGGCGGCGGTTTCTGCGGTCAAGTGCGGGATGGAGGCCGTGCTGCTGGAGCGGACGGATCTGCTGCTCGGCACGGGCCTGGTCGGCGGCATCATGCGCAACAACGGGCGTTTCACGGCGCAGGAAGAATGTACGGCGCTCGGCGGCGGAGAACTGTTCCATATTACGGATGAGAACAGCCGCCATAAGAATGTCGATTTTCCGGGGCATCGGCATGCGAACCTGTACGATGTGACGAAAACGCCGGCGGCAGTTGAGAAATATCTCGGTGAGATCGGCGTGCGGGTCGGGTACCAGACGCGCATCGGGAAGGCGAACGCCGCGGACGGGGTGCTTCGCAGCGTGACGGACGGTGCCGGCCGCACTTTTGAAGGCGATGTTTTCGTCGACGCGACCGGCTCCGCCGGACCGCAGGGCAACTGTGCAAAATATGGGAACGGATGCGCAATGTGCATCCTGCGCTGCCCGAGTTTCGGCGGCCGGGTCAGCCTGACGGCGCTTGCGGGCGTTGAGGAAATTCAGGGGAAGAATGCGCTGGGCGGTATCGGTGCGATGAGCGGTTCCTGCAAGCTGCTCAAGGAGTCGCTTTCACCCGCCCTCCGGGCGCAGCTCGACCGGACGGGCGTGGCGGTGATCCCGCTGCCGGCGGAACTGACGGAAGATCATCTTGCAAAAAAAGCGTGCCAGCAGTATGCGCTGCCGGAATACAAAGAAAATTTGATTTTGCTTGACACCGGCCACGCGAAACTGATGGCCTCATTTTTCAACCTGCGCAAGCTCCGCCGAGTCCCCGGTTTTGAGGCCGCGCGCTATGTGGACCCTTACGCGGGCGGACGCGGAAATTCGATCCGCTTTCTGGCGATGGCACCGCGCGACGACGCGCTTGTGGTAAAGGGAATGAAAAATCTGCTCTGTGCGGGGGAAAAAGCGGGCTTGCTGGTCGGCCACACGGAGGCGATTGTAACCGGGTCGCTCGCCGGATTCAACGCCGCGCGGCTGGCGTGCGGAAAAATGCCGCTCATTCTGCCGCGGGAGCTTGCCTGCGGCGAGGCGATCGCCTTTGTGCGGGAGCAGATGGGGCTGCCGGGCGGCCTTGAAAAGAAATACACGTTTTCCGGCTCCGTGCTGTTTGCCCGGATAAAGAGCCTGGGCCTGTATTCCACCGACCCGGAGGAAATCCGGCAGCGGGTGGAAAACCTTGGAATGACGGGAGTCCTGCGTCCGTCTTCTGCCTGTTGAAAATTGCTTTGCACCGCTGTTTTCGGATTCTTTCGCCGGGACGGTGTCATTTTTCCCGGATGGATCTATACTGTTAATAGATGTTGCAAGAAACAGGAAATGCCGCGCTGAATGCGCAAAGAGAAAAGACACTTTAAGGAAAAATTCTTAAAGCATCTTTCTTTTTTAGCAAACAGCGTGAAAATCAGGTCAAAAAATCCCGGCCGGAAAGCGAAAGGAAGATGCGCCATGGTTGCCGGTACTTTTAAGCAGGAGATCCTGAAAGTCTACAATAATGTGAACAGACAGATATTCAACACCGGTGTCAGGCAGCAGAATGTGGAGTTCGTCGGGGACAAAATCATTATTTTCTCCCTGAACACCCGGGTCCCCGCATTGAAACTTCTGGACAGCCAATATGCCGGGACGACCGACTATATGGATCATCTGTTGACACAGGTGTTCAAAAAGCAGATCAAAACAGCAATAGAAAATCGGTTTCACCTGAATGTAATCGCCGTTTTCAAGGACTACGATGCGGCGTCGGAGTCTTCCGGCACGATCCTATGCCTTGACCGCGA
>DHDF01000075.1:0-5408 GCA_002399225.1 bacterium UBA4883
ACAAACTGGGCCTGAATCACCGGTCCGCGCACGGTGACGATCGGTTCGCCGGGAAAGATCGGCATCCCTTCCGGGACGGTCCAAACATCGCAGCAAAAATGAAAATTTTGCAGGTATTCCAGAAACTCTTCGTTGAAAATTTTGCAGTTGCGGAGATACTCGAGGTCTCCCGGCGTGAACTTCAGATTTTCAAGGTACTCCACAATCTGCTGAACCCCCGCCATAATGGCATAACCACCGTTGTCCGGTATCTCTCGGTAAAACATGTCAAAATAAACAACCGTTTCTTTGTACCCGTTCACAAAATAGCCGTTTGCCATGGTGATCTCATAAAAATCGGTCAGCATNNCGCCGCGCGGCAGATGCGGTTCGCCTTTGTCGCAATCAGGCTCTGGTGATTGATGGTCAGCAGGATCATGGTCTCAATGAACTGGGCCTGGATCACCGGCCCGCGCACGGTGAGGATCGGCTCGCCGGGGAAGATCGGCATTCCCTCGGGCACCGACCAGACGTCGCAGCAGAAGCGGAAATTCTCCAGGTAGCGGATAAACTCCTCATTAAAGATTTTGCAGTTGTGGAGATAGTCGATATCCTCCGGCGTGAATTTCAGGTTCTTCAGGTAATCCACAAGCTGCTGAACGCCCGCCATAATGGCGTACCCTCCGCTGTCCGGTATTTCACGGAAGAACATGTCAAAATAGACAATGGTGTTCCGGTACCCGTTCGTGAAATACCCGTTCGCCATGGTGATCTCGTAAAAATCGGTCAGCATGGTCAGGTTCTTACTTTTTTCACTGTTCTTTTCCAAAAAAACATCCCCCGAAATTATGATTCAAAAATTACTGTGACTTCCCATCCTCAGACTGACATATTATAGACTGACACGAACTCGGGAATAAATTCCGGAATCGTGCCACAGGCGAAAGCGGCGGCAGCATGGCCCCCCATCCGGCAGTTTTCCAGCGAGCCGGCTCCCGTCATTTGTGGCCGGTTTCACGGTTCTGTGCACCGGCCATGCAGCTAGGGCGGCCGCTGCCGGAAGTCAATGGATGTTCTCTTTTCTGGATTCCTTTCCGTTTTACTCTTAAATCAATATTTGATTGAACCGATAGAAAGTAGAAAGCATCGAAAGGAGCAAAGCCAAGTCCTCCATCTCCGCCGACCGCCGACCGGTTTATCCCCTTGCAGGGCGGTTCGCAGGAATCGGCTGAAACTTTCAGCCTTCCATCCTGCGGGGAATCATATAAAATTTCTCGATAAAGAATAATTTTTATGGTGTTGTGGCAGAATAATAATTGAATTCCGACATCATGCCCCAATTTATAAACTTTTTCTGAACAATCCTACGAATCAGGTGAAAAAATCCATTTTTTTATTGCAAAAATCACAAAAAAATATTATACTAATCACTGTCGGTGAACAAAGGAAGATAGATTCGGTCCCAAAAAGCTGTTTTGCCGAATCCTGCCGGCAAGCACAGTCGTGTGAAAAAGAAGTGTATGCGAAACCAAAATATGCTACGAGGAGATGAACGAATTGAGATTGCGCAAACAGGCACTCGGGACCCGCAATTTGGTGGGTGCGCGTGTTGAAATGGCACGCAAGAATCAGGGTATGAAACAGAAGGAGCTTCTGGCTCAGCTTCAGGTCAATGGAGTCGATATGAATGCGTCCGGTCTGTCCAAACTGGAAGGGCAGATTCGCTATGTGACGGATTATGAACTCTCAGCACTGGCCAATATCCTCAATGTCTCTGTGGATTGGCTCTTGGGCAGAGAAAAATAAGCTTTAACGGAGGAGTGTTCCGTAAGAAATTGCGGGGCACTCTTTTTTTCTTTCTTTTTTGGCCCACTTACGCTATAATGGATCATACTCTTTTCCGATTCAATTGACAAGGGGGAGTTCTGTTGTTCGACAAGAGCCAGCTGATTCGGATCAGACCGCTTTTGCTGTTTCTGGCTGTTTATACGGCCATATTTGTTCTGTTTGCTAAAACTTTAAAGTACACTTTTCCGTTTTTTGCCGGTTTTCTGCTTGCCCTGCTGGCCCAGCCGATGATCGACGGGTTGCGCGGCAAACTCCATTTTCATCCGGCTGCGGCCGCGGCTGTAGCGACTTTTGTGGTGTATATGGCGCTGTTTGGCCTGATGATCCTTATCGGACTGTGGCTGATCCGTGAAATCAGTAATCTCATCACTTACATTTCTAGCATTTCCGCCGCCGACATGGGAACGCTGACTGCACCGTTCAACCGCCTGATCAAACAAATCAGCGGCTCCGCCACCCATTTTGACTCCAGCATCCTTCAGCAGGACCAGGAAAAGCTGCTGAGCTTTGCACAGACGAGTCTTTCTATTGCAACCAAAGTTCTTCGCACCGTGCTGGGATTTCTGACTTCTCTTCCAACCATTTTCACCATGTTCATCGTCATGATTTTTTCCACCTATTTTTTTTCCAAGGATATGCAGAAAATTAAAAATTTGTTTTTCGGGCTTTTTACGGCCGGAGGCGTAGACGATCTTCGCAGCTACTCCCGCAGCGGCCGGAACCTCAGTGGAAAATACATCGGTTCTTACCTTCTGATCTACTTTATCACTTTTGTGGAAACTCTGATTGTCTTTTTCATTCTCGGCGTGCCCTATCCGCTCGTCTTGAGTCTGCTCACCGGCATTGCGGACATTCTGCCCATTCTTGGTCCTGGAACGGTCTACATTCCGCTCGCCTGCGTTTATTTCTGCACCGGCAAGTTTTTTATTGCGGGCGCACTTTTGGCTTGCTGGGTTATCATTTCTGCCATTCGTCAGATCATCGAACCGAAAATTGTCTCCTCTTCCATCAATATCCACCCGCTTTTCATTCTCGCCGCCATTTACTTCTCACTGGTTGCGAAGAACTTCTGGATCTTAATCTATATCCCTCTTCTGATCATTCTGTATCAATCCCTGACAAAATCCGGCAAGCTGCCCACCCTGTTCAAGCGCCCGGCAGCAGCCCGGCCGACGTCGAACGGCTCTGATACAAATCAGTAGTTCGCAGCACTCCGGCTGACTCAAAATGGAAAGCCCCGTTGACAGCCGGCCAAAAAGGTGTTAGACTGAAAGCAGTTGGTAAGCGGTTGCTAACCAACTCGTGGTTTTGACCCAATGGACCGGCTGGTCCGGGGCGGAATCGCGTGTCACTGGAGGTGATTGTATGGCAACCTGGATTGTCATCAGCCTGTTGATCGCTGCGTTTGCATTTTTGGGATTCCATTCGAGGAGTTCTTTAAGCTGCGGCAGCTGCGGGGGATTTGAAGAACCCGCTGACATCAACCGCAAACGCTAAGACTTTGAGTGGAGAGGGTCCGCCGGTCAATTCCGGCAGACCTTCTTTTTTTTCTCCATGGCTCTTTTTTCCGCATGATCCCGTGTGGATTTCTCCGCTTCCACCACGGCAAGCGGCGTGAGGGAAAGGGCCGCCACAACCGCCCATTGCTTTCCCGTCAGGACCGCCGTTTTAAAGACGGCCGCAAGCGGCGGAATCGCGATGACGGCGGCCTGCAAAAAGACGCAGGCAACAGCGGCAAGAACCAGCTTGGGGTTGGCAAACAGGCCCGCGCGGAAAACGGAAGTTTCAGAACGCATGTTAAAGGTATGAACGACCTGAGAAAGGCTGAGAACCGCGAACGACATCGTGCGGCCGATGAACGGAGACGCGGGATCCACATCGAAAAAGACACGGCCAATGCTGTAAGCCAGCAGGGAAAGGGAACCGATCAGGCATCCTTCTACCAAAATATTGTAGCCCATCCCCCCGGAAAAAATACTCTCCCCGCGGCGCATGGGTTTGCGATTCATCACATCGCTTCCAATCGGCTCTACGCCGAGCGCAAGCGCCGGAAGCGAGTCGGTAACCAGATTGACCCACAGCAGCTGAATGGCAAGCAACGGGCTGGGCAGCCGCAGCAGGAAACCGACAAACACCGATAAAAGCTCCCCGATGTTGCAGCTGATCAGGAAATGGACCGTCTTGCGGATATTCTGGTAGATTCCGCGCCCTTCCCGCACCGCAGCGACAATCGTTGCAAAATTGTCGTCGGTCAGGATCATATCGGCGGCGGCCTTCGCCACATCGGTGCCGGATTCCCCCATGGCGCAGCCGATGTCCGCCACACGCAGAGCCGGGGCGTCGTTGACCCCGTCACCGGTCATCGCCACCACTTCTCCGTGCGATTGGAATGCGCGGACGATGCGCACCTTATGCTCCGGGGAAACGCGGGCGAAAACGGAGTAGCGGCCGATGTTCCGGGCAAGGTCTCCGTCCGTCATGCGATCCAGCTCCGGCCCGGTCACCACGTTGGAGGTGCCGCCGGCGATTCCAAGCCGCTTGGCGATCGCCGCCGCCGTCGCCGCATGATCCCCCGTAATCATCACAGGGCGGATTCCAGCCCGTTTGCACATTTTAACGGCTTTTTCCGCTTCCGGACGGGGCGGGTCGATCATCCCGATCAGTCCGAGAAACGTAAGGTCCCGTTCCGCCTCTTCGGCAGTGCGGGGCAGGCGATCCGTGTCGCGGCAGGCAATACCCAGCACCCGTAATGCCCGCGATGCCATTTCTTCGTTGCGGCGCCCGATCCCGTCCGTTTCCGCACCGGAAGAACAGTACCGCAGCAAAACGTCCGGCGCACCTTTGGTGATGATCCGGTAGCGCCCGCCCGGCAGGCGGTGTACCGTGGTCATCCGTTTGCGTTCGCTTGTAAATGGGAACTCCCTGACACGCGGCGTCCGCCGTTCCAGTTCGCCCGATTCAGCGGGTGCCGCGCGGACCAGGGCGGTTTCAGTCGGGTCGCCCCGGAGCTTTCCGTCGGAAACCACGCAATCCGTGCAGAGGGAAGCCGCTTTCAGCAGCCTGCGGCCCTCTTCGGAGTCTTTCGCCCGTTTTCCATGGCTGTTCTGAAGTTCAACCACCGTCATGCGGTTCTGTGTCAGCGTCCCGGTCTTGTCAGAGCAGATCACGCTTGCGCTGCCGAGGGTCTCCACCGCGGGCAGCCGCCTTACAATCGCCCGTTTTGCCGCCATGCGCCGCACACCGACGGCAAGCGTGACGGTGACAACCGCCGGCAGTCCTTCCGGAATGGCGGCAACGGCAAGACTGATAGCAATCAGGAACATCTCCAGCGGTTCAATCCGCTGCACCAGCCCCATGATAAAAATGATAAAGCAGATGACGAGCGCACCGGCACCCAGCAGATGCCCCGTTTGCGCCAGCTTGCGCTGCAGCGGTGTCTGCGGTGCGGACTGGCTGCCGATCATATGTGCGATTTTGCCGACCTGCGTATTCATGCCGGTCGCCACGACGATTCCTCTTCCGCGCCCGGAGGCGACGGAACTGGCGGAATACAAAAAATTATGCCGGTCGCCCAGCGGCGT
>DHDF01000075.1:5573-5968 GCA_002399225.1 bacterium UBA4883
TTATGCCGGTCGCCCAGCGGCGTCCCGGCGGGACAGACAGAGTCCGCGTCTTTTTCTCCCGGAAGGCTTTCCCCTGTCAGCGCGCTCTCCTCCGCTTTCAGATCCACCGTTTCGGTCAGGCGGAGATCCGCCGGCACCAGGTCCCCCGTTTCCACCGCCACCAAGTCGCCGGGCACCAGCCGCCCGGCGGGGATCTCCCACTCCCTTCCCTCCCGGATGACGCGCGCCTTTGGACTGGAAAGCTTCTGAAGCGCTTCAAGCGCTTTTTCCGCACGGCTTTCCTGAATCATTCCTGTCACCGCATCGACTGCCACGATGATCAGAATGATAATAGAATCGATGTAATTGCTGTCCTTCTGAATCCAGGAGGTCACAAAAGAAATTCCCGCCGCAAT
>DHDF01000075.1:6159-12369 GCA_002399225.1 bacterium UBA4883
ATCACCATAAAGTCGGAAAGCTGAGCCATAAAGCGGCGGAAAAAGCTTTTTTTCTTCGGCGGGGCCAGTTCATTGGGGCCGCACTCTCTCAGCCGCTCGGCCGCCTGCCGTGGCGTAAGGCCGTCTTTCAGGCTGGTTTTCAGCTTTTTTGCACAGTCTTCCTTGGTTAGGCTCTGCCATTCCAATCCATACCATCTCCCGTTTTTTAATACAAGTATATTCGCAAGGCATTTAAAATATGGTATAATAATCAGGAAACAACTCTGACCGGAGGAAGAGGAATGGATGTCAGAATCATTCACTATGTCCAAATTCACTTTCACAACCAGGTTACCGATTTTATATTCCCGCTGCTGTCCAGGATCGGCAACGCGGGTGCGGTCTGGCTAATGATCGCCATCATTCTCGGATACAACCGGCAGACCCGCTGTATCGCCTGGAGCCTGTTTTTTTCCCTGGCTCTCGCACATATCATCAGCCAGATCTTAAAGCCGATCATCGGCAGGCCGCGGCCGTTTGTTGCAAATCCGGATGTGACGCTGCTGATTCATACCCCGGGCGGTTACTCGTGTCCGTCGGGGCATTCTGCGACTTCTTTCGCAGCCGCTACCGCTCTCTGGCTGTTTAACAGCCGTCTCGGTGCGGCCGCGCTGGTTCTCGCCCTTTTAATTGCTTTTTCCCGGGTATTTTTGTATGTCCATTACCCGTCCGACACATTGCTCGGTTCATTACTTGGCGTATTATGCGCTTTTATCATTCTTTATTTATACAAGCTGTAGTAATTGGACAAACTGTTTTTTCCACTACATCTGTTTCGCCTCTTATGAAGATTGATATATCTTGCGTATTTCCTATTTTCATGTCAAAATCAGAGCATTTTCGCTTGATATTTTCCTTTATGTGAATTATTATAATTACATAGCGCAGAAATGCGTGATAAAAATTCACAGAGGAGGGTCGCGGTGTATGCTCAGATTTATAGGTTGCGCAGAGATACCTGGCAACTGTCTTAAGTATTATGTATTCGGAAACCGCAGGAAAGGGTATGGCGTTAAAATCACCTGTTCGAATACAGAGTGCACTGATTATCTCATTTCCAGAAATCTTTTCAAGGTTCTAAACCTGGCAAACCAATTCTATCGCTGCAAAGTGTTCCCTGAAAATCTTTGTGAAATTCTGGAAGACCTGAATTACGAAGGCTGCTCTAATTGACAAATTTTGCACGTTCCTTTATACTGTTGATACAACAAATAAAGGAGTGATCTCATGAAAAAATACGTTTGCACCGCATGCGGTTATGTGTATGATCCCGCAGCCGGGGATCCGGAACACGGAGTGAAAGCGGGGACCGCTTTTGAAGATCTGCCGGATGACTGGACCTGTCCGGAATGCGGCGTAGGCAAAGATATGTTTACCCCAGAAGACTGAAGAAAGAAGCTGCTGATCGTTATGAGCGTTAAAAAGCTGACAGAAGACGTCTATTCCGTCGGTGTTTTAAACCCCGGCATGCGGGTCTTTGACATCATCATGCATGCCGAATACGGGACAAGTTATAACGCCTTCCTGATCACGGGAGAAAAAAATGTCCTGATTGACACGGTTCATGAATCCTATTTCGACGAATATCTCGAAAATATTCAGAGTGTCTGCGACATTTCCAAAATCGATTATCTGGTTGTCAATCATACGGAACCGGATCATTCCGGCTCCGTTGCCAAACTGTTGGAATTAAACCCCGATATCGTCGTTTATTCCACTTTTTCGGCTAAAAAGAATCTTTCCGCGATTTTGAACCGTGAATTTAAAAGCGTTGTCGTTAAACAAGGCGACAGGTTAAACCTCGGCGGGAAGGATCTGGAGTTTATTATCGCGCCGCTGCTGCACTGGCCGGACACCATGTTCACCTGGATGCCGTCCGAGCAGATTCTGTTCACCTGCGACTTTCTCGGCTGCCACTATTGTGAGCCGACGATGACGGACACCACAATGCACGATCCGGAAAAATATTGGGATGAGTTTAAAAACTATTACCGCTGCATCATGGGGCCGTTCGGGCCAAGCGTGCGCGCGGGACTCAAAAAAATTGAAGGGCTCCCCGTCAAACTGGTCTGCCCCAGCCACGGTCCCTGCCTGACGGAGAACATCTCCCGCTGCAAGGAGCTTTACCTGCAATGGAGCACCCCCGTGCCCCGGCCGAAAAAAATTGTCGGGATTCTCTATGCTTCCGCATACGGTTACACGGAAAAGCTTGCCCGTGCCGCGGCGGAGGAACTGCGTAAAAACGAAGCTCTCGACATCCAACTGGTGAACATCGTTTTCGAGCCGTTTGAAAAGTCCGCGGATCTGGTTAATCGCGCGGACGCCCTTCTCGTCGGTTCCTGCACGATTAACCGAGACGCCCCGAAAATTGTCTGGGATGTTCTGGCGAGCATTGACCCGATCAATACCCGCGGCAAGCCGGCGGGCGCCTTTGGCTCCTATGGCTGGAGCGGCGAAGCCGTTCCGATGATAAAAAGCCGGCTGGAACACCTGAAGTTCCGGTTTATCGGAGAAGGCCTGCGGGTTAATTTCAGGCCGACCAACGAAGACCTTTCCGCCGCAGGGCAATATGCCGATCAGATTGCAGCAGAAATCAAACCATAGAGGGAAGATATACCCGGCGCAGAACGCCGGGTATTTTTTTAGTGTTTTTCTCTTTCATGGGGGAGTCCGCTCCCAAAATCATGCGAGGACGCCCGGGGCAAATTTGCCCCGGGCGTCCTCGCGTTTTGATTGTGATGCAATTCTTATACTCAATCTGTAAATTTATATTAAATCCAGCCCCATTGCTTGAACAGCTTCCCGGTGGCCGAACCGCCGGCGGAAAAAGAATAGTTCCCGCTCATAATGTTAATTTTGCCTTGGTAACCGCCCAGCAGCACCTTTAGCTTTTCGCTTTTCGGCACCACCTTGTCACGGTAATTCAAAGCGATTTCGACCTGATCCGGCAGATCTTTTCCTTCGTTTTGATAGGGCCGGTCGATTTTCCCGTCATAGAAGTCCTGCTCCAAAGCCTTTTGAAACTGCTTTGCGGCCTTTGCGTCCGGTACGAAAGTCTTGCTGCTTGCTTTCCCTCCATACACATCGATACTCTTGATGTCTTCCGGCTCCACATAGAAAAGCAGGTCGCTTGTCTCTGCGAACTCCTTCATGCCGGTCAGTTTGTCATAGGCCGGGTTCAGCATCTTTTCCAGATTCATATTGTCGGAATAGCTTCTGTAGTCTCTCTCAAAGACGCGCCCGTTTTTCAGTTTGTAGGAAAGCTTCAGCCCGTTCCCCAAGTTTTTCTTGATGCGGTAAGGATACTGCGTGCGGTACTGGCGGATCAAATTCTGCTGAATTCCGATCACCGTTTTGATGTTGCTTTTATCCTTAATGATGGGGGACAGAATCCACCGATGCGAAGAGCTTTGGTTGAAAATTTCCTGGCTGCCCGTACCGGTCCAGTAATTCTGCGAATTGACCGTGATGCTTTCCACCTCGTCGGCATTCGGGATGCGCGTGTCGTAGCCGAACACGCCGGTGCACAGCAACCCGTAAAAGACAAGAAATGCAGCGGCAAAAGCCCCGTACCAGGCAAAGCTTCTTTTCAAAGTCTTAAATCCGCGTTCATAGACCGCCTCCACAATGACATGCGCCGCAACGGAACCGAACAAAACGCCGATCAAGAATCCCTTCCCCGTCCCGGCAGTCCCGCTCAAGAACAGCCCAAACCCAAGACCACCAACCGCCGTCACGAGGAAGCGGACGATCAATTTCGGCAGCGGGAAGGCAAAGTTGTTTTCCGCCGCCTCGCTTTTGCGCCTGCGGTACAGAAAGACGGACCCTGCCAGCATCAGAGCCGTCAGAACGAGCCACCAGAGCAGAAAGCGGAAAGAGTGTTGCTGTAAAACCGCAGTGAACGCGGCGGCAAACGGCGCAAACGCGGTCATGATAAACGGATGTTTCCATGCGTCCTCATAAAAGCCGGGCAGCATCATGGCGCAGATGCTGAACCCGCAGAGGATTAAAAGCGGATAGCCAATGTTGACGCCGAGGGCCGAAAGCACCGCATCCAGCGTCGTGCCGGTGCAAACCATTAGGAACACGCAGGAGGTAAACGCCGCGGTTCCCATCAGCAGAATCCAAAGCAGCATAATAAACGGCGGCCGCGTCCCATTCTGGACCGAAACGCCGTAGGCTGCACCGATGATCGACTGGAAAACGGAATCCAGCACCATAGGAACAAACAGCACGGTCAGGCCCGCGCACCAGCGTCCCAGCAGCATCGGCCCGCGCCCGACCGGCAGCGCGTGGAAAAGGTCCACACTGCGTCTTTTCTGCATATAGCCGAACAGGCCGACGCATAAGATGGCGCAGAACAGCAGGACCAAGGCAATAGCGATCGCCGGAAGGGCACTGCCGACCAGTTCGCTGTATGCCTTCGACAGTTCTGTCGCTACCTGCCCCCGGGTCAGCGTTCCTTCCGCCACCGATTCTTCCAGAGAATCTTGCCTCCCCTGCATGGAAATCAGCAGGATCAGCGGATTGGCGAGAAACAGCAGCAGCGCCAGCAGCGCCATCATGCCGACATTTTTCTTCAGCGCCCACTGGTAAACCCGGCGGAATTGTGAAGTCCCATTAAGCGAGAATGTTGTCGATGTCATAGCCGGCCACCTCCATTTCACTGATAAATACTTCCTCCAGCGTCAGCGGAAGCGCTTCCGCAAAGAGGGGATGCATGGAATTCAGCTTTTCCATAACTTCTTTTTGGCCGCCGCGGATTACAAGGTTCAAAAGCGAACCGTGCATCTCCCACTGCAAAATTTCAAGCGGTGCAAACGCGCTTTTGTCCGGCATCGGCCGAAAGATCGCCTGCACCTTGCTCATGCCGAGCCGCAGCGCGTCGATATCTTTTTCGAACAGAATCCCGCCTTTATGGAACAGCCCGACATGGTCGCACAGGTCTTCCAGCTCCCGCAGGTTGTGCGACGCGATGATGACCGTGACGCCGCGCTCCGAGACCTCGTCGGAGATCAGCCTCTTCAGAAGCTGACGCATCACCGGGTCCAGCCCGTCGAAGATCTCATCCATAAATATGTAGCCGGGGCACGCGGAGAACGCGCAGATCAGCGCGGCCTGCCGCTGCATCCCCTTCGACATGCCGGAGATCTTCGTCTTCGCGCCCACCGGGAAGATCTTGTTCAGCTTCTTGAATTTCGCACAGTCCCAGCGCGGATAAAGACCGGAAAGGAAGGCCGCCATGTCCTGCAGCGTGGCCTGCGGCAGAAAATACGGATAGTCGGAAATGAAACAGACGTTTCCCTTCACCTCCGAATTTTCAAACGGCGCCGCGCCGTCGATCAGGATCTCCCCTCCGTCGGGCCGGTAGATCCCCGCGGCGGAGCGCAGAAACGTGGATTTGCCCGCCCCGTTGGAGCCGACCAGCCCGAAGACCGACCGGTCCTCGATCTGAAACGACATATGGTCCAGCGCCGCTTTCGCGCCGAAATTTTTCACAAGGTCCTTGACTTCGATCATTTCGCCTCGCCCCTTTCTTTCAATGTTGCCGCGACCTGCGCCAGGATCGCCTCGTTCTTCATGCCGCATCCGGACGCCTCCCGCACCGCGCGGCGCAGGTTTTCGGCCGCGATCTCCCTCTGGCAGGCGGCCGCGTTCTCGTCTCCCGAGAGAAAAGAACCCTTGCCGGGAACGGAATAAAGGATGCCGTCATGCTCCAGCATGGCATACGCCTTCTGGACCGTGTTCGGGTTGATGCCGAGTTCCTCCGCCAGCGACCGGACGCTCGGCAGCGCCTCGTCCTTTTCCAGAGCGCCCACCGACGCCATGCGGGCAACGCTTCGGTACAGTTGCTCGTAAATCGGCACCCTGCTTTGAAAATCGACTGAAAACATCCGCTCACCTCGCTGTCATCGTTCGTCTGTATTAAGTGTTCTATATGTAATAGTACAGTTGGATTATAACACGGTCTTGCGCACGCGTCAATCCCTATTGAAAAAAATTTCTTGCCCCCCCGGCAAGGGCGGCCGGGCTTTGGCCTCAGAGGGGCCGGGCCACATTTTTAAAATCGCCCCGCAAGGCAGGTCGGATCTGTTTGCGGCCCAAGTGCTGTCGTTGGTTTGCACTCACTCAGGCCGTGCAGGCCCATACTTTTTGAATTTGCCCCCGCGG